>DCPZ01000066.1:2979-22777 GCA_002323795.1 Flavobacteriales bacterium UBA1531 | reverse complement strand
TGCTCTTCCCGACGCCGGGTACTCCTGTGATTCCAATCCTTACGGATGCAGATTCTTCCTTATTTGATTGAATGCATTGAAGCACTTGATCCAAGAGCAATTGGTCTGCTGGTTTTGCGCTTTCAGTCAATGTGATGGCTTGACTGAGCGCTTTGCGATTGCCTCTTATGATGTCGGATGCCCATACTTCAGGAGATTTTGACAGCTTCCTTGCATCGGATATTCGTCCTTTGGCTGCTTTTTGAGCAGCGGACTTTGTTGAATCGGATGAAGGCAATTGATCGGCCATGAGCCGAAGTTAACATCTGATGAGTCCTATCTTGCAGCTATGATGTCCTCTTTTTCACGAACGGTGGTTGCTTTTTCATTTCTTCTGACTGCGTCATTGGGGTTTGCTCAGAAGGGACTCACCGATCGTTGCGATAGTTTGATGTTCATCACCGGATCAGTTGTGGATGAATCGGGACGAATGATTCCTGCTGCGATGGTAGTCAATCGTGGGCTAGAAGGAGGAGGTCAATTCGTAGACCAAAGAGGTCAATTTCTCTTAGCCGTTTGTCCAGGAGATACCATTGCCTTTGGAGCCATAGGTTTTCATACACGAGAGCGCGTTGCTCCAACAAAAGGAAAGCAATACAACTGGGAAGTTCGCCTGCATCGATTGAGCGTCGAGGTTGGAACCGCAGAAGTTGTGGCGCCAAGAGAACTGAGGGAGATTTTGCGCGATATCGAATCTTTGGGCTACAACGAAGAGGACTTTCGACTCACTTCTGTGGATGCCTTCAGCAGTCCAATTACTTTTCTCTATCAAATGCTCAATCGAGAGGAACGTAGCAAGCGTGCTGTCGCTCAATTGGAAAATCGTGATCGTCGGCACGATTTGCTCAGGGAGCTCTTTGTGAAGTACGTCAACTACGAAATCATTCTGCTTGAACCTTACGAATTCGATGATTTCATCGCATTTAGTGATCCAGGAGAAGAGCTCCTAAAGCAATGGACGCAATATGAGTTTATTCGCTTTATTCAACAAAGGTTCGAACTTTTTCGATCGATTCCTGAGCGACTGGACGATTCGGATTATCAGTATCAGCAAGATTAGTGCGCCCTAAGTGAGGTATGAACTGGATAGGAAATGGACGAACATTTGAAACATCCAGTGGCAAATGAACAAGCCAATACCTGCGAGATGAAACCATTTTTTTTTGATGAAATCAAAACGCAAAACGGCATCTACAAATAAGATCGCGCAGCCAAAAAGCTGCAACAAGAGAATGCCGCTGCGCTGATCTTCAATGAGCTTGAAAAATGCGCTTGATGAAATCATTCCCTGTGGATCAATGACAAATTCAAGCATTAGAATGATCTGAACGCAAGCCATGAATCCATAAAGGACTGGAATGGTGTTTGCGGGTTCAGGAAGAGCATTATTGGCCATGGATGACATTTGTTTTGTAACTCATATGAAAAAGATGTACTAAGTTTGGCAAATTCTCGTTAGAGAACCGAAAATTCATTGTTATGTTTTCAAATCAAATCAACCATCTGCGCGTCCAAAGAGTTCTTGTCCTTGCGATGGGCATCCTTTCCATTGCTGTTCTTTTGACTTCGTGTGCCAGCGGAAACAAGAGTTGCAGTGCATACCAAGAAATTGAGATAGTGGAATAGGGCGGAGCGTCGTGTCAGAATTGGAAATAGATGAAGGGTTGCAACCCAGAACTCATTCCGAGATACGCAAGACAAATTGCGCTGAGCGTAATTCCGAGCATAACAAAAGCCGATGTGTTGGCAAATGCATGCCGGTAAGTATTTTTCCATCGTTCAGGTAAAAGGTGAATGGAAATTCCTCCGAGCATGACAAGCAGAATATTGCGATTTCCCAAGATGACTTCTTGGAACGGACTCTGCCAAAAGCGATGAATAATTTGCATGAGCATAGCGTTGGCAGTGAACCATTCTGACCACAAGTCATGGGGTTGGCTGAGTTCACTCCAGTTGACTTGACTGCCAGATCTGAACCAGATTCTAGTGGCTGAAATAAAATGGAAGGTCAGGAAAATACCCAGCGCGTGTTTCCACCAACGGTTTCTATTTTCCCATGGACTGATTTTGCGCCATCCCTTGTAGACGATCAATCCGAGTCCATTCAATGCTCCCCAGAGGACGAAATTCCAGCTAGCGCCGTGCCATAAACCACCGAGTAGCATGGTGATCATGAGATTGATGTTTGTGCTGAACCTCTTTCGAAGTGGCGGAAATGCAACCAGAGTGGCTCCTAATAGCAGCATGCTGCCAAGTGCGATGAGCCGAATGCCCGTGCTAGGGAGCATGAGCAGTAGGAAGATCAAAAAGGCGCTCATGCTTAAGTACGTGAAGGTGCTCGCATTTCGATTGCCACCCATAGGAATGTAGAGGTAATCCTTGAGCCAACTTGAAAGGCTTATGTGCCAACGTTGCCAAAACTCTCCGACGCTCCTTGCTTTGTACGGTGACTTGAAGTTGATAGGAAGTCGAAAGCCCATGAGCAACGCGATGCCTATGGCCATGTCTGTGTAACCGCTGAAGTCGGCATAGACCTGAAGGCTATACGCATACAAACCAATTACATTTTCAAATCCGCTAAAACCTCCGGGGTTTGCAAAGATTCGGTCCACGAGATTTACAGCGAGGTAATCTGCCAACCAAATTTTTTTAATGAGGCCATTGAGGATCCAGAAGATTGCCATCCCAAAGTCAGTACGACTCAGGGAATAGGGCTGATGCAGCTGGGGTATGAAATCCTTTGCACGAACGATTGGCCCAGCCACGAGCTGAGGGAAAAAACTAACGAAGAATCCAAAGTCTAAGGGACTTCGGCAAGGCGTTATTTGTCGGCGGTAGATGTCGATTGAATAGGAAAGGGTTTGGAAGGTGTAGAATGAGATACCGATTGGCAATAAAATTTGATCCACCCGAAATGTTGTACCTAAATGGGCATTTGTCCATTGGCCGAGGGAGAGGTGCGGGTTCCAATGCGTTCCGAGCAACGGATTTAAAGCATCTGCAAAGAAGTAAGCATATTTAAAAAACAACAACAAACCCAAATTGGTCACGATGCTTGTCGCCAACCATCGTGTTCTTGCAGATCCTGTTGAGCGAAAAATTTTCCAACCAATGCCCCAATCGGCGAGGGTGGAAAGCATTAATATACCAACAAACCAACCATTGGTTTTCCAATAGAAAAGAAGGCTGACCAAAAACAGAAAAGCATTTCGAACACGAAGCCGTCGTTCACTGGCCCAAATTCCAATCAGTACAAGCATCAAGAATCCCCAAAATTCTGGAGACAAAAAGGTAAAGGTGGGACTTGGTGACAGATCGATAAAATTCATCTTTCCCCCGAATTTCGCGTATTTTTTTCATTCTTAAAAGCCTGTTCAATTCCGCCTAATATGCGGTAGGCGATTTGTTGATACCCGGCAGAATGAAAGTGTATCCCGTCTGATTTCATCCAACCTTTGAGCATCCATGCGTCAATGTTTTCAGGTCCACCGATTGCACTACCCAAGTCAAAAAAACCGAATTGAGCGGATTTTGAATAGGCCCGAAGGAACGTTTCTATTTCATCTGAATGTTTGGACACAAAGGGCTTGGATTCATTCACAGGAGTATTGCTCATGAGGAGAAAAGCAGCTTCAGGCAGGACCTCTTGCAAACCATCAACCATCCAGGTGTAATCTCGAGCAAACTGTTCGATTCGAAACCCCTTTTCCTTCATTGCATCATTGAGTCCGATGCCAATGATTACCAGGTCAGGTTTCATTCGTTTCACGAGGGCTTTGAATCCATGGCAATTGCGCATGTCTTCGATGTGCAAACCGTTGTGACCCCATTCGTTCACAACGATCTGCGTGGTAGCATCCAATTGAGCGTAGACTCCGTCATAAACAAGGGGCGTAGAACGGCTTTCGGCTGCTATAAAATTCAGTCGGAACGTGTCAACAGGCGATAGGAGTTCCATCCTCCAGCCGATGCCTGATTCAAGTTCCGTGATTTGGGCTGTGCCTCTGGTCGAGTCTAAGGAGATTTCGTTGCGATTTGCATTGGTCCAAATGTCGAAAGAGTTCGCCATCATTTTTGTTGAGTCGGGCAGAAAGGCCACATGTTGGATGCTTGCACGTCCAGAATTTGTTTGCACCGTTATTCCAGTTCCACATCCAAGGTCGTAGCTATTGGAAATCCAGCTTCGGTTGGCACAACTCTGGCCGCTCCAGCTTCCAGACATTTCCGTCCGAAAATGAGTGGGAGTGTTTTTTTCTGCCAAACGATAGGGCAGCATCAACCCTCTGCTCCATTGTGCTTCAGACATCCATAAAGAAAGCTGTTCGCGCATGAAGTGACCGATCCAACCGGCTTGCACGTGCGAGCCGCCGATGTACAGAATGGATAGTTGACTCTTTTCACTCCGTTGAACAGAATCTATAGTGGCCCAGATGTTTTCATATTGCGCTGAATTTCGGGGGATTTCATGCGAGATTGAATGTTCCTTGTCCGCGTCGAATTGCGATTGGACGACATTGCTCAGCATCGCAAAAAAAATGCACAGAGGCAATACAATGGTGCCTCTTCGAGTCATTGCAATGCATCGAGGGTTTCATCAGCCTGCCAATTCTGCCAAAGAGCCCATTCGGTTTGGAAGCTTTTATTGAAGAGACCAGCGATTTCTCGCGCTCCTTTGGGTGTGAAATGCACGTGATCGGTGCTGGCGAGGGGAGGGACAGACTCGACCCAAGCCGCCATAGAACCTGAGCCGCCCATCACTTCATAGACATCCCAGTAAAGAGCATTTTCGCGCACGGTTTCCATTTTCAAAACGTCCCTCATGAAGGGCAGTATGGCATAGGTTTGCATTTGCGTTCCAATCTTTTCGCACATGTCAGAAGGTCCAAGCACAATGATTGGGATGCCCGGCACAAGGGTTTGAAACAATCGGATTTGTGAAGCAAACCAGCCTCCAAATCGACGGACCGCGGCGGAATCTTTCAAATAAGGAATAGCATTTCCTCCGTATTGAAGTAAAATCAATTCCGTTCGAACGGATGTCAGCTGCTGTTTCAATTGCATTTGGTTCACTTGCCTGAACAACGTGCCTGAGCTCCCTCGCATTGCGACATTATGAACCGTGATTCCGGAGCGAGACCAAAGTCCTACAGCGTGAAATTCAGGAGACGGGCCGTCAAATTCAATCTTTAAAGAAGTGAAGGGACTTTCAATGATTGAATCTTGTGATAGATCCAAGGTCACGTGGGAGTGGAGTGAATCGCTCTGCAATTGAGTTGGGCGTATCGAGGTGCCATTAAAAGTTAGAGTTGCGGTGGTCGTTTCGGAGCTCTGGCCAAAAAAAAGATGAATTTCTCCGAAGGATTGGTTACTCCGGAAACCCAAGGGATGAGGTTTTAATTCAATCCAGGGCTTATCGTATTCTTCGGTTTGATCATATTGGGCAAAGGAAGCCGTAAAGCCATAGCGATTGTGAAGAATTGAGCTGTCTACTTTGCCAAATCGTGTGTACCTGTTCCATTGGTTTGACCATTTTTGTTTGATGGCCAAAGATGGAATTGGTTGAGCAGGGGATAAAAAGCCAGGTCCCGTTCCGCCCCAAGTTTTTTGCCATTTTGCGCGAAGTTCACCGGTGATTCGATCACCTTCAATCTGTGAATCTCCGAAGTGAAAAATGTGCAAGCTTGGAGAGCGTGAAGGAGAATTGAGCTTTGAAAAAAACGATGATAATCGAGCAAAACCCTTTGCGTTTCCCTGCAGCAGTAGATCCGGGTGAATCATCTTTGTCGCATTTCTGCGGTCGTAGCCATCAAAAACATCAGCAACATGAATGCTCGATTCATTGGCCTGAGAAGTCGGTGGTTGAAGATCCACTGACGAATCATTGGGAATGGCATTCGGCTTAGTGGCAATGTCGATTGAGTCTGAAACGCTTTTCACCATGCTCGAGTCGGCAAATGTTGTTTCAGCATAGGAGTCTAGCAGTGTTTGAACTTCTGCTGCGGTCATTGTCGAGTCGCCATTTTGAAGATCCTGCCAAACAGGAAACTCCCAAACGATGTTTTGCAGGGATTTGGGGCGTTGTAAGAAAATAAACAAGGCCAAGAAAACAGACGCAAGGAAGGCAATGGTGCGCTGGATTGGCTGCTTTTTAGGTTTCATCTTTTATCCGGCACGCAAATGGTTTGGCCGATGCGAATGTAATCAGAGATTGCATTGATTTCAGCCAGCTCCTCAGGCGTTATGCCAGGATAGCGTTGGGCAATGTTCCAAAGTGTATCGCCTTTTTTGACCGTGTAGAGAATGCATGGAATGGCATTTTCAATTGGCGCATTTTCCATGGCAATGGAGGGGGAGGAATCTACTTGCCGATTTGGTTTTGGCTTTGATTCGGTTGGCTTCGGTCGCGCCATTTCGGGCAGGCGCGCACCATATTTCTCGGCACCCTCGCAGGTCAAGAAACCAGAAGTCCACCATGGCAGGATTTCAGTGAGCGCTTGATCGCTTGCAATCCCTTCTCGGATGATGACATTTCGTTCCATTCCCTCACCATCACACTTGACTAATTGCCATTTTTGCGCCTGCTCAATCCAATCAAGTTCGAAAGACGGACGCTCGATGTTGATCATGAATCGGCTGAGGACTTTGAGAAGGGTCAATTGTTCGTCTAGTGTTTTGTCATAGCCTGGCTTACCAGTCCAACGGGTGGCAAACGCCATTCCTTTCCAATATGCGACGAGAACTCTGTGTGGGTCCTTCGGGAAGCGCCGCTGGAGTCGTTCCAATTCCAGCGCGAATGCATTGGTTGATTCTTCTGCTAATTTTCGTTGATCAATGCCATTGACACTGAGTAGTCCATAGTCTCGTCCAAGGTTAGAACTCATTCCCCACATCCCGGCAGCTCCATTTTCATCAAAACCGGTGTTGAAAGCTGAAGTAGTTGCCGCAAGCCATTGAAAGGAAGATGGCAATGAGGCGGATTCTAGCGCTTGTTCAATGAAAGGCCCATAGCGGCCATGCAAAACCCCAATAATTTGCGCGCACCGGTGATTCGAGTCGAATAAGACTTGCATGCATTGATCTACGAGCGCTTGATCCGCGCCCCAAGGCAGGAGGGCTGTTTCCAATCGGTCGAGAGCTGGAACCGCAACTTTCAATGAGGGTTTTGAGGCATTGACCATCCAGTTCGGATTCTCAGCTGCAAATGACTTAAAATCCATTTTTTCTGCCCGTTCCTGAACCAGCAAGTACCATTCTTCAGCAGCAGACTGACCTTTGCAGTCTTCGCAAAGAATCATACTACAGAAAACGAACTGAAAGCTCAGGAGGATTGAAAGAAACGAAGGCTTCAAGGGCATGATACAAATGTAAACGTTGATACTGTTTTATCTCACCGTTTAATAAAAACGAAGGGCACTTGAATAATAATAGCCGCATACGTATAAGAACTCTTCGAAACATTGTATTTAGATGTTAAATTGATTATATTTGGATACAGGTCATGGAGCTTTTAGTTCTTGGAGGACCTAGTTGTGAATCGTAGTGAAGCATCTGCAACGGCGGATGCTTCATTTTTTTTGCACCATTGGACGAGAACAATAGAGCCTTCACAATCGTTTCTAGGTTATGAAGATTCATCGATTAGAAAGTGAACAATGGCTTCCGATTTCACTTGAGGAAGCATGGGATTTTTTCAGCGTTCCGGGCAATTTGGATCGCATCACCCCGGAGGACATGTCTTTCGAGATTTTATCAGGAGCGAATGAGCCCACTTATGCAGGTCAAATCATTGCCTATCGCATTCGCCCTTTTTTGGGTATCCCTATGAATTGGGTTACTGAAATCACGCAGGCCGTTCCTGGTTCGCATTTCATTGATGAGCAGCGGTTTGGTCCATATCGTTTCTGGCATCATTTGCATCGTTTTTCTGAAAAAGATGGTGGTGTGCTGATGGAGGACGTTTTACATTATGCATTACCTGGCGGATCAATCGGTGAATTATTCGGCGCTCCGATTCACAAAAAAGTGCAGGGCATTTTTCGCCATCGAGAATCGATCCTGAATGATATCTTTCCGGTGTCTAAAAAGCCGTGAAGGGGTATCGTGAATCGAGCGTTGGCTACTGGCAAAGAACATTAGCAGCCCAAGCTGCCATCAATAAGTTTGGTTTGGCCTTGGCTTCGAATCCCAACGAGGATATATACCCTGCAGAAGCCGCAATCAATTTCTGAGACGGATAAGCGGGGTCTGAATTGTAGTCGAGGTCGATTTGTTTGACTCGGATATTGCACTCCTCGAGAATGAGACGCGCCAATGCCACAGACCGTTCTGTTTCCCCCCAAAGTTTGGTCCACAGATCGTCAATTTTAGGGAGCTTTTCTTTTCTGTAAATCACGTGTGCGCCATTGCCGGGAAAGCGAAACACTACTGTTGTGGCGTAAATTGTGTGCCGCTTGAAGTTCTGGCTGTCACAACCCACATGGACTTCAATGCTTTGCTCGTGAAGCATTGATGCGATGTACGCGCAGACATCGTGCTCGACTTTACCCCCCATGACCTTGAAGATTCGATCAGGTGATTTCATAAGAGCGAGTGGTGGATTGACTTCAGAATCATGCGTTAATTTAGTTGCTAAAGCAAGAAGAGGAAACAGTCTTTGACCATTTCCTCTTTCAGTTCTCCACAGCTTTTCAACGATATGCTGTTAGGCTTCTAACGCTTTGTCAATGATGAAGACCAAATGGTTGCGATGCGCTCGGGTCAGTGCATTGGGCGCTGATGCGTTCCGTTGTTCGCGTTGGATTCTCTTCAGTGTCGAGAGCACCATAGACTGAGTTATGACATCATATTTCGTCTTTGGCCCGAGTGCAGCGACCAGTCCTTTTACATATTCAATTTGAAGTTGTTGGCGCTGTGTATTCACTGCGCTTCTCAAGTCCGTTTTGAAAATGGCATCCGTCAATGCTCTCATGTATTCGTCGATGCCGTAAGTGTTGCCGTACTCCGAGGCGTCAATGAGTCTCTGCAAAACGCGGGGATGTAACAGGTGACGGAGGGCATTTTTCTGAGCGGATGCGATTCGAGCATGAATTTTTGGGTCTTCTGGTTGTGCGAAGAATCCAAAACCTCGTCGCTGGCTCTGCAGGTATCCGTAAACAGATTTAGATGCAGTGAAAGCATCCGGTGCAAAGGCATAGGTCGCAAGGGCTTTCATCGCAGCCTTTTGATCTGCCTCTGATACCGGCTGAAGGGGCGCTACTGACTGTTGCGATGGACGTGCGCGGTTGTATCGAACTCCACCAATCTGGCGAGTCATTACGCCCAATTGCGTGGCGTACTCGCCTGTCAATGTCAGATAGGCTCGTCGCACTTCTTGGTAGCTTGACTGCTCATCTCCACCATATTCTTCAATGATTCTTGGCAAGAGCTCATTGACCAATTCACATCGCTCTGCGGCGTACGCTACAGGATCGTTGGACAAATCATAGATGTTGACGTCCGGGTTCATGCCTCCGCCTGGCCGGCGCATGTCATCGGCATCGTTGCCGAACATCAAATCTGGTGCATTGGATTTGCTCAGGATAGACTCCAAACGCAATGCTTCTTCTTTGGAATCGGATAGTGCAGCAGAGTATCCATAGTCGATGACCCACTTATCATAAGGTCCCGGTGCATCATCGAAAAACTTTGTTTGTTCCGATTTTTTTCGAGCGAAATTGATTGAAGGATAATCCATCACGCTGTTGGACATTCCTTCTGCGTTTACAATTTCGGAGTTTTTTAAATCTTCCGGACTCTGCATTGTAGATCCTGCCATATTGTGGCTCAATCCCAATGTGTGACCAACCTCGTGCAATACGAGGCGGTGCAATGTTTCACGTGTGAACTTTTCTTGGTCTTCGGTAGTAAATGATCGCATCCGAATCGCTGCAGCACCAAAAAGTGTTTGCTGAGCCTGAACTGAGCCAGCATCACAACGGTGAATGCTTTCGGCGTAGAGGGCTCGTGATGAAGGAACTTCTTCGTCTTCCGTCCAATCTGCGTAACCCGCATTTTGAAAGACCTCTGATCTCCAGAGGCGTCCCGTCATGCCACTCCATTCAAGCATTATGTCTGCCCCCAAAATCTCTCCGGTACGTGGATCGACAAAACTTGGGCCATATCCACTGTATCTGGGGCTTGGAGAAGAAGTCCACCGCAAGACGTTGTAACGGATATCTCCAGCATCCCAATCAGCGCTGTCTGGCTGAACCTTCACGACAACTGCATCTTCGTATCCAATCAACTCAAAAGCTTGATTCCACTTCTCAACACCCGTGCGGATGTATTCGCGAAATTCATAGGGTGTCGTGTTTTCAATCCACCAAACGATGGGTGTGACAGGTGGAGACATCGCCGAATCTGGGTTTTGCTTCTCCAACCGCCAGCGGTGGATCATGTCTTTCCAGGGCGTTGAAGAGGCCGAAGTCATGTGCTCTTTCTGGGTGGCGAAGTAGCCTATTCGAGCATCGTCCGGACGAGGAGAGAATCCTTTTTTGGGGAGATTGAGAATGCTATGTTGGTAACGCACAGTAATGGCGCGCGCATCTTCAATCGCGGCCCCTCCAATTTTTGGGGCAGGATTATCGTAGACATAATCGACTGTTACTTCAGTGTTTTCTGGGTAATTGTTGATGTCAATTATTTTTGACTTCTCCCGGGATAACTTGCCCAAAACTGATTCGCCTGGCTTTCGCGATGGACGCTTAATCATCTCAAGACCTTCTTTTAAGAACAGGTCTCCATTTGAAATCGCATAGGTCGTTTTCGAGGAGTCGATTCCTTGAATGCTCAAGCTGGCAATGATCGGAGTATTGATGTTTGCTTCATTGGCCTTGGAGAGTGGTGATTCTGGATCGAAGAAATAGTTGGTGTTTTCAGCATGAATTTCGATGCGATTGAAATGTTTATGGAATGAAATCACTTTGCTATTCCGGTAGCTTCCGCGAGTGTATCCTGATTCAGCAACTCCGTCTTCAACATGCGAAAAGTAGATGAATTGCTTTTGCAGCATCGAATCCGGGATTGCCATCCACCCGCCGCCATTTGTGGTATCGGAGTACAGCGTAAACAGACCTTCAGTCGCAACAGCATCTTTTGTCAATTCTTCGAGTGGCTTGGGATCGTCTTTCCCTCCGCGCTTAGCTGGAGGTGTTGCGGAACTGCTCTTATTCTTTTTTGATTTTTTCCCGCGCTGACTGAATGCTTCATGGGGCATCATTGTGATTGCGGCTCCTATGAAAATAAGAAGGAATGGTCTGATTGCGCTAATTTTCATGTTGAATTGGTTCATTGCAAGGTCAAGGTTAGCTGTTGGGTTTTAACCTTCCAAGCGGAAGCATCATTTTTTATTCCTCTCGTGCTTGATTTGTTCGTAGGCTGCTTGAATGGCCAGGAAGCGATTCCGCGCTTGTTGTCGAAAGTCCTCGCCCAAGTCCTGGGTTTTGTCCGGATGAAACTTCACCACTAACTTTCTGTAAGCCTTTTTCACCTCTGCATCTGAACTTTGCTTATGAATCTCAAGGATTTTGTAGGGGTCGGCCTTGGAGGTTACAAATGTTTCTTTTATGCTCGAGAAATCTGCATTGGAAATGCCCAGCCAGAGGGCGATTTGCTCGATAACATCCAATTCTGAAGTATGAAGGTGTCCATCGGCCTGGGCAATTCCGAACAGATACTGAAGCAATAGCCTTCGTTTCGCGACATCCATGTTGCGTTTAATCTGCACAGATACCTCGCGAATTCCTATGGATTGCTTCAGCACATCTCGCAGGAGCAGGGTCAGCTGCTCAGACTTCGCTTCTCCAAAGTTTTTGCGTAAAAATCCTTTGACATAGTCCAACTCGGATTGTAAAACGCGGTTGTCTGCTTTCATGACCGCGGCACTCAGGACGAGCAGCGCAATTGAGAAATCGCCTGCTTGAGTTGCTTGTCGACTGCTAAAAGATGAGCCGGTGTTGTTTTGCTCATAAGACGAGCTACCATCTGAGAACATTTTGCCAAATGCGAAGCCCATGACGGCGCCAATCGGCCCCCCAAGGGCCCAACCGATTGCACCGCCAATCCAAGATCCGTATCGGCTCACGATAGCTCGCCGTATCCGTCCGCAATAAAGGCCGTCAGTTCTTCTCCTTCGAGCAATCCTTGTGACAAGCGCGCCAAATCTCCTGCCCGTTTCGCCACTTTTTGCTTCACGGATTCATCTTTTTCCGATAAGATTTTTTGAACGATCGGGTGGTTTGAATTGACAGTAACATCATAGTTGTCTGGCATCGCACCAAACATTTGGAATCCGCCGCCTCCCCCGACTGCCTGCTGCTCTTTCATGCGGCGCATGAATTCGGAACGAGTGATGGTCAGTGGGGCTGCAGTAGGAGACATTGCAGTGAATTTCACCTTGTACGCCTCGCCAGGGAAAGCACCTTCAATGATAGGTTTTAAGGCTTCTTCCTGCTTCTCGTCGAGGGTGCTTGTCGTTGCATCGTCGGTTTCGATCAGGTTATCAACTACATCTGAGTCTACGCGCTTGAACTGCACATCAGGATATGCTTCTTCAAGTTTTTGGACCATATGCGATGCGAGAGGTCCTTCCATCACAAGCACCTGATAACCGCGCTCTTTGGCGGCTGATACAAAGCTATGTTGTGCTTTGGCATCTGCCGTGTACGGCAAGATGATTTTTCCGTTTTTATCTTTTTGAGTTTCTCCGACCACAGCGATCATTTCCTCGTATGTGTGACAA
This sequence comes from Flavobacteriales bacterium UBA1531, assembly GCA_002323795.1. Lineage (GTDB taxonomy): Bacteria > Bacteroidota > Bacteroidia > Flavobacteriales_D > Sanyastnellaceae > UA16. The sequence continues at coordinate 9,960 of DCPZ01000066.1, read as the reverse complement.
GCTCCTTCAGTGTCTTTGAAGAGCATGAATTTCTTGGCACGATCCATGAATTTTTGATCGGTCAAGATGCCATATTCAACAAAAATGCGGAGGTCATCCCATTGGGAGGCGAACGTCTCGCGGTCCTTTTTGAACATCGTGTTCAGCTTGTCCGAGACCTTCTTAGAGATGTGTCCACTGATTTTCTTCACATTAGCATCCTCTTGGAGATAAGAACGGGAGACATTCAAAGGAATATCTGGCGAGTCGATTACTCCATGCAAAAGGGTGAGAAAATCGGGTACGATGTTTTCCACATTGTCCGTGATAAAAACTTGGTTTGAGTACAAGTGGATTTTATCCCTGCGCAATTCCATTTCTTTCTTCAACTGCGGGAAGTACAAGATGCCCGTTAAATTGAATGGGAAGTCCACATTGAGATGAATGTGAAACAAAGGATCTTCGAAATTCATCGGGTACAAGTCCTGGTAGAATTTCTTATAATCTTCATCCTCTAAATCTGCAGGCGCTTTGGTCCAAAGAGGTTTTGATTCGTTGACGACACGGGGAGAGGTTTTTTCGGTCTTTTTGACATTCCCATCTTCGTCTTTCTCATCGGAAGGATCGTCGACCATTTCTGTTTTCGTGCCATGGATGATTTCCACAGGCATGAATTTGCAGTATTTGTTCAGAATGCCTTGGACGCGATCGTCGGTCAAGAATTCTTCGCTATCATCTGCAATGTGCAGTATGATGTCGGTTCCTCGTTCTTTCTTTTCGGCTTTCTCGATCGTGTATTCTGGTGAACCGTCACAACTCCACTTTACTGGCTCGGCGCCGTCTCTTTGACTCCAAGAGATGATATCCACATGTTTTGCAACCATGAACGCAGAGTAAAAACCCAAACCAAAGTGGCCTATGATGGCTGTTTTGGCTTCCTCGCCCTTGTACTTGTCGAGGAATTCAGTTGCACCAGAAAAGGCAATTTGATTGATGTATTTATTGACTTCCTCCTCGGTCATGCCGATTCCACGATCACGGATTGTCAGGGTTTTGTGCTCTTCATCTCGAATGACTTCAATGGATGTGTTGCCCTCCACTGCATTAACCTCGCCGAGTTTCCCGAGAGTGATTCGCTTTTGAGTTGCGTCTACTGCATTTGAAACCAATTCGCGCAGGAAGATTTCGTGGTCGCTGTAGAGGAACTTTTTAATGATTGGAAAGATGTTCTCTGTTTGAACGTTGATGTTTCCTTTTTGCATGTCTTAATGTCTTTGGTTCCTCTGAAGCAATCATTGCGCCAATGCCATTTGTGTGCGAAATACTGACAAACTGACCCTTGATGTCCACAGTATGTGTGAAAATGTCGGACATGTTGTCGCTAACTCTTTAAATTAGTGCTCCCAATGACATGATTAATTATGGCAAGGATTCTTCTACTTTCCTGTTTCGTTTTTTCGTTTTGTGCTTTGGCTTCAGGCCAATCTCCAATTTATAATCCGGCCAACGATCCAGATTGGTCGGTGCTCATGCAAGATGCAGATGTAACACCTGCTCAGCTGCGTTTGATGTTTGAAGAGCGTTGGGAGGGACGGGCGAGAACCAAGGGTTCAGGCTACAAGCAAGTGGAACGATGGCTGCATCTTTCAGATGGGCGCGTCAATCCATCCGATGGATCAATTCTCGATGGGAATGCAGCCGCTCGTGCGCACAATCGCTGGGTAGAATCTGTGTCGAATGGTCGATCACTTGAAGGTGATTGGAAGGTTTGTGGTCCCGTTCTTGATGACATCACCACACGTGAAAACATCCGTGGAATTGGACGTATGAACGCGATTTCGTTCCATCCTTCTGACCCAGATGTCATGTTTGCGGGTGCTCCAGCCGGCGGACTCTGGCGATCGTATGATGGAGGAGAGTCTTGGAGTTGTAACACCGATGATTTCCCCACGTTGGGGGTGAGCGCGATTGACTTTTCCGTTTCCAATTCGTCTGTCGTATACATAGGGACTGGTGACCGCGATGCATCGGACAGCCCTGGTATGGGAATCATGAAATCTACCGACGGAGGAGAATCATGGGAATTCGCCAACAATGGCATATCGGACTACGTCGTGGGAGATTTGTTGGTTCATCCAGAAAACGAAAACCAAGTGGTGGCTGCGACAAGCAATGGAATCTTTAAGACCAACGATGGCGGTCAGTCATGGGACCAAGTGTCCCTCAATACACAGAACTACAAAGACATTGTCCAGCATCCGACCGATGCGAATATCATTTATTGCACAGGAAGTGGTCGTTTTTGGCGCAGTAATGACGCGGGCGATTCTTGGGAATACATCAACGACGGGATTCAGCCGAGCACTCGAATGGTGATTGCAGTGACACCGGCTGCCCCGGAATATGTCTATGTGCTCTCAACTGGTACCTACGAATATCGTGCCTTCTACAAATCCGTCGACTCGGGCTTAAATTTTGAGGAGATGAGTGATGCCCCAAACATCATGGGCTGGAGTGCCAATGGCGACGGCGAAGGAGGGCAGGCATGGTACGACCTTTGTCTAGAAGCAGATCCTGTCGTGGTAGACCGTGTTTATGCAGGGGGAATTCGCATGAAGCGGTCCGATGATGCCGGAGTTACATGGCTGGACATTCAGGATAGCTACTTGCACGTTGACCAACACGATTTGACGGCCAATCCTCATACCCAAGAAATTTGGCTAGCGAATGACGGAGGCATATATCGCTATGCGAACAATGAACAATGGGAAGATCGCAGCCATGGCATCATCACGGGTGAAATTTATAAAATTGGACAAAGTCCTTTTGCAGGTACGAATGCAATGAATGGATACCAGGACAATGGAACTTATTTATTTGATGGGATTCAGTGGTCTAGGGGCAGCGGAGGAGATGGTTTCGAATGCATCTACGACCCTAACGATCCCAATTGGTTTTTTTCGAGTTCTCAATATGGTCGAATTTACAGAACAGGTCCAGGCATTCAGTCACAAACCATCGTGGCAAATGGGGAGCTGGGAATCACAGAGGGAGGAGCGTGGTCTACGCCTTTTACGGTGTCACCAGAAGACTCTGAGACCATGTTTGTGGGCTTGCTTAACATTTGGCGTTCGAACAATGTGAAGCACCCCGTTCGCGATAGCATTGTTTGGGAAAAAATCAGCGATGAACTGGGAGGCTTAAACACCAATGCCATGCGAGTGGTGCATCGCCATCGCAGCAATGAAAATGTGCTGTTTGTGGCAAAGAGCAACCGAAAGTTGTTTCGATGCGATAATGCATTGGATGATTCGGACAGCATCGTTTGGGTCGATCTCAGCAGCGATTTGCCTTTGAGCTCCAACCCGGTCCTTTCCGTGGAAACCGTCTCTGGTGAGGACAGCACAGTCTTCATTTCCTTTGCCAAAAAGGTTTGGAAATCATCGGATTTGGGCGTGAATTGGGAGGAGCTCGAAGGCGAGCTAAGCGGCTTGCCGATCAATTCGATTGTCTACGACACCACTGGAACGGACGGATTGTATGCAGGCTCTGATATGGGCGTCTTTCATTGGAATGTTGCAGATTCAGTTTGGTCCAACTTTTCGCAGGGATTACCAGCATCTGTTCGGGTGACGGAGTTGGAGCTTTATCCTGGTTCAGAAGCAAGTGATCCTCAGCGCCTCCGTGCAGGAACCTATGGACGTGGAATGTGGGAAACAGATGTTTATGGACAAAGCACCGGTTTTCCACCGCTCGCATTTCTCAGTCCTGGTGCGAGTGAAACGGCTGTTTATGGGCCCACTGAGATCGAAATTAGCTTCAGAAGGAATTTGCAGAATGTAGAGATGCAGGGGCTCGCCGTAGCGGATATTTTCGTTGAAAATGCGATTGTCTCTTCCTTGGATGTGAATGGGGTGGACTATCTCCTTACGCTCGAACCATTGGATTACGGGCCGATTTTCATTTGTGTGCCAGATGGAGCTGCTGACGAAGTGGGCGGTTTCGGTTTGCCAAACATTGGTTCAGACACACTGCAATTGGCGTATCACCCTGTGCCCGAGGCGTTTGGACCTTTTGGACCAGGTGGCGTGGGCAATGAGATGGACTTGGCCATTTGGCTGCGCGGTGATGCCGGATTGCTGGATGCGACGGGGAATCCAGTCAGTGGTGGTGCTATTGCGGAATGGCGCGACGTTAATTCTGGTAATGTGGTTTCGGCATTCCAAGACAATGCAGGCGCCGCCCCGAGCCAAGTGCTTGACGGAATCAACGGCCAACCTGCCGTGGCTTTTGATGGAGAAAACGACTGCGTTGTTGCTCCTGCTGTCGAATTGTCGCGGAGCATCTCGGCCTTCAGTGTGGTCCAAGGTGCAGATAACACATGGAATGACCACGGGTGGATCGCGAGTTCAAGGCAGTCAAATGGATTCATTTTGCATCCCTGGAAGGATCAAAGCTCTTACCAATCAGTGGTGATTGATGACGAGGGGAATTATGCGCAAGCCACTCCTGTGTGGATTGTCGACGCCTCGGTTCCGCAATTCTACGGTGTGATTTATGACCAGTCAGATTGGGATCAACAATTCTACACCATCATCAATGAAACAAGGTTGCCATTCCCTGGAAGTAACATTGGAAGCCGCTCCAATTCAGATCTGGTTGAAGTGCGTTATGGTTGGGATTTTGACAATCGTTTTGGAGAAGGGATGATTGCCGAACATTTCATTTATAACCGAAAACTATTCGAGTCACAGCGCAAAATTGTATCCAACTATGTTGGTTCACGTTATTCGATGGGCATGGGCAATGTGCAAATGTATTTCCGCTCAACCTATCCTCATGATGTCGCTGGAATAGGACGTGAAAGTGAATGGGATTTTCACGATGATGCTCAGGGTACAGGAGCAGTTCGGATAAGCAATCCAGGGCAAATGGAAGACACCGAATATATGTTTTGGGGTCACGATGGTGGCGCTTTGGAGGTGGTTGAGGCATATCCTTTTCAGTCAGCACGCTTGGATCGCACTTGGGCGGTTGAAGAACTTGGAGATCTTGGAACGGTCGATTTTAGAATTTTCGACGCTGGTGTTGCGGAATTGTTTGCATCGGGCTCCATTGGCCTCATTGTTGGCGATGGCGATGCCTTTAATGTAATGAATACACCGGTGTTTTATCCTCTGCAAAACGAAGGGGAGTATTGGTCAACAACGGTAGATTTTCCTGAAAGCGGGGTTTTTACCATAGGTTTTGAACCCATAATGGCGCTTGATGAGTCACTTGCTGAGGCGAATTGGAGTTTGTATCCAAACCCTGCTGAAGACATACTGAATATTCAGGTGCGGTACATCAATCCAATGGGAACGAATTGCCGAGCGCTGGATTGCACAGGCCGCGTGCTCCACCAATGGCAATGGGGTTTAACTCAAAATCAAACACTTGATGTCTCCGGCTGGTCCAGTGGTTTGTACGTGTTGGAGTTTTCCAAGAATGGGCAACGCCATACGCTTCCTTTTGTAAAGCAGTGACCGCTTTCTAGAAATTTGGACGAAGCAGCGACTTGGAGTAGAAGTCGTCAATGACCTTTACCACTTCCTCCGCGGTATCTACTACATGGAACAGTTCTGGGTCACCCGGGCTGATTGTCTTGTATTGATCCGAAAGAGTCGTTCTCATCCAGTCGACAAGTCCAGACCAAAACTTGGAATCGAAAAGGATTACAGGCACGGGCTCAACTTTGGAGGTTTGTACCAATGTCAATGCTTCGAAAAGTTCATCGAGTGTGCCGAATCCACCGGGCATAACCACAAACCCTTGAGAGTACTTGACGAACATCACTTTTCGAACAAAAAAGTAGTCAAAATCAATGCTCTTGTCGGGATCAATGTACGGATTGTTGTGTTGCTCAAAGGGCAGTTCAATGTTCAATCCGACAGATGTTCCGCCTGCATCATGGGCTCCACGGTTTCCGGCTTCCATCACACCTGGTCCGCCTCCTGTGATGACCCCGTAGCCGCGTTCGCTCAGTTGCCGCGCCACTTCCCTCGACTGATTGTAAACGACAGAATCTTCTGCCATTCGTGCAGACCCGTAAATGCTGATGCAAGGCCCTATTCGTTGCAGGGTTTCAAATCCCTGGACGAATTCCCCCATAATTTTAAAGATCGACCAACTGTCATTGGTCTTGATTTCATTCCAGTCACGTTGTTTCAGTCCTTTCTTCATCTTCCGAATCTCATCTAGTTTGTGCCTGCAAAATAGGCTTTAAAAAAGGAGCAGTGGCACTGAATTCATTTTTTGCAACCTCTTCAGGTGTTCCTGCGGCGACAATTTCACCGCCACGGCCGCCACCTTCAGGCCCAAGATCGATGAGGTAATCTGCGACTTTAATGACGTCCATATTGTGTTCGATGACCAATACGGTGTTGCCCTGATCAACAAGCCTTTGCAGGACATTGATGAGCATTTGAATGTCCTGGAAATGCAGGCCTGTGGTCGGCTCATCCAACAGGTATAGCGTGCTGCCCGTGCCAACACGTGCCAGTTCAGTTGCTAACTTGACTCGCTGAGCCTCGCCTCCTGAAAGCGTAGTGGATTGCTGTCCTAGGGTGATGTAACCGAGCCCTACATCTTGCAATGTTTTGGTAATGCGCTTCAGTTTGGGGAAGGATTCAAAAAATGAAACGGCCTCGTTGACAGTCATCTCAAGCACATCTGCAATGGATTTCCCTCGGTACCTGACTTCGAGTGTTTCTCTGTTGTACCGTTTGCCCTGGCAGGTCTCACAGGTAACATGCACATCAGGTAAAAAATTCATTTCAATCGTACGTACTCCTGCACCCTTGCAATCTTCGCATCTCCCGCCAGACACGTTGAAGCTGAATCGTCCTGGTTTGTAGCCTCGAATGGCTGCTTCAGGCAGCTTCGTGAACAGCGATCTTATCTCATTGAATACGCCGGTGTAGGTCGCGGGATTAGAACGTGGAGTCCTGCCTATTGGGCTTT
>DCPZ01000066.1:0-2863 GCA_002323795.1 Flavobacteriales bacterium UBA1531 | reverse complement strand
ACATCAGGTAAAAAATTCATTTCAATGGTGCGCACTCCTGCACCTTTGCAATCTTCGCATCGCCCGCCAACCACGTTGAAGCTAAATCGTCCGGGTTTGTAGCCCCGAATGGCTGCTTCAGGTAACTTGGTGAACAGGGATCTGATTTCATTGAATACGCCGGTATACGTCGCGGGGTTAGATCGCGGAGTTCTACCGATTGGACTTTGATTGATGCCAATGATTTTATCTAGATGATGGAGCCCCGAGACTTTGCCAAAGGGCAGAGGCACCTTGGTTTCCTCGTAGTAGTGGTTATGCAGTGCAGGGTACAAGGTCTGATTGATCAGACTGCTTTTGCCGCTTCCACTAATGCCACTCACACAAGTGAACGTGCCGAGTGGGATTTTGACCGTTACATTTTTCAAGTTGTGCCCATTGGCACCTGTAAGTCGAATGCTTTTGCGGTGTCCTTTCCTGCGCTTTTTGGGAACTTCAATTTGGCGTTCACCGTTAAGGTATAGCGCGGTATTGCTCTCAGATGAAAGGTGTTTGCTTGGATCTCCCTGCGCTACAATCGTGCCCCCATGAATGCCCGCTCCCGGACCGATGTCGATGAGATGATCTGCTTGTAGCATCATTTCTTCATCGTGTTCGATGACGATGATCGAATTGCCGGCATCCCGCAGAGCTTTGAGGCTTTTGATCAGACGATCGTTGTCGCGTTGATGCAATCCGATGCTCGGTTCATCTAAGATGTACAATACCTCCGTCAGTTTGCTTCCAATTTGAGTGGCGAGTCTAATCCGTTGCGCTTCGCCTCCTGAGAGTGTCCGAGATGATCGATCGAGTGCCAAGTAATCCAGTCCAACGTCTACCAAAAATCCGAGACGAGCTTTTATTTCTTTCAGTGGCTCGCGCAGAATTATGAGCTGCTTTTGATTGAGCCTTTTTTCGATTCCTTGGAACCAACCAGCGAGTGAATTTAAATCCATGGACCCGAGCTCGGCGATGTTCTTGCCGTCCAATTTGAATTGAAGACTCACGGGTTTGAGACGTGTTCCGTTGCAAGCTGGACATGGTTTTTTCTTCATGAACTTTCGAGCCCAACGGCGCAACGGAATGGAACTGTTTCGATCCGCCGCATTTTCAATTGTTGAGATCACTCCTTCCCATTGAACATGAACTCCCTTGGTACCTGCCTTGCCCGGGAGGTAGATGGAGCCATCAGAACCGTATAATATTTCACTCAGCACTCGATCATCAAGATCACGAATGGCAGTTTTTAATGTGTCTCCTGATGCTGCGAGCAAAGCCTCGATGATTCGCATGGTCCGATTGCCTTTCAAATCGCCAAGAGGCGCAATCCCACCTTTTTTAATGCTGATCGAATCGTCAGGAATGATTAACTCAACTTCGGTTTCAGCGATTTCTCCCAGGCCGTTGCATCGACTGCAGGCTCCGTATGGAGAATTGAAAGAAAATAAGTTGGGTTCGGGATCTGGGTATGCTTCACCTGTGGTCGGACACATGAGATTGCGGCTGAAGTGGCGGTAATCATTTGAGTCATGGCGCAAAACGGCCATGGTTCCTTTGCCCATGTTGAGCGCGGTCTTAACAGATCGAAGAAGCCTTGGCTCTTCATCCAGTCGAACTTCTAAACGGTCGATGACGACTTCGATGTCATGAACTTTGTAGCGATCGAGTTTCATTCCCGATTCCAATTCGATCAATATTCCGTCTACACGAGCGCGCACGAAGCCTTGCTTCATGACGGATTCGAAAAGTTCGCGATAATGGCCTTTTCGACCTTTCACAAGCGGAGCGAGAATTAGAATCCGCCCATTGTGCAAAGAGCTAAAAATTCTTTCAACAATCTCTTCGTCGGTGAACCGAACCATCGGCTCGCCTGTAGAGAGGCTGAACGCATCAGATGCGCGGGCAAAGGCGAGACGAAGAAAATCATGCACTTCGGTAATGGTCCCGACGGTAGATCGGGGGTTTTTTGAAATGGTTTTTTGCTCGATGCTGATTACAGGACTCAATCCTGTAATTTGATCTACGGCTGGACGTTCGAGTCCACCTAAGAATTGCCTCGCATAGGCCGAAAACGTTTCTAAGTAGCGCCGCTGACCTTCGGCATAAACGGTGTCGAAAGCCAAGCTTGATTTCCCACTACCACTCACCCCCGTGATCACCACAAGTTGGTTGCGTGGGATGCGAATGTCAATGTTTTTGAGGTTATGCTCCCTTGCACCTGTCACCTCGATATACGCTTCCTCTGAAGCTTGTTTGGTGCTTTTCATTCGTGCCATGTGATAGCAACAGACGGAGCTGTTATGAGTTCAATGCTTTAACCGCGAGCAAGTGGCTTTTCAGCATCAACCAACGTTCGTATTTTAAAGCCAGAGGCCGCGATGATGAGCGTCATGATGGGGCTCACCCAGTTGAAAATGCAATAAGGCAAATAGGTCCATGTCGAAATGCCAAGGATACCGCTCTGCGCGACACCACAGGTGTTCCAAGGAATTAGTACACTTGTTACAGTGCCCGAATCTTCCAATGTGCGACTGAGGTTCTCAGGAGCCAGGCCTTGTTTTTCATAAGCGTCCTTCAACATATTGCCTGGGACTATGATCGCGAGGTACTGGTCGGATGCCAAGACATTGAACGCCAAACATGTTCCTACAGACCGTGCAACCAATCCAAACGCCGATTGCACTCCGACAAGAATGGCTTGAGTGATGCGTTGAAGCATTCCTGTCGCTTGCATTACTGAACCAAAGACAGTTGCACACAGAATGAGCCACACGGTATTGAGCATGCCAGCCATTCCACTTGAATTTAGAAGCGCGTCGGCGAGTTCGCTGCCTGTCGTGATCTG
>DCPZ01000042.1:44382-45945 GCA_002323795.1 Flavobacteriales bacterium UBA1531 | reverse complement strand
ATCTAGGCACTCACCATTGCAATCAAAACCTTCTTCTGGATAAGTACAAGATCCATCGTTAAAGTTTGGCTCAGGATTCACATTTGGATTGAAGTTACAAGCCGTTGCATCGTTACATCCTATGCAGAATGGAGAGACAGCACACATGCTTTCGTCCAATTCGGTTGCAGCCGGATCGTAGTTGCAATTTCCTTCAACTGTACATCCTAATACCTCCAATTCATCACACACTCCGTCGGCATCTGAATCGCTGACACAACCGCCGTCGCAATCATATGCAAATTGAGGATATTGGCAAAAACCGTCATCATAAATCGCATCGCTCTCATAGTTACAGGCAAGTTCATCTGTGCAACCACAAGGATTTTCTCCGAAGCTCAATGTCAAATAGGTATCCTGAGATTGGTCACCCCCGGGGAAGACCTGGACATACAACTGTCCACTCACATCGCCATCCGTTGTTAACTGAGCGACTAAGACACGCTGATCGTCCCCGGCAAAGCCATTGCTTGCAGAAATCAAAGCAAACCATGATCCGCCCCAAAAGCTATTCAATTCTAGATTTCCACCTGCATTAAATACTGAAGTCCAATCGTCCTGTGGTGCCTCAACTACTGATATAGCGCTCTCACCTGAGACAGCCACGCCATCAATACCAATGGTCAACCAACTGTCATAATTCAACGAAGGAACTACTACGAAGAATAATGGATTGATGTTATCTGGCGTAATCCCTCCATACTCAGACTGATAAAAGCTTGAACTGGTTGAAATATTTGCTGGGTGATCAACATCGCCCGAAACAGAGCTCACAAAATCATTGGGTGTAGGAGTTGTTACGTACAAGCGATAGGTTTTCATTCCAGCGCTTAAACCATCAATTGTTCCGTCGTGAGTTTCAATGAGTTCAAGATCGAGAGCAAATCCATCTTCTCCACCTACCCCACAAGAGCACCAATCACAGCTTCCATCATCGTAGGTTGCAGCCTCATTGTAATTGCATGCAATTGAATCCATGCAACCGAGTACCTCATTGACTGTAATCATTTGGTCTTGGGACGTAAAGTTTCCACAAGCATCTGTAACCGTCCACGTTCGTGTGATCACAGTAAACTCGATGTCACTATTGTCTTGGCTGTCGCTGAACGAAATGGTCACTTCGCTGCAGTCATCCTCAGCCGTTGGCTCAACTATTTCGCCAGCCAATTCATCTCCAGCAGTATATGTTAGATCTTCTCCGAAAGAGGTAAATACAGGAGCTTCTTGATCCAAAACCATGATGGTCTGAGTAAACTCAGTAGTGTTTCCACAGGCGTCTTCTGCCGTCCAAGTTCGGTGTATTGTGTAATTCGCGTCACATGAACCGTCAGAGATAACATCAATAGGATCACCAATGTTAACTGCTGAGCAATCTTCAGCCGTTACTTCAAGAGAAGAACCTGTTGGAACTGCTTCCGTACAAGACAACTCATAGTTTTGTGGAGTTGAAGTGAAGGTCGGACCTTCAGTATCAACAATGGTAATGTACTGAATTGCGGAATCTGCGTTGCCACAGTCATCCGT
>DCPZ01000042.1:0-43999 GCA_002323795.1 Flavobacteriales bacterium UBA1531 | reverse complement strand
TGGCCGCATCACCTTCCGAATAGACCGCATTGCCCATCCATGAAATGCTGATGCTTGTGTTGGTTGTTGAAATGACAACATCGGCTCCCAAGGCGATCCCATTGGTGTTGATTGTAGCACCTGCAATATCAGCCGAAGAAATATTGGTAATATTGACGTGAGCGTAATCATAGCTAAATGGGAATCCACCTGTACCGGCAACACTTAAATTAATCGAAGATCCGTCGATGTCCACCGCAATTGCTCCGCGGTGCTCCGATGGATTTGATGTTAGATCATCATACGTCAATTCAAAACCTTGCCCAATCGTTACTTCATTTGCTTCAAGCATCAACGACTGACCAAATGGTCCACCGAAATTGAAGCCCATCTCAACGGAGAAGTCAGCCGTAGATCCAGTGAGATCATTGGCCGGAGCGTATGGCGCATCGACGTAGCTAAAATCGAATTCACTCGCACAATTGTCGTAAGAATTCACTGGAAATTCAGCAATTCCAGCTCCTGGTGTAATGTCATCAGAGCATTCAACTGTCAAATCAGCTTGTGCCACTGCGACAGGATTCTCAGTATCCAACAACTGAATCAACTGCGTTGCAGTGGATGAATTTCCGAATGCATCAGTTGCTGTGAATGTTCGAGTCAATGTGTAACCACATTCTGCATCGGTAATTTCATCGGAAACCTCCACGATTGCGTCAGGGAAGCACCCCGCATCAACGGCAATGGCCATTTCTGTTGGAAGCGCGTCAGAACAATTCTGGGAGACGTCAGCAGGGACGAAAGAGAAGACCGGTGCTTCAGTGTCGTCCGAAGCGAATCCAAATGGCAAGTGCACTGCAATCGCGTTCTCAGAATCACCTTCCGGGAACATTTGAACAAAAATCTCTCCGCTCAAGATACCAAAGGTTGTAAACTGTCCAACCAAAACTCGCTGATCATCACCCGAAAGGCCATTGTTAACGTCTGGCAAAACGAACCAACCGTCGCCAAATTCACCATTCATTGAAATACCATTTCCAGCATTGAAATCGTCTACCCAATCCGTTGACTCAATGAGGTATACAGGTGACTCATCAGAATCAATGTCATAGTTATCAATGCCAATGGTCACCCAACTCTCCCATTCCAAACTTGGAAAGAATCCAAAAACAGCAGGGTTTATAAGATTCGCAGTGATATCGACATCCAAGCCTGATCGGAACATGGGTAGCGTACTTTGTACATATGATGGATTTTCTGCATCACCAACGACCGCGCTCAACTTATCCGTTGCATTCGGGGTCTCAACGTACATACGATATTGAATACCGTCTGCAGTCTCTTGGACCGCCTCGATGGCAATGTTATAGCCTTCTACTGAAGCTGCGGCAGCGCAGCAGTAGTCACAAGAGCCATCCTCTTCGGTATTCGCTGAGTCATAATTGCAAGCAGAAGCATCAGTGCAACCAAGCACCTCTAACTCGTCACAAGTTCCATCACCGTCCGCATCATTGTAACACACATTGTCGCAGTCGTAGACGATTGCTTCCTGCAACCCTCCGCATGTGTTCACATCTTCGCCATTAATGGAAAGTGCATCGAACTCGACATCACCGGATTGAAATTGGAATTTGACAGATCGCGCGAATGAAACTGCTCCTACCGTTTTCGAGTTAAGACCCAAAGAAAGCGGCTCAGCAGGGCTAAAGTACCAGCTACCATTCGCAGTGGTCTTTGCCACTCGGAAATTTACTCCTTCACTTGGAAGGGAAGTCACGTTCATTTCGAAAGACTGTGCAGCGTTGCTGTTCGGATCATTTGCCGTTGTCGCAACAAGAACATACTGCCAGTTGTTGTTTGGTCCATCTTCAAAAACGCCACACGCACTAATTGACGCTGGAGCCGAAGTGCAATCATTCAAAGTAACGCCATTGATCGCAATCGAATCAAATTCACCTTCACCGTTGGAAAACTGAAACTTGACTGTTCGTGCGAAAGACACAGCAGCAACTGTCACAGAGTTTTGTCCAACTTGCAGGTCCATTGCAGGCCCAAAAAAGAAATTACCGTTTGCTGTTGTCTTTACCACACGATAAGTTGTGCCACCTTCCGGCAATGACAGCATCGACAAGTCCAATGTTTGCGCTTGGTTGCTATTGGGGTCAGCAGCTGTAGTAGCGGTGAGCACATATTGCCAATTTGCATTGGGACCGTCCGCAAAAAGACTGCATTCTGCAATGCTCGAAGAAGGTACTTCGCCGAGTGTAATTGTTTCTTGGTAGGTACAAGTTCCGTTGTCTTCTGTAGCTGTTTCATCATAGTTACATGCGCTCGAATCTGTGCAACCACCGAGTTCGTTCTCATCGCAAACACCATCATTATCAACATCATTTATGCACTCTCCGCCACACGTATACGCTGCTTCAGGATATTCACAAGGGATCAAGTCTGTAACCGTGCCAGCAGGAACGTAATTACAAGCCGTTGGATCTAAACATCCAGGAATCTCATCTTCATCGCAGACGTAATCTCCGTCTGCATCATTCAAGCAATCGCCATCACAGTTGATGTTCTCACCCCAGTAGGCTGGACCGTCTTGGCATGAGCCATCATCCCACAAGGCATCTTCGTCATAGTTACATGCCGTCTCATCTGTACAAGCGCAAGCTGGAGCAGAAAAGGTCATATAAAATTCTATGCTCTCATTCTGATTGCCCTCTGGGAATATCTGAACAAACATTCCTCCGCTCATCAAACCGTCGGTTGTGAACTGACCAATCAAAACACGGTTATCGTCGCCAGCAATTGCATTTGTGTAACCAGGGAACATGAACCAACCTCCGCCAGCAGCATTGCTGGTTGAAATGTTTCCGCCCGCTTCAAAATCGGCAATCCAAGGATCTGCATTAGGTCCAGTCGCCAAGTCTTCAACGACCTCCACGGCATACTCACCAGCATCCAAATTGGCCGATTCAGTCAGACCAATGGTAACGTAGGAATCGAATGCACCTTGCTCAAAACCAGGAATTGATCCAAACATTGGGTTCCAAGCATTTGGAGTAACACCGCCACCGCCACCTTGCCATTGGAAAAATTCTGTAGTCGTATTGACCGCGAGAGGAGTCTGATCTGTCAGGCCAGTAACCGCCGAAACAGCATCGGTGGAATTCTCAGTAGTCACGTACAAACGGTACGTGCGCAATCCAGGGATGCCACTTGCATCAAACAAATCCAATTCTAGGCCATAAGCGTCGTTATCAGAAACAACAGTGAGACAGCAGTAGTCGCAAGACGCGTCGTCTTCATTAGCTCCTGAATCATAATTGCAAGCTGAAGCATCCGTGCAACCCGGATAAATGCACGTACCATCATCAAGTGTGGCGGTTGCATTGTAGTTCGCAGCAGTCAGATCCATGCAACCGCAAGTTTCGCTGCTGAACGACATTTGTACAGTTTCTGGGCCTTGTCCGTCAGGAACAAATGCAACATGCATTGTGCCATTGAGTGTGCCGTCCGTTGTGAGTTGGGCAAGCATGACCATGTTGTCATCACCGGAAAAGCCATTGGTCGCTCCTGTCGGGACAGACCAACCGTCGCCCTCCATGGAATTGTTACCGTTGATGCTCAAGTTGCCTCCTGCTAAGAAGCTAGGCCCCCAGTTCTCTTCACCCTGCAAAACAATCGATGACTGTGATCCTTCTGCCTCTGAACTAAGACCAATGGTAACGAAACTATCAAATTCCAAGGCTGGAAAAAATCCAAACAAGCCCGGGTTTATGTCATTTACGGTGAGGCCACCAAAATCATTCATGTAGAATGAAGTACTGGTTGTGATCTCCACCGACATGCCTCCAGTTGCACCACCGCCGCGAACGCTGTTGACAAAGTCAGAAGCGGAAGGAGTTTCCAAATAGATTCGGTATGTCGTGTAACCGGCAAGTGCGGCAACTTCTGGTGATGACTCGGTGCCGTCGAACGTAGCGAAAGTTTCAACATGGAGTTGAAAACCATCCACAGCGTTGACGCCTGAATCGTAACCGAAGCAAGCCGTCTGAGCGACTGAAGTGCTGGAAACGCTTGTCAATCCGACAAGCAATCCGAGCAGGAAGTAGAATTTCGTCTGCATTATTCCTAGGTTAAGCTGTCGAAAATTACGAAATATGAAGCTTAGAAACAAGCACATCGACAAGAAAAATAATTCAATCGAGTAAATTCACCCATTCAACGAAGTGTCGATAACGTTCAAAAACAGCGTTGCAAACCCTAAATTTGTCAAAAAAAGATGTTCGAGAATCTGCAAGAACGATTTGATCGTGCTTTCCAAGTTTTGAAGGGGCACGGCCAGATCACCGAGGTCAATGTTGGGGAAACTCTAAAGGAGGTAAGGAAAGCGCTTTTAGATGCAGATGTCGACTTCAAAACAGCCAAGAATTTTACCCAACGCGTAAAAGAAAAAGCACTAGGTGAAAAAGTGTTGACATCGATTAAACCGAGTCAACTTCTGATTAAAATTACGCATCAAGAGCTCACTGAATTAATGGGCTCGGCAGCAGCTGATTTCAAACCTATCGGCAATCCTTTTACAATCCTTATGGCAGGGCTTCAAGGTGCCGGTAAAACAACCCATTCCGGCAAAATTGCGCAGTTGCTGAAAACAAAGCACGGCAAAAAACCACTCCTTGTAGCTTGCGATGTGCATCGTCCAGCAGCCGTTGACCAATTGAAAGTTCTTGGTGAATCCATTGGGGTCGAAGTTTATGCTGAGCCCGAAAGCAAAGACGCGCCGGGAATTGCGGAAAATGCCCTTGTCCATGCAAAAGCAAACGGTTTCAATGCCGTTATATTCGACACGGCCGGACGTTTGGCCATTGACGAAGAAATGATGGCCGAAATCATGCAAGTAAGGGACATTGTAAAGCCTGCAGAAATTCTTTTCACCGTCGATGCCATGACTGGACAGGATGCCGTGCGCACTGCGAAAGCATTCAACGAAGCCCTCGATTTTACCGGTGTCGTTCTCACCAAGTTAGACGGCGACACGCGCGGTGGAGCGGCGCTCGCAATCCATTCGGTCGTGGGCAAACCCATCAAATTTGTTGGAGTTGGCGAGAAGATGGATGCGCTAGACACCTTCCATCCCAATCGGATGGCAGATCGCATTCTCGGGATGGGTGACGTCGTATCCTTGGTTGAGAAGGCACAGGAGGTCATTTCGGAAAAGGAAGCCGCCGCCCTAGAGGCTAAAATTCGAAAGAACAAATTTGATCTTGAAGATTTCTTAAGTCAAATCCAGCAATTGAAAAAAATGGGTAATGTCAAAGATTTGATGAATATGATTCCGGGGATGTCCAAAGCGCTCAAAGGAATTGAATTGGACGACAACTCATTCAAAAAGGTTGAATGCATCATCCAATCGATGACGCCAAAAGAGCGCGCCAAACCCGATATCATTGACTCCAACCGCAAGAACCGCATCGCCCGGGGTTCAGGGACGGACGTGCCACAGGTTAACCGCTTGTTGAAGCAGTTCCAAGACATGAAAAAAATGATGCACGTCATGACAAAGGGCAAAGGAGGAAAACGAAGTCGCATGGCCAACCTATCCTCATTCAATAAATAATCCTAAGCGCCTATCATGCAACTGATCAACGGCAAAGAAACTTCCATTGCGATCCAAGACGAATTGAAGATTGAGGTCAACAAACGTGTTGCAGAAGGCCATAAAAGGCCGCATCTCGCTGCCATCATCGTTGGTGACAATCCTGCAAGCCGCGCCTACGTCGGTCATAAAATCAAAGCGTGTGAATATGTCGGATTTGAGAGCACACTTGTTGAATTGCCCAAAACCACGAACAACGCCAAACTCAAGGAGGAAGTCACCAAACTAAACGAGAACAATGCCATTGATGGGTTCATCGTGCAACTTCCCCTCCCCGATCACATCGATGCGCAAGCCATCTTAGAATGCGTTGATCCAAGCAAAGACGTGGACGGATTCCATCCGGTCAATGCTGGAAAGTTGAGTTTAGGTCTACCCTGCTTTGCTCCTGCAACGCCATCTGGAATCGTGGAACTCCTGAAACGATATCACATTGAAACCGAAGGCAAACATGCTGTTATCCTTGGTCGAAGTGCAATCGTCGGAACGCCGATGACCCTGCTTCTCAGTCGCAATTCCAATCCCGGAAATTGCACTGTAACCATGTGTCATTCACGAACACAGAACCTCACCGAGATCACGCGTTCAGCCGATATTTTAATTGCGGCAATCGGTAAAACGCATTTTGTTACACCCGACATGATCAAACCCGGAGCGGTCGTGATCGATGTCGGGATCAATCGCATCGCCGATGCCTCCCGGAAATCAGGTTCTCGCCTTACCGGTGACGTTGCGATGGATCAACTGGGCAGCGACTGGGACGGCCACATAACTCCTGTGCCTGGCGGTGTTGGTCCCATGACCATTGCCATGCTTTTGAAAAATACACTTCAGGCCAGTAACGCATGAACTCATGGTCCAAATCCGATGTCGCCCACATGCAACGTGCGATAGAAATCGGATACTTAGGCGAAGGCTTTGTCGCTCCAAACCCTATGGTTGGCTGTGTCATCGTCGCTGAAGATGGACGAATAATTGGAGAAGGGTGGCATGAACGATTCGGTGAGGCACATGCTGAAGTCAACGCCCATCGCTCCGTTCAGAGAGAAGATCTACAACTCCTGTCCAAAAGCACCTGGTACGTCACATTGGAACCTTGCAACCACGTCGGCAAAACGCCCGCGTGCACTGCGCTGATTGAAGACATTAAGCCCAAGCGACTTGTAATTGGTGTTTTGGACTCAAATCCGGATGTGATTGGTGGAGGCTCAAATCGATTGAAACATGCTGGGATTTTGGTGGAATCCGGATGTCTCATGGATCAAATTCGCTGGCAAAACCGCCGTTTCTTTTGCAACGCAACAATGCGGCGGTCTTATGTTGTTCTCAAGTGGGCTCAGTCGCGTGATGGATTCATGGATCCTCGTGCAGCTGCTGAGCGGACGTACGGCAGTGGAGGACGTCCCATTACAAGCCCTGATGCAGCGCCATTAAGCCACCAATGGCGCTCTCAGGAAATGGGCATACTGATCGGGGTAGAAACAGCCCTTGTCGATGAACCTGCGCTCACCGTTCGTTATGGCAATGGCAAATCGCCTCAACCAATCGTCATTGACCCCAACGGACGCTTACCCAAGTCTCATCCGTTGCTCATGCGTCCTGATTCAAAGCAAACGATCCGCGTTACAACCGGCACAGGTCTAGCAACCGAGAACACGTGTTTCTGGAACCCTGAAGAAGGCTTGCAATTGCTCATGGAAAGACTATGGCAACAGCACGAAATATCCAGCTTACTCGTGGAAGGTGGCTCAAGCACCTTGAAACACTTTCTTCAAGAATCTGTTTGGGACGAATTAAAAGTCTGGACAGCTCCCCAAGACCTCAAAAGAGGCCTCGAAGCCCCCATCTGGCCAGACTCAGCCGTCGCACCGCCGTACGCAACGAATTTTGGTTCCGCAGGAAGTGATCGTTGGTCGTGGGGTGTTCACCACCGACTGGGAAATGAGTGACGAACAATTACCTTAGCCGCCCAGCATGCCACCACTCTTTTACCTCGTCATAAGCATCGTGCTGTCCACAGGGATTTTCTTGTTATTTCAAGCATTCAAGTCGTGGAACGTTGATTCTTTAAAAGCCATCGTAATCAATTACGGTGTTGCAGGAACCATTGGATGGTGGCTTGCTGGAGGTTGCAGTACGTTCTCGCGTGCCTGGCATTCGGATTGGCGATGGGTCGCCATCGGACTTGCAGCAGGGAGTTTGTTCATTTATCTCTTTCAATTGATTGCGCGCAGTGCGCAAGAAAATGGCGTCACAGTGACTTCCATCTCGGCCAAACTCAGCATGGTCATCCCAGTGGCCATCTTTCTCGTCTTCGATCCCAACGACGCGGTAACACTCAAGAAAATAATGGCCATTGGACTCGCTATCCCGGCGATTGTTCTCTCATCCTGGAAACCGGAACAGCCCAAAAATCAAAAGAACTGGCTAATTCCAATGACAATATTCTTCGGAAGCGGAATGATTGACTTGATGTTCGCGACCTTTTCTGGCCCGGAGTTCATGCGTGAAATATCGTTTCGCTACCTGTTCCCATCGCTCCCTCTTACCACCGCTTTCATCACAGGATTCATCTGGCTTGTGGCGAAACAACCGAAACTTCAAGACAGCAACTACAGTTCGAAGTTTACCTGGGCTGGTGGGCTTTTCTTGGGCATCATTAACTTCGGTTCACTGTATTTCCTTTTGGAAACCTATGATAAAGTCGACCTCGACAAAAGCGCAATCATGCCCATTAATAATCTGGGCATCATTATTGCCAGTGCTTTCCTCTCATTGTTCATCTTCCGAGAAGAACTGAATCGTCGGAATGCCCTTGGTCTTCTTCTCGGGGGCACGGCCATTGCATTGCTTTATGCAGAGCAAAACCTCTAACGAAAATGCCACTTGAAAATCGTTGAATCAATCAGTCCTCATCAGACGGCTCTAGCTCTGCATCGTCGTTCTTATCCTCTGCTTGCATCTTCGCATCACGTTGAGCGCGTTGCATAGGGTTTTCTCGATTGGACGCTCCCCATCGTGAGCTCCCCTCGGATTTGAAAAGTTCAAATCGGGTTGGTCGCGGCCGCACCGGCCAATAATTATCTGACATGTCAACGTCTGCGGTCTCCAGCATCGGATCCAACGTAATTCTCGAGACCACAGCATCGGTGACAAACACTTTTGTGACCGTCGGCTCACTCATCTTCCAAATCTCAGCGGGGATGCGACGAATTTCTTTGCTTGCGTCCTCATATTCGAATTGCAGAATCAAAGGCATCATCAAGCCTCCTTCATTGCGAAAGGTGATTTCATAAAAATTCTTGCCACTTACGAGAAGGGATTTCTCCTCTTCTGAAAGGCGCTCCAAGGCTTCGGTATACTCCACTTTGTCTAACTCCAAAACCATGTATGGATCTGTTGTGGTATAAAAATCATTCAGTGACACATCTTCTTCGATGTAAGTCCTTGGAATGAAATCCTCGTCACGCATTAAGGAAATGTCCGACGGTTCGGTTTGATCCTGTTCACGGTTGAAGGCCGCTTCTACTTCAGGGTCTTGGGTGTCGATTTGATACCAGTTCACCTCATCCATCGCGATGTCGACGTGATCCGTAGTGTAAAACCATCCGCGCCAAAACCAATCAAGGTCCACGCCAGATGCATCTTCCATCGTACGAAAGAAATCCGCCGGTGAAGGGTGCTTGAACGCCCATCTGCGTGAATATTCCTTGAACGCATAATCAAACAATTCCCGTCCCATTACCGTTTCACGCAGTATGTTCAAAGCTGTCGCTGGCTTGCCGTAGGCATTGTTTCCAAATTGATAAATGGATTCTGAATTGGTCATGATTGGACTTATGCGGGATTTGTCGCCCCCCATGTAATTGCGAATGTCACGCGCTCGGCCTCTTCGAGTTGGATAGTTTCGATCAAACTCTTTTTCTGTTAAGTATTGCACAAACGTGTTTAAGCCTTCGTCCATCCATGTCCATTGACGCTCATCAGAATTGATGATCATGGGAAAAAAATTATGTCCCACTTCATGAATGATGACGCTAATCATACCAATTTTGGTGCGTTCCGTATAGGTGCCATCAGCCTCTGGCCGACCTCCGTTGAAACAAATCATTGGATACTCCATTCCGATCCATTTGGTGTGAACGGAAATCGCTACCGGGTATGGGTAGTCAATCGTAAAGTCCGAATATGTTTTGAGGGTCTGAGCCACTGCCTTGGTGCTATATTGCTCCCACAACGGGTTGCCTTCTTTTGGATAAAAACTCATGGCCAGTGGACTCGTCCTTCCAACCTTGACAGCCATCGCATCCCAGATGAACTTTCGGCTCGAAGCCCATCCAAAATCCCGCACATTCTCGGCATCAAAAATCCAAGTTTTTGTGCCGGACGCTTTATCTTTTTCATTTTCTCTTGCTTCTTCTTCCGTGACAATCATCACCGGCTGATCAAACGTGCTCTTGGCTTTTTGAAAACGCTTGCGCTGCGCTGAGCTGAGCACTGACTTCTCATTCTGCAGCACCCCTGTTGAGGCCACAACATGGTCTTCGGGCACTGTGATTTCAACATGATAATCGCCAAAGTTCAAGGTAAACTCTCCGCTACCTAAAAACTGTTTATTCTGCCATCCCTCGTTGTCTGCATAGACAACCATGCGCGGAAAGAATTGAGCAATGGTATAGATGTAATTGTCCTCTTCTTCAAAGTATTCATAACCACTCCGCCCTCCATCTTTCATTCGATCATTGATGTTATAATTCCAAGCAACATCGAAAACAAAGTTGCCTCCGGGTTTGATAGGCTTTGGCAAGTCAATGCGCATCATGGTATTGTTGATTGTGTACGACAATGGACGCCCTGTCTCATCCCCGACATACTGAATCTTGAATCCTCCATCAAAGGTGGGCTCTAAACCCAGAACACTTCCGAATCCCTCCCGATTGCTCAAATTTGATTCGCGGATTTTGTAGCTGTCGCTATTCATGGCGCGCACATTTTGATCCAACTGCATCCAGATGTATCGCAGTTCATCTGGGCTATTATTGGTGTACAAGATGCGCTCTTCGCCCTCGATGCGTTGATTCTCATCATCCAAGGTGACTTGAATGTTGTAATCGGCCTGTTGTTGCCAATACTCATGACCGGGTGCGCCTGATGCGGTTCGATACACATTGGGGGTTGGCAACTCCTGCCCCAATTGACGAAATTTATTGTCATTGATTTGCGAAGGCACATCCTCCAACGCTTGTTGTGCCGAGGCACTTCCGATTCCGGATACGAACAACAATAAAGTCGCGAGCCCCGGTTGAAAAAGATTTCTTTTCATGCTTACTTGCTGAGGCAACCAATTTACGTCAGATGCAACAATCTCAACGGCCTTTGATTCATCCTTTTCTTTCGGCGATGCATGAATTGCTTCAGATGTGCCTTAAAGCGCATGCCAAAAACCAGCACAACTTTTTGATTTGTGCGTTGACCGCACTCAGCTATGCCGGTTGCAAGGCTCCAGATCCTGCCACTCAGAACTCTGGAGAATCTGTATCGACAGCGACACCCCTCAATGGGATTTCATGGCGTTACCTCGCTTTGGGAGATTCTTATACCATTGGAGAATCCGTCGCACCCGAAGAGCGTTGGCCCAATCAACTTCAGATCCAACTTGAAACCGCCATGATTGGCGCGGCATTTGCGGATGTCGCCATACTAGCCACCACAGGTTGGACCACTTCAAATTTGAGCCAAACCCTATCTACTTCAGGTTATGAAGAAGAAGACTGGGACCTCGTGAGCTTGTTGATCGGCGTCAACAACCAATACCAAGGAACTTCACTGGAACAATATGAATTGGAATATGAAGATTTATTACAACGCGCAATTGCAGCGGCCGATGGGCGAGCAGATCGTGTTTTTGCAGTCTCCATTCCCGATTACGGTTGCACTCCATTCGGAGCATCCGATCAGGCGCAGATCAGCGCAGAACTTGAAATCTTCAATGCAACGTGCAAGGCGATTACCGAATCATACAATGTGGAACATTTCAACATCACAGACATCTCCCAACAGTGGCCCGAAGTCGAAGGTCTCGTAGCAAAAGATGGCCTGCATCCGTCGGGTATGCAATATGAGATGTGGGTCGAATCTTTTTACGAAAAGGTTCTTGCTTTGTTAGAACATTAAAGGCTTTCACTGCTGCCAGTGAAGCTGTCCTGATCCCGTTCGATTCAATTCCCAATCGACGGGTGGATCAACCCCACCATAAACATCACCAGGCGCATCGATCCGAACGTAAGCATAAGCGCGAGATTTAAAGCGTAAGCTACTAATGCCAGACTGGTGGATATAAGCATAATCTGCAACAAATGCCGCAGCATTAAGGCTCGAGAGGCCCGACGAATAGCCCTCAAAAGTTTGGGCTTCGCCACTGATATTGGCTTGCACCGCACCATTCTGCAATTTGACTATTGCAGAATCCAAGACAAGCTCAAGGTCGATTGTCCCGGCATAATCCCGTGCATAAACCTTCAAATGCTCCGAACTGTCGGAGTAATTTAGTTTGAAACTCCCCTGCCCGTTCAGTTCCACCTGCTCAATTTGTGGAGTATGGACTTTAACATGAACAACATGACTCAAGTCACGCGTCCACTGACATTGATCCTCGTGATCAATTTCCAGTTCATTTCCACTCCATGTTGCGGAGGTGTGGGCCAGCAAATTTGAAGGTCCGCTCCAAACCAATTCTACCTGATCTGACTCGTGAATTTCACATTCAACTTCCAAATGATTGTAGAAGGTGATTTCAACATCCGATGGGGCGTCCCATTTCATGGTATCTGTTGACCAATCACCGGCTCGCATCAAACACCATGGAGCATCAGGACCAGTGCAACCAACCATGCAAATGATTAGTATCAATCCAATTGCAACTCCAAAACAGCGAAATAACGACATCATATTAAGCCTTCTTCTCATCTGATGCGAGTGCTTTCTTGGCTGCTTCCCAATGCACATTCATTTCCGCTAACGTCATTTCCGACAGGGACTTCCCTCCAGCATGTTTGATAGCATGTTCCATGAATTGAAAACGCTTTCGGAAACGGCGGTTGGTGCGCTCAAGCGCTTCATCCGGATTGATGTCTTTGAAGCGTGCAAAATTGACCAATGCAAACAGTACATCGCCGAATTCATCCGTTGCTCGCTCAGCGTCCACATCCAACTCTGCTTTGAATTCAGCCAATTCTTCTTCCACCTTATCCCAAACTTGATGCTCATTGTCCCAATCAAAGCCCACACCGCGAACTTTGTCTTGCATGCGGTAGGCTTTGACCAAGCTGGGCAAACCATTGGGAACACCCTCTAAAACAGATTTCTTTCCCTCCTTCAGTTTCAGCTGCTCCCAATTGGCTTTGACCGTCTCCTCATCATTCGCCTCAACATCACCGTAGATATGAGGATGTCGATCTACCAATTTGTCACAAATTCCATTTAAACTATCTGCGATGTCCCATCCGCCCTGATCCGCAGATATTTCACTTGCTATTTGAGCGTAAAAGACCATGTGCAAAAGCAAATCTCCTGTTTCCTTTTGAACTTCTTCAAGGTCATTGTCTAGAATGGCCTCAGAAAGCTCGTACGTCTCTTCAATTGTCAAGTGACGCAACGAATCAAGCGTTTGCTTTCGATCCCAAGGGCATTTTTCACGCAATTCTTCCATGATTTTTAACAAGCGCGCAAAAGCAGCCAATTTCTCTTCCATCGTATGCATGCAACGAAGGTAAGGCGCACTAAATTCGGAGCATTATGCTAGGCTTAAAGAATCGGTCAATTGCCATAGGAATTGGATGGACAGCAATGGCATTGGTGACTAGCTCCCATGTTATAGCTCAAACCAATGCTAAAAATGCAACACATAGAAACGTTGCGCTGCGCATTCCTGCTGGTCTTGAATTGGGGATAGGCAGTGGATACGTATTGCCTCATCGCGCCCTCATGCAACACTTGGTCACCGATCATTCCAAGCACATGACCATTGCATATGGTAAACATATTTTTGGGGGATGGACGGAAACACGCACGCCAAATGGGACACATTGGCAAGGGATTGAGTTGGGTTGGACGGATTTGGGAGGAGAGTCGCTCGGGTCGATTGCCAGCGCCATCTGGATCACCCGTTTTCCAACGTCTAAGCGGAGCAATGGCGAATTGGGAATTGGAGTCGGTTGGAGTTCACGTCCGTGGGATGTTGTCGAAGCGCCATCTTCAGTTGCTATCAGCACACGCTGGAATGCTGGACTCCAGGCTGCATGGTCCGTGCTGCTTGTTGATCGAGAGCGCAGTGCTTGGTTCATCAAGATGCGATTTACGCACTTTTCAAATGGGGCTCTTTCCTTGCCAAATCTTGGCGTCAATAACGTGGGCATCGATCTACAGCGACAGTGGAGAGAAAACAGTCATCTGCCACAGCAAAAATTGAAGGATTATAAACCAGACAACCGCATTCCCTTCGCAATGGAAATGAGTGTTCGCGGTGGCGCTCGTGACGTCGGACTGCCCGGCGGGCCTCTTCACCCTATTTTCAATTTGCACCTTCTCGGGCACCACAAATTCAAACGTTCACAGTCTGCTCGATGGGTCGTGGCCAATGACCTTGGATACAATCAAAGTCTTCGCGCCGCAGAAGGAACTTCCGGGAATAGCAGGCCTTTGAATCGATTGCAATATGGCGCACTTGGGGGCATTCGTTGGGATTTCAATCGCATTCAGGTCACTGCACTCCAAGGATGGATATTTACAAATCCCGACATCGAATTGGGCTCATCTCATTTGATGGTGACCATGCATTACGAATGCACTTCTTCAGTGTCCCTGGAATTGGGATTGAGGTCATTTAAGTTCCGAGCGGATTATCCTTATCTCGGCATTCGTCATCAATTTTGCTCTCAAAGAAACAGGAGCAATTCAATTTGAATCGTGATTCGATATTGAAATAAAAAATCGGGCTTGAGCGGTGGATGTGCGAATAGATTTAGCAGTCATTGCCAAATACCGATAGGAACAACAGCAAATCAGAAACGTTAACTGAGCCGTCCAAATCAATGTCACCGGTGCATTGGGGCAGAGCCACACATTTGCCTTCCACGTCATTCCATTCCGTGCCTGTGCCGCAATAAAACGATGGGTCTATTTCTTCCTCATCACAGACCCCATTTTCGTTGGCGTCTTCGCAAGGTTCAGATCCGCAAGAAAGTTCTTCATCATTGAGAACAGCAGACGTGAATTCGACATCGCCACTCGAAAACTGAAACTTTACAGCGCGGGCAAAGCTTACTTCAGTTACAGTGATTGAATTCAAACCTATTTCAAGTGCCACCGCCGGACCATAGTTCCATTGTCCATTTGCCACCGTTTTTAAAATTCGATAATCAGCGCCATTCTCAGGTAAGAAGGACACGACAAATTCTAGCGACTGTGCTTCGTTGCTGTTTGCGTCGTCCGCTGTTGCGGCAGTCAGAACGAAAGGCCATGACTCATTCACACCAACCTCGAAAAAAGCACATGCTGCTATTGCTGTCCCCCCCTCACTCGCTGTGCAAGTATTGATGTCTTCATCATTGAGGATTAAAGTTTCAAATTCAACAGCTCCATCGGAGAATTGGAATTTCACAGTTCGCTGAAATGCAGTGGCAGAAACTGATATGGTATTGATTCCTATGGACAACGGAACAGGATCGCCTTGGTACCAATTTCCGTTTGCTACGGTTTTAACGACCCGATAATTAGCACCCTCCGCTGGCAATGATGACACATTGATTTCTAACACCTGCTGCTCTCCACTATCCGGATCGTCCATGGTAACAGCTGTCAAAACATGTGTCCACGTCTCATTGGGCCCTGCATCAAAAACGTTGCAGTCGTTAATCGCTGTTTGAGCATCAAGTTCCAATGCAAAACAAGTGCAGATGAAGATGGCTAAAGTAATTGGAAAACGCATGATTCAATTTAGTTTAAACACATGGAAATGAGAAGATACGAATGAATATGAAGAAAATCAAACAAAGGGTAATGAGGCGAATTTTTGGTGCCACAATTCCAGGTATCATTCCGTACCGAACAGAGAAAAGAAAACAAGCAAATCTGAAATATTCAATGCACCATCGAAATTGAAATCTCCAGCGCAAGAACAAGCTACGCATTTTGAACTCACAGGATCCCACAAGACATCATCGCCGCAGTAAAAAAAACCAAGCGACGGTTGATGAACACCAATGGAGGGCTGTGACACAAAATCCATTCCATCGCCGAAAAAACCAGCGACAGAATCATGATCAAAAAAGGAGTTCGGGGCTAACAAATCAGATGGGAATAAACCTGATTGAAATGCTGGACTATTGAGTCCGATGCGGTAACCCAACGGGTTTGCACTGCCTAAATTATCCTGATCGGTCAGCATCGGATTCGTGAAAATTGCATTCGGCACGATTGCATCTGTCAAATTCATCCGATTGGAATCGAAATAAAGGTTGTGGCTAAAATTTAGGTCGTTGGTTTCGACATCGACGATGCAGGAGAGTGCTTCCCCATCCGGCGAGCAAAAGAGCAAGTTATTGTAACAATGAAGTTCTCCAATGTTCGGTTTGATTCGAATTTCAGGATGAATCGTATCGCCTATGAAGATGGTATTGTTGTAGATGAATGAGCCCACGCTTGGGCATGCACCGTTATTCACTCCGCAATAATTCGACACATTGTAAGTTCTGCCATTGTGGACACCATTGAGGTCAATGCGATAACCGTCATTGATGCTGATGTTATAGCGATAGCCACAATTGATGTTGTCACCCAATATCTCAACAAACCCTCCCTCATTGTTGTAGCTTATGTTGTATTGGAAGACGACATTTTCATTCCCGTAATCGATGTGAGCGCCATATGAATCAATTGGACCATGGGCATTCATGAAGTGATTGTGTTGAGAGATAACATTGCGGCAATCAAACGGCCACATCCCACTTCCCCTCTTCCACATTCGAGAATCAACGTTGGAACCAGAATGATTGAACGTGCAGTGCTCGACCAAAACAAATTCACTCTTATTGGGGACAAATCCCGCCCCTCCTGTATTATCAAAATCGCAGGATTCCATTGTTATGAACTGATTCTTGAGCAAGTCATTTTGACTCAGTCCGAGCGACTTGATCCAAATGCCATAATGACCAGTTCGCGAGACCGTCAAATCACTGAAATGGATGTCATGAGCCAAATGCGCTGCATCAATGGCGAGATCCGAGTGCGTCTCAATCTTAATGCCATATCCCTTGTGATCATTCTCCGCTGAAGTCGGCGTTGGAAAAACATCATGAACATACAAATTCGAAAATCGAAACCCTTCAATGGATTCGGAATCAGCGACGACTTTTATCCCAAAACGGACATTTTTGCCCGACCCCCAATCGTTCGATTCCCCTGCAAATCCATCGAGTTTTTTAATCTCTCCTTGTGAATCCAGATGAGAGGCTTCATTGTAGAGCTCCAAGTCTTGAACATGGATGTAACTGTCATTGTAGATCAAAAGGCACGCTTGATATCCAAACCCGTTGATGACTGGTTTCGGATCACCTCCATACTTTCCGACGAAAATCGGGTCATCTTCCGAACCCGTTCCTTGGATCCAAAACATTCCTTCCCAGTAGCCGCCAGATTGAAAGAGAATCGAGTCGCCCGCCCCGAAGCTCATGCCGTTTACATGGCCAATCGACTGAAAAGCGGAAGCAGGTGATTGTCCGTCATTGCTATCATCGCCTTCTGAAGAACTCACATAATACGTTGAGGCACTGACATGCGCCGTGCAAATCATCAGAATGCAAAAAAAGCAAGTGCGAAATATCATTTATTCATCTTCAGCGGTTCATTGTAAACCCGCGTAATAACAGTGTCTGTCATGAGTTTCATTTCTGCCAATGTTTGATCATCTTGGTAAAATTCTCGAATGGAGTCCAATTCTGACTTCAATCGACTCACAACGGACTTAGGCGCATCAGCATAAATGTTGTTCATCTCATTCGGATCGGCTTCCAGGTCGTATAATTCCCAAACGTCCATGGAGTAATAAAAATGCATGAGCTTATACTTGCTCGTTCGAATGCCATAATGCGGTTGAACCTTGTGCCAAATGGGATATTCGTAATAGTGGTAGTAAACCGATTCTCGCACCGGCTTTTCATTGACTCCATTAAAAGCTCCTTTGAAACTCTCACCTTGCATTTGGTCGGGAATCGGCAAGCCTGCAAAGTCAAGAAGTGTTGGCGCGAAATCTACATTCATGGCCATTTGATCAGAGACCGTGCCAGGTTCTATCACCCCAGGGCAACTGATGACAAAAGGCATCTTAAATGATTCTTCATACATCCATCGCTTATCAAACCAACCATGCTCCCCCAAATAAAAACCTTGATCTGATGTGTACACCACGAGGGTATTTTCACTGAGCCCAGTTTCTTCAAGATAATCCAGCACACGTCCAATTGCCCGATCTACACCAGCTACACATCGCAAGTAATCTTTGATGTAAGTTTGAAACTTCCAATACTTCAAAGTTTCTCCTTGTAGGCTATCATCCGGCGTCCAAAATTGTCCCTTGTCTCCATATGACAGCCAGCGCAACGAATCCTTTCGACTCAGGCCTGGAGGCGGCACCTGCTTCATGTCGCGACGGTTTAAGTGATTTTCTATTTCCATCATGTTCTCAGATGCAGCGATACGCCCATCGTAATCATCATCAAACGATGAAGGCAACGGGAAATCAAAATCTGTGAACAAATCATGGTACATGGAGTCCGGTCGCCAATCCCGGTGAGGCGCCTTGAATTGATACAACAACATAAACGGCTTATCGCCATCACGTGAACTGAGCCAGTCAATGCAATCGTCCTCGATTACTTGCGTCGAATGACGTTTCGATTCAGTGACCGTGTCGGTGCCATTGATGCAAAACTCAGGGTTGAAATAGGTTCCTTGTCCGCCCCAATTGGTCAACACCTTGGAATAATCAAAGCCTGTTGGAGTCGTACCCAAGTGCCACTTTCCTATCACCGCAGTCTCATATCCATTCGCCTGAAAAATCTTGGGAAAGGTTACTTGCTCACCATTGAAATCTCCGCCGTCCACATTCTTATAAAAACCATTGTCATGAGAAAACTTACCCGTAAGTATCGATGCACGGCTCGGTCCACAAATGGAATTGGTGCAATACACCGCATCCATCCTCGCACCATTTTTAGCAATGCGATCGATATTGGGGGTTGGAGCTAGCTTGCTTATCTCAGATCCGTAAGCACTGATTGCCTGATATGCGAGATCATCAGCCATAATGTAAACCACGTTAAGTGGTTTTGACGCTGCCTGCTTTTCAGGGCTTTCTGTGGCGCACGAGCAGGCCATTAGAGCAACAAAACAATGGAAGAAAAAACGTTTCATCATGATTCAATTGGAGAAATTATTCGACCAGAAATGGAATGTTGGCGACTGAACACCTTCCATGCTCTGTCCGTGTGTACGCAAAAACGCGGTACGCTCCTTTTTCTTTCGGTGCAATAAAGGTAAATTCATTCAATTCTTGGGAAACAACCTCCAGAGGAATTTCTTCCAAAGATTTCTGTTGATCCCCACCCATCTTCTTGGTTTGACTTTCAGGGTACAATTTCAATTCAACGGTCACGTTCTTGTTCTTGTAGCTCTGATAATCAACAGACAAAGCAGTCAAAGATCCTCCTGAAAGGACATGGTCCAAATTCCACTTTACATCATTCAGTTCCATGCTCATGACTGATGCAGCGCGATTTTCTGGCCAATTTCCAGTCCAACAATGGTGCATAACGTCTACTGCATCTGTTGGGCAGCCTTTACCAACAAACATGCCATGCCACGTGGCGGTGGACTCTTGTTTCTGGCCCCACAAAAAACAATAACTACCAAGACACCTTTCCTGATCATCATCAATCAACTCCTTGTACCTCCTCAATCGCTGCGCTGCTTTGACACCGTTGGGCGGTTCCTTCTTCGCCTTCCACGCTGTGGTTTTAGCCTCGAATGGTCCATTAACGCCCCATTCAGAGACGATGTAGGGTTTATCCCAATTGTATTTTCGAATGTTGATGGGAGTTCTTTCAATGGAGCCATATGCATTGACGCCTAACACATCAATACTGGGACAGTGCTTATTGATCATGAAGGCCTTGGAAGCATTCAATCCAGCAATCACCGTCATCGTTGGGTGATTTGGGTCAACTTCCTTGATGAATCGCGCCAACTCCTCAACGGTCGCCCAAACCTTAAAATTGGAATATTTTAAATCGACTTCATTGCCGATTCCCCAGAGAAGAACCGCAGGATGGTCCTTAAATTTCAAAACTTCTTGCTTGAGCTGTTCAATTTGACCTCGAACAGCGTATTCATCATTGTAGTTCATCCCCGTTCTTTCGGGTCGAATATTTAAACCTAGACAAACCGTCATACCATGAGCCAAAGCAGAATCCAGCAATGCGGCTTTGCTCGTGCTCCAGAGGCGAATGGAATTGGCTCCGGACTCTTCCAATAGTCCAAAATGCTCCTTTGCTCCTGCGCCCTTTATGTAGTATGGCTCGCCAGCGCGATGCAATTCATAACCTGTTTCGTTTTGAATGATTTCTACTTTTACAGGTTGCGCGTTTGCTGAAGGACTCGCAAACAAAGCGATTTGCAACAAAGACATTGTTACAAATGTCAAATTCCTTTCCATTGCGTCGGTTTTTCTGGATTTCCACGAAATTCAATCAACTCGAAATTCCCGATTTCGAACTGAGCATTCTGCAATACTTTCATCCGAACTTCTTGCATCGCTGACCAATTTACTTTTTCATAATTCTTGAATCCTTTGATTGGAATGTACACCTCGCTATAACCGCCATCAAGAGGCCTTACATGCTCAGGTCTCAGCATCGTCTGGATTGAACGCTGAGGCCCAGTGTAAGAAACAAGTGACACTCGAAGCTTTGGGATTGCCGTTGACTTTATTTCGAAATGCAATGCCATTGTTCGATAGATCTCAGACAAATTAACCCGGTCCCATTGGTGAAAAGCAAACCCGAAATCATTCCATACATTTCCTTTTACTTTCAAATAATCCACTTGAACAGCCTCTTGGAATGTAGATGCATTACTTTCTATGGATGAAAGCCCGCCTGGGATAAAACGAAACGCTTCAGAGTAGGCTGGATTGATTCCCCACCAATGGGTTTGTCCAACACCTATTTTCATTGGAAGCAAACCCACATATTCTGAGGAATTTCGTCCAGGTGAGGAAGGATATGCATGGTCGTGTCGAACAATTCGAATCGCATCGATATGAACGTTTCCTGATTGTTGCAACTCAATTCGGAAATCTTTGATATTCGCCAGATTCACCCCTTTCTGCTCGTAATTGAATGTTTGAAGTGGAATACGTACCCGCGTCCAATTGGTGTCAATGACTCCCCCTTCAATGTCCAGGTAATTTATCTTTGATCTACATGCCTTGTTGCCATAATCATTTATGCTGAAAAACAAAGGGAGCTTGGTCGATGAACCCTGCTCCATTCGGATTATGAATTCGATGGCAGCAATGTCTACAATTGATGTGAGGTCCTTGCCTTGATAATTGCCCCAAGCAAACCCCATACCAACGTACCTGCAATCTGCCGTTTTGTTCCATTTGAGATGGATGTGATCCTCCCCGACATTGCTTCCCTCCTTTGGAAATTCAATGGTCTTGCAAATTTGTTTTTTCAATCCGTTGACTCCACTAGATTGTGAATCGGTAAAGATTTCCTTGAATGGAAAATCTGCAAACGCATCTTCCTCTGCAACCTCTTCATACAAGGAAACGGGTTGCAAAAAACTGCATGAAGCGAGGCAAAAAAGCGCAAAACCCGCAAAAAAGTTTAGCTTCATCATTGGTCCAATAAGGGCGTCCCTTCTGTGAAAACAACAAAATCAACGTCTGTTCGCGCTTCGAATGATTCATTTTCAGGGCAAGCAACAGAACTGTTCCATGGACAGCATTGGCATTGAATCCGAATTGCTGTAATGTTGTTCGGATCACGATCATAAATCACTTCCTGATTGGAGGCATTCTTCTCCTCAAACATATCATAGCTTACATTCACGTAATTCCAACCTACCCAATCAACGGGCTGAAACTTATACTGGTAGACCTCCATGTCATTTTCGAATACATCCGCTGCATTGTTGGAAGTGTTGTCGTTGAATGGAGTATCTGACTCTGAAATCAAAATTTTCACAAATTGATTTGTTGCAAACTCGCCGTTTGCATCACCCGATAATATGCCTAAGTTCAAGAAAAAGTCTTCAGGAGAGCTTACCACATCGGAGATATCCAACGGAATATCGATTTGCCCAACCACCCAATCAAAGCCAACCCTTCCGCCCATCTTATAGTAAGCATCGCCCTGAACAGGGTCGTCATTGGCAATCTCGAAGGTCATGTCGCCACCAAGCTGTTTGAACAACAAGGTTCCCTCTGGGAGTCCGTTTTCAAAATCCGCTACTGTGATGCCTTCAAATTGTTTGGTGCTTTCAATGCTCAATGCATCGACCAAAGTATCCTCTTCGTTGTCAAACGTCAACTCAATGGAGCACTCTTCCTCCTGAAAAAAGGGAACCTCATCAGTACTACCTGTCCAAAAAACCAAATCGGGATCAATTTCAATGGATCTACCAGTCAATTCCTTCATGCTCTCAGTCGTCTCACCGGTAATGGTAATTTTCCAATCGACTACTTTGTTGAATTTACTTTGGAATCGGACCAATTCGCCATTGGCAAAATCCGGCATGTCATTGGAGATATTCAAAGGTTCAAGCACTTCAAAGGTTCCAAAGTAATTGGTCAATGATGGCCCTTCAAAGGATTCCTTGTTGCATGCGTGCAAAAGCCCGAGAAAAAGGACAATCGATATGGTTTTTAAAATCAACTTCATAATTCTACAGATAAAACGAAAAATAAACGACGAAAATCATAATCCGTATACGCTTCATTGGCATAGTTCACGCCCCACCAATTGTATTGTAGGTTGGCATAGACGTTATCTTTCCATTTGTATGAAAGGCCTGTAGAATAAATACGATCCAATTGGTCGTATTTGATGGGCGCATAGCCGTCAATTTCGCCAAATTCTGTTCGTTCAAGAATCTGCTCATTTCCAATTGAATTGATACTTGTGATAGACCCTTGCATGAATAAACGTGGAATCAGCTCGGCTTCAACAACAAGGTTAGATCGCATCGAAGAAAGCGACACAACTTCATACTCGTAGCCTTGTCTGCTTGTGTTTTCAAATGTTCCCGACCAGGTCAATGCGACATTTCTCTGCCATTCGGTCAATTCATTGACATTCAAACCAAACCTACTCAAAGCTCTCTGGAAGTTTCGCCGCTCAATTGTCCCCTGTCCAATGACCTCTTGTAATGCGTCTACTCCAAGCGAAACAGAAAAGATGTTGTCGGGACTATTGTAGGATGCATCCGCAAATAATCCACGCCTATTCGGGGTCGCCTTGCCAAAAGGAAGAACATTCGAATACATCGGATTGAATGCCATTAGCGTGCTTGAAATGTCTTGGTTGTAACGTCCTACATCCGTCATTAAATCGAACGCAGAAGGCTCCCGTGAGATGGCATCATTTGAGTAGACAGGGTAAATAGCAGTGGCTGCTTGTGCACTGAAGTCCAGCCGACGCGTTTGTGCGGCCGCACTTCGAAACAAAGGGTCAACGTAACGTGCACCCACTTGGAATGCAAACAGTGAATCAACAGTTTTCATCGAATGAGTGAACGACACCATCATACCCTCCGACGCATATGATGGAGTTGCATTCTCTTGTGCAGGCAATCCCATTAACCAGTGACGCTTGGAATAACCCGCTTCAACACGTTGTTCAGAACGAACTCCTTTGTTCAATTGATTTCGCACCAATGCTGAATGGTAAACCGGATTCCTTAACGAAACATGGGTGGTACCCGTCGCCGGTATATCGAATACATTGACATAGTTAAATTCAAGTGCAATTGATGGGGAAAATTGAGAAACCAAACTCCCTCCGCAAAGCAAGCGATCACTCTCATACGTGCCATTCGAAATGGCAAAGGAGCCACGTGGCCTTGTCGCAAAGACATCCACAGCCAAGGAGCGAATAAAACGATCAAATTTGAACGAAAAATCAGATTGAAGTCCCTGCAGGCGCCATCGGTTATCTTGGTAAAATGACTCGTACTGAAGGATGTCTCTGTAAGGAGAAAACGGCCCTTGTATGTTCGACAGTTCCTCGTCTGAATTCCACAATGTAAATGGCGTTTGCTTTAAATAAATGTCACCAATATTGAATCGAACCCTCTTATCAATGACACCTGATGCGCGCAATTGGCGAACCAAAACTTCAGTGCCTGCTCCAAAAAAACCCCCAAACGTATTGCGCACTCGCAACTGGGCAAATATTTCAAAATCTTCCAATGGATTCACATGGACACCCAAATCAACCAAATTGTATCCGTCCGCTGCATTTCGTTTCGTCAGTGAGTCTTCTTCGCCAAACTCACCAAGCGCGTCGCGATTGAATAGAGAACGTGCGTTGCCATCAAACCAAACCTTATCTCCCTCTTGGGAGAAGGATTCGGAGCAAACGATGACACACAAGAATGCTAAGAATGCTGAGAACGAGTTAAATGATCGTGCCTGATTCATGGTTAAAACGTGACTTTAAGTTCAAGCATAGTTTCAGTTCCTTCAAGATGATTTTCGATGAAATTCGGATCATAAAATCGATACAGGTTGTGCCTCAAAAAGAAGCCAACATTTGAGCTGATTTGATAATCAATTCCGAGGCCAAACAATCGGTTCCGTTGATTTCGAGCGTAGTTGTTCTCAACTCTCTTCTCATACCCAATCCAATCGAAAAAAACATTTGTAGGACTCGGCGCATATGAATCACCAAGGTCTGTTTGGTCATTGCCAATGACGCGCTCAATACCATAACTCGCAACCGCAATCACATTTTTAGTCAATTGCAGGCTAAAATCAATCTCCTGGCTCATTTGAGTTAGAATGCTATTCAAATTGAGCTCAGGAACCCATCTAAAATCATCTCTGCACGCGTTGATGCGAGTCAAAGTGAAGATGTGGTACTTTTTACCGAACAAGTCATCAGAGTACTTCATTTGCACCTCAGCCGCGTTGAAGTACTTTTTGAAGTCCGCCATGCCATTGGCATTTGATGTTTGAATGGATACCTCTTCAAAAGTTCTGCGATAGGTCGTATTCAGTGCGTTGTATGGGCCCCACGCCTGCTGGAAAATATACATGCGGGAGATGGTTTCGCCGTTTACATTATGGATGTATGAAAGATCAGAAGAAGACGTGTCAATTTCTGTATAAATGCCAATCCCCCCATTGATTTTCAGTTTTCCCAAATCAAGGTCAGCGTACATAGAAATTCCCTGTCTATTGTTGGTCGGAAAGCCCATGCCGACCATTGGACTTTTGTATGGCGACCGGATGGTCGCTCCGACTCCTGCAACATCTGGAAAAACTTCCATCACCGATGTATTCAACATGTTTCCCGTGACATTCACGAACTGTGGAGAAATGCGATAGGCCTGAAGGATGAGTGGCCACCTGGTTGAGGTTTTCAACTTCAAGGTGATTGCCTCTCCCATGCCGAGATCGAAATCAGGCGATTCATACTCACCTAGCCCCCCTTCAAATTCAATGGAAAACGAATCCCATTTCCTGCGAAACTCTAAACTGTGAATCGAATATTTCCGATTCAACACGCTCACCGAATCGATGTCTCCAGAAGATTTTAGGAAATTATAGGCTATCCTGCCATTCCCGAACACCTTTTTACCAATTTGAAAACAACCTGTAAAATTATCATTCGTTGGAGGAAAGGAGCGGTTGAAATTGCTCTTTCCAATCACGCCTTTCGCCGAAAAACCCAAAGGCAACTTTTGAGCGCTCAAAAACAATCCTTGGAAAGCTCTGCTGCCGTATCGCTCGCCTTGCTCAATGAGCCCCTTTTCATAAAATTGTGCATACCGATCTGAAGAATATCGGCCCATAGGGGTCTGCGGACGTCTGTGGTAGATACTGCTCCGATTGAAAGTCTGATTGCCCCAAACCGTTAAACGGCTCTGCCGGTACCATGAAACACCTCCAGAACGTACCGTAAATAAACCATGTGAAGTCTTGAATGTACTTCTAAAGTTCAAGCCCAATTCAAGATCCAAGGGCAACATCCTTTCTGCTGCAGGCCCCTTGTAAATGCTATTGACCATGAAATCAACTCCCCATGAAATTCGTTCTTGGGTAAGACCATTCAAACGCAACTTCAGCATAGGTTCTCGGAAGAAGTCTCCAACCGAAATGACTGTCGTTTTGCCGCTGTTATTTGGAAACACCTCGTTCTGGGCCCTTACAAATCCAAGGAACCGATAAAACCCCGAATAGGTCACCTGACTTTCAGCGGGCTTGCTGTGGCGTAAACTGCTTGTGAATGCATCAGACAAATCAATAGAATCGTCCACTTGACCCAACATTAGAGCGGGAAAAGCACAAAAGAACAAGACAGTTGAACGACTTAACAAAAGCCTGGAAATTAGTACATTAATTAAGATCTCACGAAGATATTCCAAGCCTCGTTCTGACCAACAATTCGAGAAAAAATTTTGTTACAAGTGCTTCACTTGTCGCGTGCACATCGAAATCCAATGTGACTCATCCCTGTCTCTTGAGAAAATGGCATTCTGGCTGAGACGCGATAGCTGGCACAATAGCTCGCATTGCACAAAAACGAACCGCCTCGCATCACCCGTTTCGGATCATTCGGTTCCAATGCATAAGCCCATGTTTCAGGTCCCGTTGGATTCTTCCAGACAACACTGTCTGAGGCTGTTTGATAATACTTCTCATCATACCAGTCCGCACAAATCTCCCAAACATTGCCCGCCATGTCATGCAATCCATATCCATTCGGTTCAAACTCAAGCACCGGAGCCGTAGCGGCATGTCCATCTGTGGCCGAATTAAACGTGGGAAAAGTGCCCGTCCAATAATTGCACTTTGCCCCACCTTCGTCGATGGGCGCATTGCCCCATGGATACATTTGTCCTGCCAATCCTCCACGTGCGGCCCACTCCCATTCTGCTTCAGTAGGTAAACGTTTCCCAGACCAGTGGGCAAAGGCACAAGCATCAAAATATGAGATGTGGACAACAGGATGCTTCTCCAGTCCTTTCACTGAACTTCCGGGGCCCAATGGATGCCTCCAACAGGCGCCGTTCACCCAGTCCCACCATTGGGAGTGGTCCGACATGCTAAACACTTCCGTATTTCCTTGAAAAACCATCGACCCCGGTGCTAGTAGACTATCCGGCGGTTTTGAAGTGCCTTCAGGCAATTGCAATTTCAACACACTCCAATCGATTGGTCTTTCCGCATGTGTAACATAACCCGTCTCCTCAACAAATCGTTGAAAAGCTTCATTGGTAACCTCATGCACATCCATAAAAAAGGAATCCACAAACACTTCATGAGTCGGAAGTTCTCGCGATAAAGCAAAATCCAATTCGGTCGCCCCCATCATGAAATTGCCTTTTGGAATCAGAATCATCGGCTCCAATGAGTCTGAAGCTCCGGATGAATCGCGAATCGGCAATGTGGCAATCTCCTGCAAAATTGATACGGATAACTGCTCGGGGGTTAGTCCCTCTGAATTGGATCCACAGCCGAACAATACAAGCAGAAGAAAAAGGCTTGTATTCAAGGCCAATGGAGGCAACTGCATGGCAGCTATTAATATTGGGAATTGATTTCCGCCAATGGTTTTTTCTTCCATGTTATGCCTTCTTCCCATTTCGGGGCGTGAACCTCTTTGAGGTAATCTTCTAAAACAGTCAACATCTCGGCCGACTTATCAGGGTTTTCTTTCGAGACATCGCGGTTCTCGCCGATATCAGCAGCAAGATCAAACAAAAGTGACTCATCGTTATCCTGAAACTTAAGGAGCTTGAAATCTCCTATTCGAAGCGCAGAATGCGGCCTTTTAAGAGCAATACCATTGCGATACGGGACATGGAAAAACAAACCGGAAACAGGTCTTTCAATGGCACCCAATTGATTGTTCAAAAGCACCTGGCTAAAACTACCTCCGTCGATGGCCTCAAAATCAAGCGTTCCACGGCCTGCGAGGTCAACAATAGTTGGGAGGATATCCGTTCCCGATACCGGAACCTTTGACTCCATTCCCGGGGCAATACCAGGACCTCGAATGACAAGGGGAACTCGAATGCCTCCTTCCATCGCATCCCACTTTCCTCGACTCAGTGGATAATTGTAGCTTTCGTCATATTTCTTAGCACCCGGGATATTGGGAACAGAACCATTGTCAGACATATAGATGACATAGGTGTTCTCAGCGAGCTCCAGACTATCGATTGCATCCAGTAATTTACCAAAACCTTGATCCAAGTCTTCTGTCATTGCGGCAAATCCCGGATTCTTTTGCCTTAAACCCGGTTGCTTGGAATTGTACTTTTCAAGTGTTGCTGGTTGAGCCTCAATATCAGCGTGCACAGCGTAATGAGAAATCTGCAGGTAAAAAGGACGGTTTGCATTTTCTGACATGAATGCAATTGCTCGATTTGTCAAGTCAAAAATATGCTTTGGATCATTTTTGGATTTCGGATCCCATTGGCTCTTATCATTTTTAAACCCGCCTTCCCTGTTTTGAGTGGGACCATCGCTGACATCGTATCCCAAAACGTCCGGGTTGGATCCAATTCCCCATTTACCAAAATGACCAGCAACATAGTTTGAATCAAGGCCCTTCAAGGCCTTTGGAATGCTAACGTATTTCGCATGGTCAATGTGGTCAGAATTCATCCCAACCCGAATAAGTGAGAGGCGAGCAGGTGTTTTTCCAAATTGTATACCGTAGCGGGAAGGAGCACATACTGGAGCAGCAGAATAGGCATGGGAAAAACGTGCGCCCTGGCGCGCCAGCCGCTCGAGGTTTGGCGTTTCCATGTAATCGCTCTTAGACAATGGCTCAGCATCCATCATTTGCACTGAAGTACCATTCCAACCTTGATCATCTGCGAGAACAAATACGAAATTTGGGTGCGCTGGTGTAGCCGTAGAATCCGAATTTGGATTGGTCTCGGAATCACATGAAACAGCGGCGAATGAGATGATGATAAGATAACATCTTAGCCACAGGCTTAAACGATTCTTTACGGGGATGGAGCGATTCATCGTGCTGGCTTTGAATAAGTAACATGACCTTCTGCATCAATAGAGTCTCCTCGTGTGATGTTAGGAGCACGAATCATGGGACGAATATCTTCGAATTGTCTTCCCAAGCCTTCAGGTTTTTGCCCCAGTTCAATGGCGCGTAACTCCAAAACAGCTCTTAAGCTGTCTAGCAACATAGAATGCGAAGAATCGCGGGCAAGGTTATGAAGCTCCTGTGAATCAGTGCGATGGTCATAGAGTTCGAAATCAGTGCCTATATCTTCCCCCCATTTGGTGATTCGATAGCGACTGGTGCGAAGTGAAATCCCCTGACGATACTGTGTGATGGCACCATCTCTAACCGAGGCTTTCTGTCCTGAAATGATCGGCCGCAAGCTGCGCCCCACAATGTGACGAGGCCTTTCAATATCGGTGTAGTCCATCAGGGTCGGGTACAGATCTAACAGCTCGACTGGGGAATCGGATCGGCGGACCCCTTCTGTTCCGGGAATGGAGATCATCAT
Organism: Flavobacteriales bacterium UBA1531; assembly: GCA_002323795.1. Classification (GTDB taxonomy): domain Bacteria; phylum Bacteroidota; class Bacteroidia; order Flavobacteriales_D; family Sanyastnellaceae; genus UA16. The sequence goes on along the minus strand of DCPZ01000042.1, from coordinate 14,526 downwards.
TGGAATCCTCGTGGCATTTTCAAATAGCGTCTGCTTTTGCCAGTGTCCGTGCTCACCCAAATGATAGCCATGATCTGAAATGAAAACAACAATGGTGTTTTGATGCAAACCGGTCGCCTCAAGTTTATCTAAAACGCGACCTACCTGCGCATCTACAAACGAAATGGTCGAGTAGTACGCTTCTTTGATTTCGCGGGCCGTTTGGTCATCCCTCAAAGAGGCATTCTGCATTGTGCGCAATGACTTTGCTGCTTGAGTTGGAATCGTTCGCAGGGATTGATCAGAAGGATCAGGGATTCCAATTGAGTTCTGATCGTACCAATCAAAATATGACTCTGGTGCAACAAATGGCGTGTGCGGGCGAAAAAAACCAACGGCCAGAAAAAAATTATTGTCTTCGCTCGAAAGCCTGTCTAATTGTGCTATTGCTGAAGTGGCACCTATTCCATCCGTCTGCTCTTCATCAACTCCTTCAGCGGCCAACCAACTCAAAACACCTCCGTATTTCCTAGGTTTCAATGTGTTGATTTTGAACTCTTCAATCTTATCCCGGCCATAGGGATTGAATGTTCTGTCCCATGAATCATTGTCATCTGTACCTGATGTACCGATGGCACCTGGATTATCATAATGAAAGATTTTCCCAATTCGAATCGACTCGTAGCCTTGTTGCCTAAAGCGCTGACCCAGCGTTACGACATCAGGGATCGCGCTTCGAATGAAAACATTGTTTCGAGTGATTTTTGTTTGACTCGGATACAACCCCGTCATGAAAGATGCCCGCGATGGACCACAATGTGGATACTGAACGTGCGCATTTTCAAACACCGTACTGATCGCTGCCAACCTATCCAAATTTGGCGTAAGTGCTCCGTCATCTCGATACGGCCCGATATCGCAATTCAAGTCATCGGCTACAATCAGCAGCACGTTGAATCGATCCGAACCGTGAATTTCATTGATGTCAACTGGCTGCTTATGATCATTGCAACTGATCAGAATCATGAACGCATAGAAAAGCGCTAACCACTCGAATTTCGATTGCAACACGACGCTTTTCAAAGGTTTGAAAGGTCAATCATCCACGTCTTGACACGACAATTCTTCGCGTCATCCACTCTTTACCGATGTAGCATTTGACCAAGTATATGCCATCGGGAATCCCGAGCAAGTTGAGTTCTACAGAGGAGCTCAAAGACCTTTTCTGCAATACTTCAACGCCTGCTGAATTCAAGACTATCGCTCTTTCGATCGCAGTCGGTGCCGTGATTGAAATATATTGACTGGCTGGGTTTGGCCCCATTTGAAATTTTAAATCCAAATCGTCAAAACCAGCGGGGTCACCTTGGCCCACGCATTCGCAGTTCTCATCAATAGTATCGCCAGAAGTCAACTCGTCACCATCATCACAATCGTCCCCAACAGAAATACAACTCTCGTCATCTTCCGTGGCTTCTGCATTGAAATTGCATGCATTTTCGTCCATGCATCCTAAGACAAGGGGAACGCTTCCGCAAATGCCCTCATCGTTGACAGTGAATACGCTGTATTCGATGGTACAATCAGAAAATTGGAATTTAACAGCTCGTGCAAACGAGACTCCTGAAACCGTTTTCACATTGACACCCAATTCTAGAGGAGTCGGATTGGACACATCCCAATTTCCATTGGCCACTGTCTTGGCTACGCGATAAGTAGCACCTTCTTCAGGAAGAGTTGTGACAATGATTTCAAAGGTTTGAGGCTCTCCCATGTTTCCATCATTCAATAAGCAGGCCGTAACAACGTGTGGCCAATCTTGATTTGCTCCCGTTGCAAAATCTTCACACTCGCAAAAAGACGCTGTTTGCCCCAACAAGTGACTCCACTTATTGACGGCGATACCGCTTAATGATTCTACATCAGAACCTTGTCCGTTGGATCTAATTTGAGCAATGCCAGATACGGCAACGCACAGTAACAAAGGAAGAAGACCTTGAAGTTTCATTTTTTTATCTTTTGTGGATTAGGGTAAAATTAATCACACAATCAACACCGACCAACTTCTCTCAATAATCTTGATGCTCAATTGAATCAAACGAATGATGAAACTTATGCATTCACATCAACAATTGTAAAGTCAATCAGAGCAATCCTCCCCAAATGCTCCTAGAAAAATAAGAAGGTCACCGATGTTCACCCCTCCATCTTGATTGATATCAGCAGGGCACGATAACACTTCATTTCCGATGCACGAACCATCGTCAAACAAGGCATCTGGTTCGTAGTTTTCTGCACTGGACCAAGTGCACCCAGCACATGACTCAATTTCACAGGAGCCATCATCTAAAGTCGCCTCCGGACTGAAATTGCATGCAAACAAATAGGTGCACCCAAGAACCTCTGCTCCGTCGTTGCCTTGTTCATTGTTCCAAGCGCCAAACAAGCCGAGTTGCTCGGCATACGTCCAGCATGTCAACCAATTGCCCCCAGACGGCGGAAAAGCGCCGACATAATCTGCTGATTCAAACCACGAGTCATTGGGCAGGAATGCCGACTCCACATTCATTGCAGCAGAGTCGGGTGTGAGGTTTACAGGATCAGTGACATGGCCGAGATCTGATGCAAATACGAAGTCCATGCCCGGATCAGCCGCAAAATTGTTGTTCTCCAAAAAATGTGCTTCTACCTCTTCTTGGCCATTGAATACATAGCCATCATCATAGAGAATCAATTCGGAAATGGCTGAGTCATCTCCGATTTGCCAGAAGCGATTGTTCTCGATGTTGGTCTCTCCGAACAAAAGCAACTCCCATGCATCGCAAGGATCTTCATCTTCAAAATCTATTCCAAGACCAAAGTTCACGAATAGGCTGTTGTGCAAGCGAACACCCGCTCCATTGTGCAAACGGATCGCAGTGGCCTCGCCAGTTCCAACGTAAGTCTGATTATAGAGAACCGGATTGGAATAAGGCATGAAAGTCATGTTCACATCAAACTCTTCATAATCGTCCCCTTCATAATCACCGGCGTGTTCACCAACATCATTGAATTCATCAGTGATGACAAAGATGAATTGCCCTCGACCCTGCCACCCCTGATCGTATTCAATACCATCCTCTTCATTGAAAATTGCAGCCACATGTCGGATATCAACCATCCCCCCGAAAATCTGAATGCCATCATCACCACTCGCGATGGCCTCAATGAATTCCACCGTTGTGCCGCTTCCAACACCGCAAAGTGTTAACGCATTGGTTTCGATTCCATTGCCAAATTGAGAAATCCCAAGGGATGTGGAAGCATGTCGCAAGCTGATGTAACGCAAAATACCTGAAGACGCATTTGGCGGTGCATCCCCGCCATAGACGTGCCTATCCTGGCCCGTATAATCAACTATCCCTTCAACTTCATCGTTCCCGTCGAACGTGTTGAGCGCACCGTTGCCACAAACAATGAGGCCACCCCAATTTCCGCGTACATCATAGCCAATGGAACCATCCATGGGATCATCTTCATATGTAAATACAATGGGACAATCGGAAGTCCCTTCCGCATGTAATTCTGCGCCTGCACTGATGATTAGACTTCCAGCTTGCTGACTGTATAAATAATCTTCACGCGGAGACACGTTACCATTCGGCAATGTGTAAGTCAGCGTATCAAATATGACTCCCGTGCGCCCTTTGATCAATGTCCCGGGTGCAATTGTCAAGTGATCACCTGGATTCACAAAGACCGGTTCAGTGAGAAGGTAAATTGTGTCACAACTCCAATAATCGGTGCCTGTTCCTGTGCCATTGTTGTCTGTAACCTCCTTTACCGGTCGATCGGTCCATTCAGGACAGTCGCATGGCCCTTGCTGTCCCCAAACACTCCCGGGCAAGCCAAATGTGGCAAGCAGGATTGCAATCGCCGGAGCGACGAAATGAGACAGTCGGAATAACATGGGTTTGGCTTTTAAGCATCATCAATTTACGAAAAATTTCACAAGACCTTTATTCCTAGGCGGATGAGCAAGCTTCCGTTGTAATTTTGGCGCATGGAATGGAAAGTAGTGGCCTTGTCTGTGGGAATGCTCGCATTGGGTTTCGCTGGGATAGCGATCAAAATACTCGTCAAGAAAGATGGAGAGTTCGCAGGCACCTGCGCCAGTCAAAATCCCTTGCTCAAAAACGAATCAGGCACATGCACTGTTTGTGGAGCACGGCCTCAGGATGAATGCCTACAACCTTCTGAAAAGCAGGCCTAATCGCTGCAGCGATCTCAATCTGGGGTCAATACCAGGTCCCATCCCAGCGTCTGCCATGTCTCCATGGCCCCATTTTCAGTAGCATAGATGAAAAGTGCTTCGATGCGTTCAAATTCATTTTCAGCTCGATAAGCTTCTATGAACTGCTTGCCCTCCTCAGGCCCCCATACCATGCATGCTGTCGCTAACGCATCTGCTGTTGCTGCGTCCACAGCATGAATTGTTGCACTTAACAAACTGTGCTGAACTGGATATCCAGTAAAAGGACTTATCGTGTGAGATCGTCTGATTCCATCCTCCTCATAAAACTTTCGATAATTACCGCTCGTGCAGATCGCCGCATCTTTAACTGCAACGATCGATTGCAACTTCCGCTCTTCAAGTCCATCGAGCTGATCGATTGGCAAATCAATTGCGATTCGCCAAGGCTGGCCATCGGAGCGAAGTCCCTGACATTTAACCTCTCCTCCAACTTCAACCATAAAATTGAAAATCCCTTTCGACCAGAGCGCATCCGCAAGGAGGTCGACCGTCAAACCTTGGGCGATTCCGTTGAAATCAATCGACGTATTCGGATTGCCTTTTCTGACATAAGTGCTCTCGTAAATCCTATCCACTTCAATTTCCTCCAAATCAATTCGATCCATCGTTAGACCAACATTTGGCAAAATGAGTTCAACGTCTGCTTCCTTTACATTACCTCGCTTGCTCAGTCCAAAGCCCCACAGCTCCACCAATGGATGCACGGTTGGATCAAATGCACCCTGTGATGCTTCAAATAAATCAATGCTTCGGGACCAAATCACTGACCAAAGGCGAGAAGAATCGACGAACATAAAAAGTTCATCTCCACCTTGGTAAGCATTGACCTGATTGATTCTCGACTTCGGTCTCCAGAGGTTGAACTCAACATCGACAACCTCCAATACGGAGTCAATGACCGTTTGCTCCAACTCCAAATCACCGTGGTATTTGATCAGGTATGTCGTGCCTTGGGTATCACCAGCGTGCGTGTATACTCTAGGCTTGGGTTTGTTCGTGTCATTTTCATCTGGACCATCCAAGAGCCCACAGGAACTTGCAAATGCAAAGGACATAGCCGCAGCCATCCATGAATATAACAGGCTTCGATTAGCCACCAAAGTCATCGAAGCTAACATTCTCCGGAGGGACTCCCCAATCGTCACACATTTTCAGAACCGCCTGGTTCATCATGGGAGGACCGCAGAAATAGAACTCAATGTCCTCCGGCGCATCATGCTGAGCCAATTGATGCTCGATTACAGCGTTGTGAACGAAGCCAAGGAAACCATCCCCTTCATCCTGTACATCCTTTTTGACTTTCCAATCATCGCCTTCCGCTGGCTCCGAAAGAACAACATGAAAGTCGAAATTGGGAAATTCTGAGGCAATTTTATTGAAATCGTCGAGGTAGAAGAGCTCACGCTTTGATCGTCCTCCGTACCAGAAGGTCACCTTGCGATTCGTCTTGACAGTGTGAAACAGATGAAACAGATGCGACCGCATGGGCGCCATCCCTGCGCCACCTCCAATGTAGACCATCTCAGAACCAGTTTCCTTAATGAAAAACTCACCATAAGGACCTGAAATCTCAACTTTGTCACCGGGCTTCTGGGCAAACACAAACGACGAACAAATTCCTGGATTTACTTGCATCCAGGCGTTTCTTGACCTATCCCAAGGTGGAGTCGCAACTCGAATGTTGAGCATTACAATGTTCCCTTCAGCAGGGTGGTTGGCCATTGAATACGCCCTTACAATTGGCTCGTCATTCGTCATCTTCAAATCCCACAAACCAAACTTATCCCACTCACTCTGAAAGGTCTTGGGATCCTTGTGGTGCTCGGGATGAGCGGTAACATCTATGTCCTTGAAATCAACAACTGTTTCTGGAACATCCACTTGGATGTATCCCCCAGCCTCAAAATCAAGTGATTCACCTTCAGGCAATCGAACAACAAATTCTTTGATGAACGATGCTACGTTGTAATTGGAGACAACCTCACATTCCCATTTTTTGATGCCAAAAACCTCTTCAGGCACCTGGATTTCCATGTCTTCCTTGACCTTCACCTGACATCCCAAACGCCAATTGTCAGCGATTTCCTTTCGACTAAAGTGGGGTTCTTCTGTTGGCAAAATGCTTCCACCTCCCTCTGCGACTTGACAACGGCACTGAACGCACGTGCCACCACCACCGCATGCCGAAGGTAAAAAGACACCATTATTGCCAAGCGTTGTGAGCAATGTACTTCCACCATCAACCTCGAGCGTTTGTTCGCCGTTGATGACTATTTTCAACTTTCCACTCGGAGATAATTTTGCCTTGGCAAAAAGTAGAAGACCCACGAGAAGAAGGATTACCGCCAGGAAAAATGCGATTGTAAGAACAATTGTAGTCGTCATCTCTATCAAATTTCAATGCCCATAAAGCTCATGAATGCAATGCCCATGAGGCCGGTAATGATGAACGTGATGCCCAGTCCTTTCAATGGAGCTGGCACGTGTGAGTAACGTATTTTTTCCCGGATTGCTGCGATCGCAACAATCGCCAGCCACCAGCCGACACCGGAACCGAGGCCAAATACAGTCGCTTCACCTATGCTCGGGTACTGACGGTCCTGCATGAAGAGTGCTCCACCAAGAATGGAACAGTTCACTGCGATGAGCGGGAGAAAAATCCCCAAAGCTCCGTACAAGGCCGGTGCAAACTTCTCCACGATCATTTCAACCAATTGAACCATCGAGGCAATGACCGCAATGAACATGATAAAGCTCAAAAAACTCAAGTTGATACTCTCGTATTCAGGACTAATCCACTGCAACGCTCCTTCTTGGAGTACATAGTTCTCGAGGAGGTAATTGATAGGGACTGTGATGCCCAAAACAAAAATTACTGCTAGTCCCAGTCCGTTGGCGGTTTTCACCGTCTTTGAAACCGCGAGGTAAGAACACATGCCTAAGAAATAGGCAAAAATCATGTTCTCTATGAAGATGCCTTTCACGAATATGCTGAGGTATTCCATTAGTTCTCTTCGATTAGGGATTGATTGCGGCTACGCTGAATCCAAATGATGATTCCCACGGTGATCAAAGCCATTGGTGGCAGGATCATCAAGTTGTTGTTTTCATAAAAACCACCTTCACTCATGAACCATTCAGCAGGTAAAAACTTCACCTGTCCCATGCCTGGAAGTGAAATCGCTCCACTTCCAAACACCTCGCGTACAATGGATACAGCTAAAAGAATCCAAGCGTATCCTATTGCGTTGCCAATCGCATCAAGGAACGAAGGCCCCGGTTTGTTGCCGAGGGCAAAAGCCTCCAAACGGCCCATAATGATGCAGTTCGTGATGATTAGTCCGACAAAAACGGATAGCTTTTCAGAAATATCTGGTTGAAAGGCCTTCAAAACCTGGTCAACGATAATCACCAATGAAGCGACTACAACAAGTTGGACTATGATTCTGATTCTGTCTGGAATCAAATTTCGAAGCAATGAAACGATGACGTTACCGCCAATCATGACGAAAAGCACTGACAAGCTCATGATGACGGCTTGTTGAAGTTGGACAGTAATGGCCAATGCTGAACAAATCCCCAATACTTGCACGGTAATTGGATTCGAATCATCCAGCGGGTCACTCAGGAGCCGGCGATTCTTTTTGGAAAACAGCGATTCCTTTTTGGGCGCTGCAGCTGTATCAGTGCTCATCGTTGCGCTCGTGTTTCTGATTCAAAATAACGGTAATACACTTTCAACGTTCGGTTGATCATTTCATCAACCCCTTTCGAGGTGATTGTGCCACCTGTGATGCCGTCTACACTGTATTGATCGGTAGGCGCTCCCCCTTTTGTCACGGTGAACAAAGCCACCGCGTTTGAATTGAGCTTCTTGCCCTTAAATTTCTCAGTAAAAAAAGACTCTTTGATTTCTGCTCCCAGTCCTGGAGTTTCTGTCTTATGATCAAAGTTTGCACCGTAGATGGTGGTCTTATCTTCCTCCAGTGCAACGTACCCCCATATTGGCCCCCACAGTCCTGAACCAACTACTGGGATGACATATAGACTTTCCCCATCCTTCTCGCATCGAAAGAGTGGGAATCTCAAATCATCCTCGGAAAGCGCAGCCATAAGTGCAGCTTCATCACCATCTGCAGCTTTGACTGCTGACTTCACACTGGCCCGGTAGTCTTTCTTGACATCTATTCCGAACGGGTCAGCTTTATCTTTTGGATCAACTGGGGTTGCTGTGGCTAACAACTCGCGACCGCTCATATCAATCGCCACACGCTCCACCACGTAGTCAGCAAATAATTCATTGGCGTTGGTGCGATTTGCATCAATGCCGATGGCACCAAGTATGTCCATCATTTTTTTATCTGCCGCATTGGCATCCTGACGCTCCTTCAATGAGAGCGAGGTGTAAGCGAGTGAAGTTCCCACCACAACCACCATAATGACGGAAAAGAGAAACGTATACCCGGTGCTATTTTTATCAATTGCCATGGTCGACGATTTAAGCGGTTACGCGTTGTGCCATTGAAAGTTCAGCACGTTTTTCGCGCCGATTCACATTGCTCTGAACAACGTAATGATCAATCAAAGGGGCCATCACATTCATGAAGAGAATTGCCATCATGACGCCCTCAGGATAGGCTGGATTGAAAACGCGAATCATGATCGACAAGAAGCCGCCAAAGAATCCATAAATCCACTTGCCACGCTCCGTCTGCGACGCACTCACAGGATCCGTGGCCATGAAGACCATACCAAACATAAAACCTCCCATTACAACCTGATGGATCGCAGGAATCGTCATGTAAGCGTTCAAGCCCATCAGGTTGAAAATGGCTCCCATTGCCAAACCTCCAACAAGGAATGACGACATCACCTTCCAACTCCCGATGCCCGTCCAAATCAATAAGGCGGCTCCAATTAAAATTGCAAAAGCCGACGTCTCTCCAACGGATCCTGGAATCAAACCGAAAAACGAATTGGTCAAACTGAACATACCATCAGCTGCAAACATGTCCATGACTCCAGCTACTGCTGGTTCTGTTGGTGATTTCCCAACCGTCGAAGCAAGATGACCAAGGGCTGTGGCACCCGTGTAACCATCTACAAGCAATCCACCTGCTTTTGACGACGCTACCTCGTGAATCCAAATCTCTCCAGACAATTGTTTCGGATAAGCAAAGAATAAAAATGCACGAGCCGTAAGCGCGACATTAAGAATGTTCATTCCTGTGCCGCCGAACACTTCTTTGGCGATGATGACAGCGAATGCAACTGCAAGAGCAAGCATCCATAGCGGCACGTCCACAGGCATAATCAATGGAATCAACATTCCAGAAACCAAATAGCCTTCATTGATGCTGTGCCCGCGCATGCCCGCGAAGAGAAATTCAATGCCCAAGCCCACACCATAGCTTACGATTACTAGCGGCAAAACTTTCACTGCGCCAATGAGCATTTTATCGAAAAACAACATGGTCAATGAATCGGCAACATCAATCTGACCAATGGAAAGCATGTATTGGTGTCCTTGGTTCCAGGTTCCAAAAAGAAGCGCTGGAATCAAGGCAACAATGACCAAGAACATGGTCCGTTTCAAATCAACACCATCCCTGATTTGAACCCCACTTTTGGTCGTATGTCCCGGCGTAAAGGCGAATGTCTCGAGTGAATCGTAAACGACCCAAAAACGGCTCAGTTTCCCTCCCTCTTCAAAATGAGGACGGATTGAGTCCAACATGTTATGCAGTGCTTTCATAATCGCTGGTTATCCTAATTCTTTCTTCAAATTATCCAATCCTTCACGCACAATGTCTTGAACATCAATCTTCGACGTACATGCGTACTCACACAGAGCAAAATCTTCGGGTGCTACTTCATAAATGCCCAGCTTTTCCATGGCATCAATGTCGTTCGCCATGATGCTTTTGATCAATTGAACAGGATAGATATCAAAGGGAAATACAGGCTCATATTGACCCGTTACAACAAATGCTCGCTCCTCGCCTCCTGTGTTGGTGTCCATTACAAATTCTTTCGACTTTGGCAGCAACCAAGTCGGATATGACTTCGATAGGGAAAATCTATCCAGGCCGGGACTAAGCCAACCAGCAGTCAAAAGGAACTTCGGATCACGCCCTTCTGGCAACAAGGTGACTTGATGATCCAAGCCACCGAGGTAACCATCGGCTGCTGCATGCGTTCCGGTCAACGGATTACCGGAAATCACTCGAACAGAATCATTTTGAAGCCCGTTGGTCAAAGAAGACAACTCGCATCCGATGTGCGTTTGCAAATAACGAGGGTCAGGGTGTTCAGACCCTGTTGCGGCAATCGTTCTTTTCGAAGTGTAGACGCCTGATACGAGCGTCTCTCCGAGATTCGCAACGTCTTCGGCATGCATGGTCCACAACGTCTCGCCTTTGTTGATTGGTTTGGTGTGATGCACTTGCACCCCGACATTGCCCGCTGGGTGTGGCCCCTCGAAGGCAGTTAACTCAACTTTTTGAATGTCGTTGTAGATGGTCTGACCTGAGCGAATTCCGAGGTGGATTGCTTGGCCTCCCAAAAGAGAGCTCAATGCATGGATACCGTTTTGAAAGGCCTCCATTCGATCTTTCAGCACAATCTCCATGTCAGGTGCTAAGGGCGCAGAATCAAATCCACTGACGTGGATGCTGCGTGGCATATCAGCGGGGTTTGCGACATCCGCAAAGGGCCGTTGTTCCAAGAATGGAAACATACCATGACTCAACATCGCATCTCGGATCACATCGGCAGATGCAGAAAGAACATCGATTTTGTCCAAGGAAACAGCGTCGTTCTTGTCATCTGATTCAACAATGACAGCGAGAATTCGCCGCTTCTCTCCCCGTAAAATGGACTTCACTGTTCCACTAATTGGACTGAGAAACTTCATTGCTGGAGATTCCTTGCTGAAAAAAAGCGGGGTGCCTACCTGGACGGCAGAACCTTCTTTCACTTCCAATTTCGGGGTAATTCCGTGGTAGTTGGGGGGTTGTACGGCGCAGGTAGCCGTGGACGCTGCAGCATCAACTGTTGAGGTTGGTCGGCCTTTTAACCGAATATCTGCTCCTTTTTTAATCCGAATTTTTCGAGACATCAGCTCGCGAAGGTTTACTTTTCGGGGCGCAAAGTTAGGCCTCTCCCCCGAGGCTTGCACCACTTTGTTGTAAATTTCTGCATCAATGACCAACTTCCACCCAAAAACTAGCACCAGCAGCCCTTCAAGGGTCGCAGTTGACAAGTTTGTTCGAGTCGATGTGGTTTTTTGGTGTACGCTCATCATTTTAGGCTCATTTGGAGCCTCTGTTTCAGCACAGGAGTCGCCATATCCAATTGCACTATCTACTCCTCAAATACGATCTGTGCAGCTTCATCCGATTGGGGTGGACATTGCGCCTGCATTTGCTCCATTGAATGGAGGACGTTTGGAGTTGGCTTTCGACGATTTTTCGCCCAATCAGAGGCAGCTGGAAATTCGCTGGAAACATTGCACCTTCGACTGGTTTGACTCTCCGGACCTCGATCCCGCAGACTACATCAGCGGATTCACCACTGGAAGTTTTGAAACCATAGATGCGAGTTTCAATACCAAAGCGGCATATACCCATTACCGATCATCGTTTCCGAATGACCTCATGCAATTCACTTTGAGCGGCAATTACATTGTTGAAGTCTACGATGTCGATCAACCCGAAATTCCATTGATTCAGCGTCGATTCACATTGTATGAAACAGAGGTTAGCGTTGAAGCCCGCGCCCTCGAATCCACAATGATTCGCGATAAACGCACTCATCAAGAAATCGACTTCACAGTTAAGCATGGTGAGAGCAGCTATCCTCTTTATGACGCCTACGATGCGCTCCAATGCGTAATTCTTCAAAATGGCCGCTGGGAATCAGCCATTGGTGGAATTGAACCTCAATTTGTTCGGGGAAGCGAAGTTGTCTTTAACCCCACCGATCATCAATCTTTTCCCGGAGGAAACAGCTGGCGCTTTGCTGATTTAAAAAGCCTCCAATTCGCGGCATTGGGGATTGAAGAAATCACGGAAGGCGGGGCATTCTGGCATGTTTATCTGGAAGAAGATGAACCACGCACCTTTGATTTTCACCAGGCGCGCAGAGACATTGACGGCCAATTCACAATAGCGAATGACCGCCAAGAAAACACGACTGGAAGCGATTATGTGCAAGTTCACTTTCGTCTCAACGCTTTCGAGCCCTTACCGGGAAAAGACATCTATATTTTTGGAGGCATTTCTGCGTGGGACTTCAAGCCAACTCACCGATTGATTTGGAACGAAACCAACCGACAATACGAGGCAACACTTTTGCTGAAGCAGGGGTACTACAATTATCTGTACCTCACGCGGGACGCCAGCGCACTGGGAAAAAGTGATCCAAAATCACTCGAAAAGTATCCAGGAGATGTTGAGGATTTGGAAGGATCACATTCCCGAGCGGACAATGTCTATCAGGTCATCGCATACTATTGGGACATTAGCGGATATGATCGCGTCATCGGTTTTCAGCCAATCCGATTCGGTGTCAATCCCTAAGGTCATTTGAACCTAAATTTGTTTCGTGAAATCACTTCGAATACTACTTACCGGCGGCTCCAGCGGAATAGGAGCTGCAACTGCAAAAGTTTTGACATCAGCAGGTCATCGGGTCACTCTTTTGGCACGGAATACTGAATCACTTGAGTTGGTTGCTTCGTCATGTCCCAGTGACCTCGTCCGATTCAGCCAGGTCGATGTTACAGATGAAGCTTCAGTAAGCCAAGCTGTATCGGCCTCTATTGACGAATGGGGTGGTCTCGATGTCTGCATTCCCAATGCAGGCCTCGGCATTTTCGCCCCGCTCAAAGAAGCTGCACTTAGCGACTGGAAGCAGATGATTGATGTCAACATTGGCGGTGTCTTGAACACGTTGCATGCGTGCTTACCAAGCTTGATAGAAAACAAAGGACATGTCATCCAAATAGGTTCCATTGCGGCACGTAATGTATTCCCGAACAGCGGAGTTTATTGTGCAACGAAACATGCTGTCTTGGCCTTGAGTGAATCCCTCAGGCTCGAATTCAGGGAAGATTTGGCGGTGACGACGATCAACCCCGGCGCCGTGAACACGTCTTTCATCGATCAGACGAAGGACGATGAATTGAGGGAAAATTACCGGCCGCAATTTGAAGACGGTATGCAACCTGAGTTCATCGCCGATGCCATTGCATTTGCAATTGAATCAGGTGGACGAGGCGTCTTCAGCGAAATGACCATGCGGCCTGATCGGCGATGAGGTTAGCGTTCCTTTCCAGTTCCTCAGGTTGGGGCGGCTTGGAGCGAAACCTCCTGCGTTATGCGACCTGGATGAAAGACGCCGGGCATGATGTCGAGATCAGTGCCGTACCGGGCAGCCCGTTGGCCGAAGCCGTTGTCGAGTCTGATTTACCATTGCGCCTCATTCAGCGACAGCGTCGATACGCTCCGATCAGAGCAGGACGCAGATTGAAGCATCATCTGATCGCCCACCGGTTTGAGGCACTGTGGATCCGAGATCCGCGCGACTTACCGCTGGCTGCGCTTGCAACCCGAAACACCCATTGCGATTTGATCTTTCAACAGGGAATGCAAATTCCGCATCGGAAACGAGCACCGTGGCATCAGAATCGTTACGCTGCTGTTGACCATTGGATATCGCCCCTTGAATGCCTCCGGCGAGAAGCATTGGCAAATACACCGTTGGTTTCCGACCAAACAAAGGTGATTTCACTCGCTCTCGAAAACCATTGGTTTACGAAAGTGAAAAATCAAGAACAAGCCCGAAAAGTTTTTAATGTGCCAGCAAATGCAAAATTAGTAGGCCTTTTTGGACGAATTGATAAGCTCAAAGGACATGCTGATCTACTCCGCGCCTTGGCCGAAACCAAAGCTGCAGATTGGCATGCACTCATCATTGGCGAAAACACCCGCAATACGGTCGATGGAGATGAGCTTCAAGCACTTAAAAAACTCACGACTGAACTAGGCATTCAAGACCGAATCCACTGGCACCCTCCAACTGAAGAGCTCAGTTTGGCGTACGATTGTTGCGATGCATATGCCATGTGCAGCGCTTCCGAGACGTTTGGAATGGTCACCATTGAAGCCATGGCTCGACGCGTTCCAGTGATTGGAACGAACTCAGGCGGCACGCCAGAATTGCTGGGATATGGAAGCAGAGGTAAGCTT
>DCPZ01000104.1 GCA_002323795.1 Flavobacteriales bacterium UBA1531 | reverse complement strand
TGTTCGAGTAGTATTTTAATTTCTTCTTCTCCAAGTGAAGCAGATGTTTTTACAAACGGAGAGTATATTGGGAAAACACCAATACGGCACTGGGATAGCGAAGTTGGTGGAAGTTTGCTGGATGTAAGGATTGAAAAAGATGGCTACGAGGATGTAAATGCTGAAATCAAGAAAACAGGACGGATTAGTCTCTGGGCTTTAGCGTGGTGCTGGATGTTATACCCATTGAAATGGGTGGAGAAGTACCCGCGCGGCTTTCACGGCCATTTACAGCCAAAATCAGGAGAATATTCTCCACTCCGTGTGATAGTGCAGACGAAAGAGGCGGTAGGTTCTAATATTTTCGTTGTTGCCCTCGAGAATAAGCCTTGTCATGGATCGTCAAACAACACAGTACTGGAGGCCGCACTTGGCATTCGATTATTGGAGAAGTTTCGCGTCCTGGAGCGTCAGGCTCTGGATGTAGTAAGTCTGGAACATCACCGAAATTTGACGGGACTTCATGACGAGTCAAGTATCGTCGATGCTGGCAAATTATCCGGAGCGGAGGGAGTGGTGTTGATTAGCCAATTGTGCGATCAAAGAGTGACGTTAACGTCTTTAAGATTTGTGGATTGCGAGACTGGCGCGTTACACTGGGCTGTACTGGCCGAGAACCAAAATATGGACGATATCATCCGCGAATTATTCGATCAACTGGACTCTTGACATTGAACCAGTCAGTTGGTTTGCAATTCGTATTCGATTGCCATTGAATTCTGTAGGTACTATTGTCAGGTATAAGGTGATTAATCGAGCTCAAGGACCCAATTCAGCATCGCATCATTCCACCCGAAACACCTTCTCAACTTCGCCGTTACTGTAGATGTAAAAAAGCAAGGTGTTTGGCGTTGCTTGATGCTCTCGCCCCATGCTATCCACTACTTTCAGCAGCTCACGTGACTGGGAAGTTGCGGGACATGAAGGGCTGCTCAACGGCAACTCGCAATTGGATGTAAAATAATCCGCAACCCCCTGCTCCATGTAGCAATTCAGGGAAATATTGCAAGCGCCGGACCATGCATAATTCAGCGGATTCAGCAGTCCAGATGAGGAGCCCACACCTTCGATGATATCCGGCCAACTATTGATTTGGTAGCGCTTACGCCACGTTCCAGAAATGAAGATGGAATCAATGGTATGAATGATCAAGTCGAAATCTGACGGTCCGCCGGACGATTGGTAATAGTAGGGGTCTGGAACAGTGTCGCCGACGGTCAAGTTGAAATCATAGGCGAGGTATTCTTCGGACTGTTCAGAGGTGGGATTTGGGTTCACGAAGACGCGTTTGTTTTCCTCTCGGATTCCAATGATCGCTTCAGAGGTTGAGAGGGATTCGGTGCACCAGAGGCCCAAATCTGTCCCTTGTTCGTATTCCGTACTTCGATTGAACTGAACGTATTCGTACCCTCCGGCCGATATGATTCCGTCAACCGTGTAGATGTTCCGATACGCCCACCAGCAGTCAAAATCAGTACAGCTATGAACGTCGACCCAGATGTCCGATGAATCCGCGGTCGAAATCATTGGCACGTAGGCTTGTCCCATGGCGGTGGCATTCACGAGGTACATGAGTGCGAAAACGCAGAAGCTTTTTTTCATTGGTTGTAATTTAGTCGGTGACTGTCGTGTTCTGCATTTACAACCTTGTGGACGTGCTCTGAATGTGAAATACGAAAAAGAGGGCGGTTCTCAACTGACAGGCTCGTGCGCAAGAGCGACGGATTTAGTGCATGACGCCACTAGAGGCTTTTTAGTTGCTCTGATGGGCTGGTTAATGACTTATCCGAGGAGTCTGACTTGCCACATGGCTGCTCACAGCAGCTACGAAACTCATGGACAAAACCAAGCGTGCTTCCGAAAAGCACCCTTTTCAATGGGATCTCCGGACTCTACCCATTTTTTGATTCCTTCAGTCACTGCATCGAGATAAAGAGCGACTTGGCGACGAACAATAAGTTTCAACGCCAGGGTCCTTAAAATCCTCGGAATGGAAATGATTGCATGCGGGATAACGGAAATGGTTAGTTGGCAAGACGTTGAGTCGTTAGAGACGATTCGCCATTGGACTTTGTTTTTGGGCTCATCGGCCCTTCCTACGAGCAAATCATATCCCGTACCCTGCATCCATGCTGTTGATTCTCTGGTAAAGGTAACTTCGTTGAGGTAGACAATTACGTCAGAAATGCCTTGGCTATTTGTGTTTTTGGAGTGCCGTCTGATGTAAGGATGGCACGCTTCGAGGTGATGATCCTTAGTAACGGCCTCCCAAAGTACTTGCGCCGGCACCCGGATCTGGCGAGTTGATGAGATGGCTTTTGGTGTCATGCTTGATTTAGGTTGCCAAGGTCTAAGTTAATCTTTGTCTCTTTTAAAACCGTTGATAAGACTTATTTCTAGCGATGCCTTTCGTCATTGACACATCGGAAAACAAGGGCTATCATTGCAAAAAAAAAGAATTATGAAAGACATACTTGTTGTAGGAATGCTCAAAGAAGGAAAATTTCAAGAATTCATGCGTTTTATGCAATCAGACGAGGGCATAGCAGAAAGGAAGAAAGTGGCAGACTTGAGCAAAACAATAGGGACGGTCGCCCCGGATCAGCGTAAAGTCATGTTTAAGATTTCAGTGCATGATCAAGAGGCTTTGCATGCATTCTTGGACGGTACTAACCCTGTGTCAAAACCTGTTTTCGACGAGGTCATGGAGGGCTACGAGATCTATGAAATACAGAGGGTGTAACACATTGATCAACTGAGGCTTATGCGTCGTTGATGCCATGGAATAACAAAGTTCATTCAGCAATGCGCTGCAATGCGCTGCAATGCTCAAGGCGGTGGAAGGAGGGTTGGAACTTTGACCGACTCAGTTCCAAATTCGGGCTAAGTCACGAGGCCACGGGTCCGCAAACTCGATGCCCGAGCGCCATAGTTCTATTTCCTCTTCCGTTAGGAAACATGATTCAAGAGCAGCTGTAAACTCATCCACATTGCTCTTATTTCCGATAACCGTGAGGTCGCATCTTCTATCACCGAAACGCCCCTTTTGGAGGTCGAGCATTTTTCTCAATTCGGCGAGTTCCATTTCAGAGACTCCAGAGTCGGCCTCTTCAGCGATTCCAGCCCGCCAAGATCCTGTGACCTCAAGATTGATTCCTCCTGCTGCTTGGTTCCAAAGCATCGCAAATTTGTCTCTACTAGCCAGCCAGAAAAATCCTTTGCTCCGATAAACCTGGTCATTCAAATATTTGTGGCAAACGTCCCACAACCTTTGAGGATGGAAAGGTCTATCGTCCCGAATGACTCTAGTCGCGATATTGTACGGCCGATCTTGTGACGATGCAGAGTCAAGGGTCTTCGAGAGTTCTTTAACTAAGATTTCCGTATTTCGATAATTGTATTCAGTTAGAGCGAAGATCGATTCGAATGACATCTTGCCATAATGCAACTTTTGTAGCACGGCGTTTGGATTGATACGAGATAGTATGGGTTCAATCAAGCCAACCGTTCTAGCTGCTATTCGATCTGATTTAGTCAAAAAAATGTGACTCGCAAACATGATTTGCTCAACAAGCAAGTTCACCGTATTACGTTTTCCGCTTTCAAGGTTTTGTTGAAATTTTGGAATTAGAGCGCTTCCACTGTCATAATCGTGACCGAGCATCAGGCTATCAACTAAAACGAATACGCCGATAAGTTTTTCTGTCGAACTTTTTTGAAAGTATTGAATCAGTGGCATTGGATGGCAACTGCCGGAAGTTTCAATGATGATCAAATCAGGCGGAGTTGGAGAATTGACTTCGAACTGTCGGAGAGCTTGGTTAAGTTTTTCAATCCCTTTTGAACTGCTAAGCACGCAAGAGTGAATAGAAACCATCACATCTTTATTGTCTTCAATTGCAGCGGTGTTGCCGATTAGTTCTCCGTCAACATCAAGCTCGCTCATGTCGTTAACAATCGCTCGTACATCACATCCCATTCTTTTCGCTTGGCCCAGCAGGTTGCGGAAAAGTGTAGTCTTCCCAGATCCAAGGAATCCATTCAAAATTATAACTGGCGTTTTTGTTGCTTGAGTCATGAAGTGAACGATTGAATAGCGTTAAAGCGCTGATGTTTATTCCCGCCGGTACAAATCACCTGAGATTGGTTGCTTGGTTTAACACGGAGGGGGCGTGCAGTAAAGGTCAGTCTAAATGCTCGAACGAGGGCGCATTCGATTTGAGAATAAGATATTTTGTACCCATCGGGCCTGCGCTTTAGCGGCGAACTTTGGCGTTGCAGCAGAATGAATGAGGACGTTGTATATCATGCACCTCATTTGGCCGGTCCTGATTGAGGTTCAGTGAAGGACGATGCTGTTCATATCAGCGGCACCCGAAATCGACTCACTGGAAAACGGTATTTCTCCTAATTAAATCAAAATAGCCCCTTCAAGGTATGCACTGAGAGCTGTTCGCTTTCGACTTTTGTTAAGTCAAGGAAGCGAGGGCATGCACTTGGCAAATGGCCTTCAATGTTTAGTCTTCAGAATTTAATCCGATTTGACATGATTCAGTTGTTTTACGGTTCCGATACCCACAAGACCCATGAAGTGGTGCAATCGACTATCCTGCCGCTGCTTCGGATAGAGGGGATAGACGTGAGGGACAAAGTAATTCCAGAGTTGACTGACAGCGATTGGATTGAACACGACATGTTCATTTTGGGGGTGCCTACATGGTATTATGGGGAACTCCAGAGTGACTGGGAGGCTTATTTTGATCACTTCAAAACGCTCGATTTCAAGGGCAAGACAATAGCGCTCTTTGGCCTCGGGGATCAATGGGGATATGATGAATGGTTCATAGATGGGGTGGGTATTTTGGCTGAAGTGCTGCTTGAAAATGGCGCCGAGCTCATTTGTCCATGGCCTACTGAGGGTTACGATTTTCAAAAGTCCCGCGCACTCAAAAATGAAGGGGAATTTTACGGTTTAGCCCTAGATGAGGATAACCAATATGAACTTACCAAAACGAGATGTGAGATGTGGGTGCCTCAAGTTGTGGCAGCATTCAAGAAAAGAGGCCTTAAACTTCAATCAGGACTGCCCGTTGATGTGAACCCAGCTGATGCGAATAACGATGAAAAGCCTTTCGACCATCTTGAACTTGGGCTACATTGACTTCCCACATGCAATTTCTGCGACGATGAAAATGTCCAAACTGTTTTACTATCTGCAGCTGTTGATTCTCGCAGTATTCATCTCCAGTTGCGGACAAGACGAGGAGCACTCTGAACTATTCGACTTTGATTTAAACAACGGCATATCACTTGAGAGTACAAATGAGTTTCTTCAATTGTCCATGTCGTATGTTGACACGTTGTATCAGTGGGACACCGTCCATCTTAATTTGAACGATGGTGCGGCGGGGGATTCGCTAGTCACGGGATGTGGAAACTGGAATTATGAGGTGAATCCTACAACGACCGTTGAATTATGGTTCACCGACACATGGGTCGAAGATGGTATCTATGGATTTTCGAGCGATGTGGTCGCGAATGATTTTGGTATCATCATTCGAAAAGACCTGATTTTTGGCCCCGCCTATGAATTTGGAAATTTCATTGTGGAAAATGCGATGATTAGCCAGAACACATTAGCACGAGGTTTTACAAATGTGAGCGACTCAGAGCCCAGCAAGGTCGCAAATGCCTACATGAAATTGGAACACTGGAATACTTCGGACCAAATGATGCGTTTTGTTCTCGAGCTGCAAAATGGAGATGTCGTGCGAGGATCCTACAGTGGAATGTTCCAGCCTTTCAGACGCATTGAGTATGACAGTGACTGTGACTGACTCGAATTTGCCTCAAGTTCTATTTTGTAGAGTGCTTAAAGTCTTGCTGTCTGTTGTTCAATGCGCTAAATCTGCAAGCACAGGTGAGACAAATCGAGCACAGTCCGTTTTTATTCCTCACGGGTGAGATTCTGCGGTAGTATTTGATACAGCAGGCAGTCATACTCGGCTCGGAGTAAGCTTCTAAATACGTTGCCGGTGACTTTCAGCCACAATGTGCCTCACACTGAGGCGCTCCGCACTGACAGTACTTCATGTTGTAAACGTGCAGACCTATTAGCGCCGTAGCCGCCGTGTATTTCGCTGCAGGGAAAAAGAATTCGGGTGCGAAGGCCTCCATCAAAACCGACCATGCCAAAACTCCCCATGTCACCCACAAACTGCGCCAAACCCAGTTTTTGGAACTGGTTTGCATCGAACGGAAAACGGCTAGCCCGGATACCACCAGGAAGACAACGTCAACAGCGCGCCACCATGTGGGGGCGCCGCTGCAGCAGGTGCTGGAACAGGCCTGCGCTACGAACAGAAACGGCGTAGCCAAGCAGTGTATCATGCAAAAGAAACTTGCCGCTGCTCCAACAGAATCCGCTTTGAGGGAAAATGATGCCATTAAATCGGAATGAGGTGCAAAACTAACTTCAAATCGTATTATTGCAACACAGTCGCATTAATTATTTGCCATGGGCGTAACTCGCAAAACACGGAACCTTGAATTGGTGCTCGATGCATTTCGCAACGCGCAGGAAGCGTTGTCTGCCCAACTTCTGATGGAGCGCTTGCCAGCAGATGTGAACCGATCCACCGTTTATCGGCTGCTGGATCGGCTCGAAGATGATGGAGTCGTGCATTCGTTTCTCGCTTCCGAGAACATCAAATTTTACGCCTTGTGCAAAGAATGCCCCCCATCTGTTCACGTGCACAGCCACGCTCACTTCCAGTGCAATTCATGCAGCCAAGTTGTGTGTCTGGAGCAGGAGGTGGTTGTGCCGACTCTGAATCAATACCGCGTGGATGAAGCCCAAGTGCTGCTCAAAGGGCAATGCGCGACATGTATGCGGTGACGAGGTAAATAAAATGAGGCACGCGTTGAATCAAGTCGTGTTTGGTTTTTTCTTTCGAAAAAAATGATGAAAGACATACTCGTTGTTGGAATGCTTAAAGAGGGACAGCTCCCCAAATTCATGAGTTTCATGCAGTCTGATGAAGGAATTGCTGAACGGAAGAATATTGCTGACTTGAGCAAGACCATTGGAACGTTTGCGCCAGACCAACGTAAAGTCATGTTCAAAATCGCGGTCCATGATATGGATGCATTGCATGCATTTTTGAACGGTTCGAATCAAGTGTCGAAGTCTGTTTTTGATGCTGTGATGGAGAGCTACGAAATCTATTAGCTCAATCAGGTTTGAGGTCTGATTGAGAGTCAGCAACAAAGAAGGCGAGCTTGGCTCGCTTTTTTTCTGTCCATTAAAATCTGGCATCTAGGCGCTTGATGTCACCATTACGTAAATAAAATGTGATTGAAATCACAAATTGAAATCTATGTCCTATCCTTGCAAAAATTTTTTTGCTATGAAACACATCATTCAACTCTGTTTATTGGTCTTCATGGGCCTGAACTTAAACGCCCAAACTTGGGTGAATTTCGACTTTACTGTCCCAATGGATAAAGCTGAGGCTTTCAATGCAAATTGGGCGGAATTCATGAACACGGAGACTGGAAAGGCACTCCCAATGTGTTTCATGAGCCAACATGAAATGGGGGCAGCAACTCACAATACGTCCATTTCCTTTGTCTCGGACGATGTAAATGACATGGCGCCGCTGTTCGATTATCAGGCGATTTTTCAGAATCCTGATTGGATGAAAATGTGGGCATGGTTCGGCATGAATGTAGAGCCCACTCGCCAGCAAACAGGGGTCCGCTTAATGGGTTCAACTGAGAAAGAAGGAAACTTCTACCAGGCATTTTGGGGCATTGAAGTCGCTGATCCGATGGCCACGGCAGCGGCTTTTGACCAACTCATCAAAGACAGCCAAGCCGACCTCGATAAGTACAATGTCGAAATCGCATTGCACCAAGCGATGGCAGGTCAAGATGGCGCAATTTCGCACTACATCTCGGCTAACTTTAAGGATTATGTGACCTTCATGACGGCGTCGCAAGCTATGTACCAATCGGAAGGCTTTGGTAAGTTTGCGCAAGCCACTGCGGCAAACAGAAATCCGTTGACGTGGACCCGAACGATTCTGGGAGCCTTCAACGCGCCAGAATAATTCCTTCTATTGAGCATTCGCTTATTCATAACCTCCAAAAGCCCGGCCAAACGCTGGGCTTTTTTAGTCGGCATAATTCTTTGATTGTCCCGACCCGACCATCCTTCCATATATTGCGGGATTCACAGGATGATTTCATCCCCAAACACCGGCCACGCTATGAAATGGTTACAAGTTCTTTTTTGCTGTGTTTCACTCCAAACCTATGCGCAATGTGAGTTCACGGAGGTGAGCATTGAAACGTCAACCGCCCAATGGGGCGATGAGATGTCATGGGAACTCTTTCAGGCTCTGGACGGCAGCGAGCCGTTGTTGATTGCATCGTTTCAAGGTGAGTCAAACTGGACGACGTCGAGTCAAGTGCTGTGTTTGGAGGACGGGTGCTATTTTTTCTCTGCTTTAGATTCTTGGGGCGATGGGTGGAATGGGGGTGAGATTTCCAGCTCGCCGCTGCTTGAGGGGTTTCTCGATTCCTTTACACTGGACGATGGCTACGCGGGCTATCTCGCTTTTCAGGTTGGAGAAGGAGCGTGCGACGTGAGCTTGCCGGGATGCACCGAGCCGGACGCCTTGAATTTCGTTCAAGGGGCCAACACCGATGACGGCAGCTGTGTTTTCTTCGAAACGTTCGAGTACACGGTCAATTCGGAAGTGTTGGAACGCGAATACATTTATTACCATCCCGAATCCGCACCTGCGGATTGTCCATTGGTGTTCGTCTTTCACGGGTACACGGGCAGCGCGGATGACATCATGCAGTATTCGGGATTCAATGGCCTGGCCGAGGAGTTCGGTTTTGCGGTTTGCTACCCGCAGGGAACCAACGATTCTTTTGGGAATGCATTTTTCAACGTGGGGTATGATTTCCAATCCAATGAAAACGTGGACGATGTGGCCTTTACGCTGGCCTTGAACAACTACCTTCAAGCGAGCTTCGCGCTGGACGAGACGGCGGTGTATGGGACGGGGATGTCCAATGGGGGAGACTTCTGTTACTTGTTGGCATGTCAAGCCTCGGATGTTTTTCAGGCAGTAGCACCTGTCGCTGGGATGATTATGCAAGACATTATGGATGCCTGCACCCCGTATTCGACGACCAATGTTTTGGAAATTCACGGCACAGAAGACGATGTGACATACTACGAGGGCGATCCTACCAATCAAGACGGCTGGGGAGCGTACCCTAGTATCCCGGAGACCATGGATTTCTTTGCTGGCTTGTTTCAGTTGGAAAATTTAGGTACTGGGCCATTGCCCAACACCGATGCAACCGACGGCAGTGAGGTGGAAGTTACGGTGTGGTCCAACAGTTCGGCGTGTCCGAGGCTTGAGCTTTACAAAGTCGATGGGGGTGGTCACGATTGGCCAGGAGCGTGGGGCAACATGGACATCGATGCCAGTTTGGTCGCATGGGAATTTTTTGAAAGCACCTGCAATACCAACCTGCCGCTGACCATCGAATCCACCCTGTCTCCGTCCGAATCAACGGTACAAGGCACGTGGGACATGCTTGGGCGCCCTTGTCCATCGAACGCTGCCGGACAACTCGTCATCGAGCGGCTTTCCAACGGTCAGGTGCGCAAGGTCTTCCGGGCCGTGGAGTGACGGGATGCCACCTTCACAAGGTCAGCTGCATGCGTATGTCCGCTCGGTCGTATACGCATTCGGCAGACAAAGGAATGGTCTCGAAACCGTACTTCTCGTAAAGGTGGATGGCGGGTTTGAGGGACGTGTGTGAATAGAGTTCCAGCGTATGCACCTCCCGTTCGCGGCAAACGCGAAGGATGAAGTCCATCATTTGGTGGCCAACCCCCGTGCCGCGGTGTTCTTCCTCGACAGCCATTTTGTTCAATTCCACCTTGCCTTCGCCCTTGGGTGTAAGCGCAAATGTCGCAATGGCTTCACCATTTAAGAGGCCAACGTAGATGGCCCCGCCTGGCTTGATGACCATTTTTTCAGGATCTGAAAGCACCTCAATGTCGAAAGGCTCAAGCAGGAAGTAGGCGTTCAGCCAAGCTGCATTCAAATCAAAAAAGGCCTGACGGTAAGCGGGCGTGTATGGCACAAAAGTCAGGCTTTGCTGTTCTTCGTTCATGGGGTTGCTTTAGCGGGTTGTGTCGCATGCATTCAGCCCGTTTATTTTCCTCGCCCGGTTAATTCGATTTGCCCCCACGCATGCAGTAAGTCGCGCGTCCAGAATAACTACCTTATCCCTCTAAATTAACGAATGGATGCAAAAAAAGGAAACGACTTTTATCATTTTAATCCTCGGAGTTCTTGGTTGTCCAACTGTTGGCGCAGGGCAAATCAACACCTACTCCATTAACGATACAGTGACAGAAGCCTCCGGTCCGTTCACGCTGAACGTTGACGGGGACCTGAGCAATGATTGCACCTTTGAGATCTTCCCGTTATCCGGCAGTTCAACAGCTGCACGGGTGGTTTCACTCTGGGACTCGTACGTCATGGACGCCTCCACATTTGGCTACCCCGACGCCCTCAATTGCGGGGACCTCGTGACAGGTCCTTACACTTCGGGAAATGCGGTCTTGGGAACCGACGTGGGTGGAGGAGGCTCTTTTACCGGGGCCGGATTGAAGTTCTTGGGCCTGAAAATGGATGTGGGCAGTGAAAGCTACCGGGGGTGGGTTTCCTTGGAAGTGGCGGCGAGCAACGACACCATTATTCTCCACGAGGTAGGCTATTCCACTGCGCCGAACTATGAGATTACCGCCGGACAAATGAGCGATGAATCCGATGCACCGTTGTGCGGCTTCATTTACACGGTGGGCACACAGTACGAAATCGAAGTGGCAGCACCCACTACGGGCAACGGTCTGCCACTCATGGCTCCGGTGTTCATCAGCACCTTCGCTGGCGACGTGATCCTCGCTGAGGACAGCTGTTTTGCAGGCCCTTGTACCCACCTCGTTTCGAATGCAATGGGGGCCGATACCATCATCACGTGCATCGATTACCTGGTGTATGGTGCGACAATGTGCGTCATGGATACCCCTACTTGTTGCGTTACACAAGCGTGGGACGAGGAGTCGCAATCTTGGCAGATTGCAGAGACGGCATCAGGCATAGCGGTCGAGCCGGCTCATGATGTGGTCTTGTATCCCGTCCCAACAAGCGGTCAGCTGAATATCCGAGGCCAATTTGATGACTTGCGAATCTTTGATGTGTTCGGTCGGTTGGTATTGACCGCTGGCCGAGCCTCAGTGGTGGATGTTTCCGGTTTGACGGCAGGGGATTACTTCGTCGAAATCACATCGTCCACAGGGCGCTGGACGGAGAAGATTCAAGTGGTTCGATAATGCTTGGACTCTTGAATACAGGACAAGGGTTTGAACGATTCAATCGTTGCGTTGCAGCACCCTCGATTGCTCATCTTCCGGAATCTTCTTAGGCTCAGCACGGTCGTTCACATCGCCAACGGATGTACTTTGTCCAATGACTACAATTGCATGAGGATTCAACTCACATTGATTGTTTGGTTGGTCGGCAATGCCACCAGCAGCTTTGCTCAAGATGAGCATGAAACAAACGGCGTCCTCATGCGCTATTTCGAGCGCGTCTTTGGTCAAGCAGAGGATTCGACGGCGGCGAAGTTTATTCATTATCCCACCCTTGCGTATGCGCCCGAGACCAGCTGGGAGTTTGGCGTTTCGAGCCTGTATGTGTATTCGGCCAATCGAGATTTGAAAAACCGCTTGAGCGAGGTCAAGTCGTTCGCCTTTTTGACCTTGGAGAATCAATACGGTCTGTGGCTGGACCATGCGTTGTATAGCGACGAGAACATTTGGTTTTTTTACGGAAAGGCACGGTACCAGAGTTTCCCGCTGTTTTACCATGGCATCGGAAGGAACAGCCCAGAAGAGGTTCAAAGCGTAATCGATGGAGAGTACCTCTTGATCCGTGAGAGAATCATGCGAGAAACGTGGCCGTCCTTGTATTGTGGACTCGAACTGGATTACCAAGGGCTAACGGGTATCGAATACCTGAATTCAGCCGAAGATTTTACGGTGCCCGAGGTCGGAAGCATGGGATCGAGAAACATGGGTGTGGGATTGGGGGTGATTTACAACAACATCCATAACGCTATGAACCCGAGAAAGGGAGTGTACAGCGAATGGGGATTTTTGGATTACCATTCACTGGATGGGGATGACTTCAACTTTATCTCTTACATCGCAGATACGCGTTTATACCTTCCGCTTCAGGAGAATACGGTTTTGGCCATTCAAGGATACAGTCAATTAACATCTGGCAATCCGCCCTTTAACATGTTGGCACTCATGGGAGGGGAAAGCCTGATGCGTGGATATTACCTTGGAAGATTCCGAGACAAAAACCTCGTTGCGGGTCAAGTTGAATACCGCATTTTGCCTTTTTCTTTTTCCAAGCGGGTGGGCGCCAGTGTCTTTATGTCCATGGGCCAGGTATTTGGCGATGATCGCTCGTTTGAATGGGAGCAGTTCTTGCCGGCTGGCGGGGCGGGGCTTCGTTTCTTAATCTTCCCAGAAAAGGACATTTACACCCGGCTGGACATGGCCTTTACAGCAGAAGGTAGTGGTGTTTATTTCTTCATTGGTGAGGCATTCTAAGCCAGCATCACATTCAGTGGTATCCAAGACACACGTGCCCGTGCATTCCTGCGATAACTCATGTTTTGGCGACACAGCTGTAGCGGTTCACCCCGCCTTTTTGTTTAACGCTTGTACACCTCAGGATGGTTGTTCATGATTTCGATGGCGACGCCATGCAAATCGGTAATAAAACCGGTGTCGTAATTGTTTAAGCTCAAATCATCGCCGTAAATGCTGGCCAACCAAACCAGCGTCCCTGCTTCAATGACAATTTGGCCCTGGTGTCCTCTGGTCGTCGGTGAAGATGGATGTCGGCTTCGGTCCAAAAAGATCGATGTCATCATCCAGCAGATCCTCCTGTTGCATTTGAGCCAAGTCGATGGCTGCCCATCCCGTTGGAATTGAAAAGACATTCAACCCAGGGAATTCGACTCGCAAGCTATCGACAATGGATGTGTGCCAGTGGTTGACGACAGCAGGATAGAAGTCATGGATGTTGGTGTATCCGTAAGATTGTGCCGTTGAATCCCATGAGGCCGGAAAGTCGACAGGAGGAAGGGCAATGCCAATCTCAATGTCGGGGTTGTTTTCTAAGGCATAATTGATCCATGCCTTGTGGCCTGCAATGGGGTCAGTTGCATCACCTCCTGACGTCATTGCGAACAACTCAACGCTTCCGGCGTCGAGAGCCGCCTTGATGGTCAGGCTCTCTTGGGCTGTTGAGTCGTTCCAAAAACTGCTGGGCCAGCCATTCTCTCCACCTCGATTGACAATGGTGCTGTTGTGCTCTGTGTATCCCGCATCTGCAGCAACAACATCCAAATTTTCAGCGTATGGCCGGAAAAAACTATTGCCAATCAGTACCATTCGTTTTCCGTTGGGCGTGACGGTTGGACAATCATCTTTTTTGCAGGCGGATAAGCCGAGAATGAAGCAACAAATCATTCCGGTGATGCGAAGTAGAGGCGTCATATGGATGCTTGACATAATGGGTAGATGCGGGTGCGTTGGTAATTATATGGATGAGACGTGAATTCCACAAGATTGTTTAATTCAGGGGCGAGTCTTGATCAGGGGATGAAGGATGCACGACCTACGGGATGGTTTTAGCCATGTAACGTTTGCTTCTCAGTTCTTTGGATGTTACGTTTGCGTTACTTTTTAGCAACTCTATGCACTATCAAGCGGAAATTCTCATCCCACTTTTCGGGATTTTAGCGGGCATCAGCGTCCCCATTGCCACCTTTGTTTGGCTTTACTTCGATGCCAAAGGAAAGCGAGACGCCGTCGTCGAAATATCCAAGAACCTTGAGGACAAAGAGAAACTGGAAGAGCTGCTTCAGATTTTTGAGGAACGCAAAAAGGAGCCATTGGATTACCGCAGAAACGGCGTCATCACGATTTTCGTTGGCATCGGTCTGTATATGTTCGGGTTCCTCGTTATTGGACGCATATTAGAAGGTGTCGGTGCGATGATTGCGCTTATTGGTGTCGGGACCTTGATTGCGGGCTACTTGTATCCAAATACGGGCAAAGAAATCACCCAAGCGGTTCACGATTTTGAAAAGCGCTGAAGGTGGGTAGGGACCACAAAAAATTACTCAATCGCCTCGAGCACTTTCGAAAAGCGGCCAACATGACCCAACAGGATTTATCCCTTGCGGCTGAGGTGTCCCGCAAAAGCATCAATGCCATTGAGAACGGCGTCTATGTGCCTTCTACCGTGCTCGCGTTAAAAATTGCTCAGACGCTGGAGTGTAGCGTTCAGGACCTCTTTCAGCTTCCTTGAGGCGCTTGCAGCGTTGAACATGCTCATGTTTCTGTAACTTCAAGTTATGCTTCGTGCAATAAATGTGCTTCTGATTCTCGCTTTCAGTCAAGTGGCTTTCTCTCAGCTTTGGAAGGGGGTGGATGCATCATTTTTACCTGAAATGCTCGGCGATGGAGTTTTATATATGGATCAGGATGGTGCTGGAATTGAATCGCCGCGCCAATGGATGGCTGAGCAGGGGGTGGATTTGGTTCGTTTGCGCGTGTGGCACAACCCAAGTCCGGGCCTTCGAAGCTCGTGGCTGGAGGTTCTTCAGGAAGCGAAACGGTGGGATTCGTTGGGCGTTTCCCTCATGATTGATTACCATTTTAGCGACACGTGGGCGGATCCGGCCCACCAAGAAACCCCAGCCGCTTGGAGCGGTGGGTCGTTTGAAGAAGTCGAGGTATCCATGCTCTGTTGGCTGGAGTGCACGTTGAAGGCGCTGGAAGCAAATGGAATTGAACCGGCGATGGTACAACTCGGCAACGAGATTGACCCCGGAATGCTGTTGCCGCATGGAGGGGTCGGCGATGGATTCAGTCCGCTGGCCGAGTTGCTGCATGGAGGACATGATGCGGTCGACGCAGTATTTCCAGATTGCATGGTGGCCGTTCACGTGTCGAGCTTGGAAATGGCGACATGGTTCTTTGGTGAGTTGGCTCAAGTCGGCTATGTGCCCGATGTTGCCGCCGTGAGTCAATACAGCAAATGGCACCTCCAGGACATCGATGGCATTGCTGACGCGGTCTTGGAGTTGCATGAAATGGCGGGAATTCCCGTGTTCATTGCCGAGACAGCCTACGCATGGACAGCGGATTGGGCCGATTGGACGGACAATCTGTGGTGGTTCGGTGATGAGACACCGGGGTATCCGTTCACGCCCGAGGGACAATTGGCTTACTTCGATGCCTTGCAAACGGCCTTGGATCAATTGGAGCCTGGTGTTTGCATGGGCTGGTGCTATTGGGCGCCCGATTGGGTGGCTTCGCAGGGGGAGACAAGTTCCGAGGGAAGTCCTTGGGAAAACGCGGCCCTCTTTGATTTTGATTGGCAGGCACTTCCCGCTTGGGATGTCTTTGGCGGCCCCTAATTTTTTCAATACAGAAGTACGATGGATGCCACAAGCGCGGTGCATGTGCGCGTTTTCGGTTAGCTTGCTTCATGCGCTTTCTCATGGTCACAGTTTGCCTCGGGTTGATTTGCATTTCTAGCCTGGGACAAGGCATCACAAGTCCGGCCGGCGTCATGACGGTCAAGCAAGGCGTGTGGGAAAGTGGAATCAGGGTGATGCTCGACGGGTACGTATACAGACCTGCCGCAGCGGCGCAACTGTGCGATGCATGCCCACAAGCTCGAGATTATTTCCTTGCCGCAAAACGCAAGCGCGTCTGGAGTTTTGGTTTAGCCAATCTTGGAATTATTCAATCCACCACAGGAGCCATTCAACTTGAAAATGCGAACGCTATTGGCGCCTTCAATGCGCTAGTGGGCGGGGTTCTCATTACCATCGGGGCAGAGCGTGACAAGGCCGCACGCTACGAAGTGAAAAGTGCAGTGGAGGCCTATAACCGCTGCCAATTTTTGGAGTGATGAGTACACCGCTTTTGCCGTTCAGCACCCACTTGCCAACTTGAGGATGATTACGTTTTCGCCGCCGCCGATCTGACTCTCAAATCGCACACGAAGTACAATGCAATCGACTACCACCAATGGTGAATAGGGGCTGGGGAC
>DCPZ01000031.1 GCA_002323795.1 Flavobacteriales bacterium UBA1531 | reverse complement strand
TGCAAGCGGAAGGAGTGGTGCAACCCGCCACCTCGAGCTCGTCGCATACACCGTCGTTGTCCGCGTCGTTCAAACAATTGTCCTCGCAGTCGTAAGCAAAGTCTGGTTCAGAGCCACCACAGATGCCGCAAGAGCTGAACTCTAAGCACGAGGCATCATTTTCGATTGCTTCGCAGTCATAATTACAAGCCGCTTCATCTGTGCAACCATACGGTATTGAACAAAATTCACTTGTTTCGGAATATTCGTACTCACCTCCTTGCGCTAAAACAGTTCCAAAAGGAGACTCAATCGTGTAGTATCCATCGCCCTCGTTGCAACATATCCCATCACCGTACGAATCCGTAATTACAAATGTGTAACAACCTGGTACATAGCAGAAAGCTTGTGTAAAGGAGTCTGTAAGATCGCCACCGGAGACAACAGAATTGTTGGGCAAGGTTAAGGACCATGCAATTTCATAAGGATAATCGTCGGGCTGAATTGTAAGTTCAAAATTGATGTAGCCACAAGTTTCCGGCGCAGACACAGTAAATCCCTCCTCGTAATTACAAGCGGAATCGTCCATGCAACCAATGCAAGAATAATCACAACTTCCTTCATCCGTAGCTAATACGTCATAGTCACACGCAGCGCTATCCTGACAGCCAACGACTTCATCGGCATTGCAAATATCGTCGTCGTCGCTGTCGTTGTCGACAACCGTTCCAGTTCCGTCGTTTTCTCCAGAGCATGTTTCACAAATACCCTCTGCAAAAATGCATGATCCGGCGTCTGTCGCTTGAGAATTGTAATTGCAAGCATCGCTATCCTGACAGCCAGCGACTTCATCGGCATTGCAAACGTCGTCGTCGTCGCTGTCATTGTCGACAACCGTTCCAGTTCCGTCGGTGGCTCCAGAGCATGCATCACAAATACCATCTGCAAAAATGCATGATCCAGCGTCTGTCGCTTGAGAATTATAATTGCAAGCATCGCTATCCTGACAGCCAACGACTTCATCGGCATCGCAAACGTCGTCGTCGTCGCTGTCATTGTCGACAACCGTTCCAGTTCCGTCGGTTTCTCCAGAGCATGTATCACAAATACCATCTGCCAAAGTGCATTCAAGACTAATGTTCGCAGCACTATTATAATTACAAGCATTGGAGTCCATACAGCCTTCCGTCAAACAAAATTCATTTTCATCTTCATCACCATAATTGCCGCCACCACTGAATAAAGTATTTCCATTCAAAGACATGGAGTAGTCACCAGGACCACTTTCATTATTTCCCGTCAGACCATCCCCATAATCATCTGTCATGATAAATGTGTAGCAACCTAAAGCAACGCATAAAGTCTGAGAATTACCGTTTTGGAGTGGATAAGCGCCTGTTATTATGATGTCGCTATCATCATCGGTCAAAGACCAGCCAATATCTTCGGGCCATGGATCAGGATTGATTTCGAGAAACAGCTCGATGTAGGCGCATGATTCTTCATCACTCACGGTGAAATCTGCGCTATAGTTACATGCTGTGTCATCCATGCAGCCGACGCAAGAAGTGAATTCACATGACGCGGGATCATCGGTGCTGTACGATTCGTCATAATTGCATGCTGTGTCATCCATGCAGCCGACGCAAGAAGTGAAATCACATGCTAACTCAAGATTTGCACTTGCATCATAATTGCATGCCGCGGCGTCCATGCAACCTCCGTTTAGGCAAAACTCATGGGATGAGCTTTCTCCCCAGTTGCCCGTCCCAGAAAAAAGTGTTTCGCCATTCAATACCATGGCATAGCTCCCATCATCGTCGTCGCTTTCATAGTATTGGCCTGCCATCCCATCGCCATAACTGTCTGTGATTTCAAACGTGTAGCATCCATCTTCTAATGTTGGTATAGCAATCGAATATTCAGTCGAACACTCATAACCGGATCCGGACGCCACGACGTCTCCACCAGAATCTGTGATTGTCCATGCTTGTTCATCCGTGCAAGAAAATGCGTCTGTCTCTAACTCGAGAACCAACTCATAAATTGGCAATAACTGTTTCGTCCATTGACCTCTCCCATAAGTGCCCGCATGCAGGACGTTGGAGCTCTCCATGATTTCAAGATCTTGGACGATTACGTTGGGCAATCCTAAATTAAAATCATTCCACTTCGATCCGTTCCAGCGATATACCCCTACATCGGTGCCGACAAATATGTCATCTGAACTACCTTTTCGGTAGTGAATGCAATCCATCGGAATATCAGGTAAACCCTCAGACATGTTTGTGAAGGTCGCACCGGCATCATCGGTTTTATAAATCTTATTGCCCTCATAAAAAGTCGAGTACGCAATGAAGAGTCTCTCTGGGTCAGTTGGATCCAATTCCAAATCCGAAATGTGCCTGTTCGGCAGGCCTGCCTGTCCTATCCGAGCATATGAGGCGCCTCCATTCGTGCTTTTCCAAAGTTGCTCCCATTTTGAGATGTATATATAATTTGGATTAACCCATGAAACGGCCATGTAAGATGGGTTTGATGGAAATTCATCTCCAGCCAATTCCACCCAATCGTCTCCGTAGTTTTCAGATTTATAGACATGTGACTTTACAATGTATAGATTGGCTTCATTTTCCGGATCCACTCGCAGAGGAGTAATCCACGCGCCCCCATCATTAACCCCATCGCCGTCAGATCTTGCGATAGTTGTACTTCCAGCCGCAGTTTTACGTGCAAATACCCCATGCTGAACCCCGGTATATGCCAACCAACCATTGTCTGCCTGCTGAAAACTCGACTGCCCCATTATGAAGTTGTCCATTCCATCGCCACCCATAATGCTCTGGTGAACAGATCCATCCATTTTTTGCGTTCCACAATCCTGAAGTCCTGATACCACCAAATCATCTTGGTCTTGCGCAACATTGAGGCGATAAATTTGACCAATGAACAATCCTTCGCTTTTGTTCTCAAAAGTTGAGCCATTCGTGCTGGTGTATACACCTCCATCGTTGGCAATAATTAGGGTTCCATCAGCGGCATAGGTCAAGCCATGATGGTCTGCATGAACTTCGGGAATAGTCGAATAATTCGGATCATAGCCCCAGTCGTCATTAGCATCGTACCCCCATCCATTACCAACCCAGTGAGCAATAATATCCCAAGTGTCACCACCATCAGATGAATTGTAAAGATTTACACCTCCAACAGTAATGCTATCGGCATTATTTGGATGAACACTGATGCATAAATCGTAACTCCCTTGTCCACCACTACCTGTTCCATCATAGGTCTGGCCAGATAAAATGTTTGGATATTGAGCGCCTTCGCTATTATTAACTTCCGTCCAGGATGCACCAGAATTTATGCTCTTATAAAATCCAAAGAGGGCGCTAGATTTTGTAGCAATCATATAAATCCAATTGGGTTCATCTGAACTAACGGCTATGGCACAGCGGCCCATTTCCCCCTGATTTTCAGATATTTCGACCTGTGTCCAGTTGGCTCCTGAATTTGTACTTCGATAAAAGATGCCGTTGCCGCAGGCATAGACAATTGAAGGATCTCCAGGCTTAAATTCAATGTCGTGGAAGACTTCATCAATAGCGCCTCCGGCGGTTGTTTCTCCAAACGCCCAATTGTCGCCTCCATCTGTGGTGTATAAAATGCCTTGTTGGGTGGATGCGACTACTTTATCATCATCATTTGGTGATATGAGTATTCTTGAAATCGTAAAATCTATCTCACCGCCATCCGCCCAGGCAACATTGCTTCCATTCCCATTATTTTCCTCAAATGAACCATCTTCAGAGTTATATGAAATTTCCCACGTCTCCCCGGCGTCAGTTGATTTTAGTATTCCAAGAGAATACATGTTTCCGTAATCATGATCTCCGGATGCGGCGTAGATTACATTTCCGTTGACGGCAACATCCGAAAACCCAATGATCGGCAAGGTGTCCGTTTCAAGAATTGCCCATGAATCTCCCGCATTAAAAGACCTCCATATCCCCCCTCCAGGTGCACAAGCATAATACGTTGAAGGGTTACTTGGATCAATACGGACCTTGCTGATCCTTCCATTTCCATTTCCCATTTCCTCCTCGGGTCCATTATTGGTCCAAGCATAAGGGTTGTCGTTTAATGATGCCGCTTGAGTCATTTGACGTCCAGCTTCATTTATCGCATTTGATGGAAACATATCACCAGAAGGATAAACACGCTCTTCCATGAATGATTCCCAGCGTCGAAAGGGTTTGTATCCCTGTCCTTTCGTCACTTCTCTATTTTCCCAATAGGCATTGAAAGCTGCTTGGGTCTCATAAAAGTTTGCACCTTGACTCTTTAAATCGAGGTAAACAGACTTTGAATCTGATGCCTCGTTTATTTGCTCTTGTGTTAATACTTGGGATGAGGATTCAAAGCTAAAAGCTAGCAAGAAGCCAACGACAAGCAACAGGACTTTTTCATTCTTCATTTGCCAATCTAGCGATGAATTCAGTTTGTTCGACGGCTAAATGAAGTAGTTAGCAGTTTTTCATCTCTTTTTTTCAACATCGCATTAAAAAAGCCAGGAAATACGGTTCTAGTGGGTTTCTAATCGATCGCTAATTTCCCACTTTTGCGCTCGTTTTTCAGGCTGAATTGTTTCAGGGGACCACTTTAGGGGTGTGATAGACAATTTTTTAGCTGGTCAAATACTTGCAGAGAAACGTGCGCAATGGATCGGCTTCCTTATGCTCATCAAAACAAAAAGA
Source organism: Flavobacteriales bacterium UBA1531 (assembly GCA_002323795.1). Lineage (GTDB taxonomy): Bacteria > Bacteroidota > Bacteroidia > Flavobacteriales_D > Sanyastnellaceae > UA16. The sequence goes on along the minus strand of DCPZ01000031.1, from coordinate 9,020 downwards.
TCACTTGAATCATGAGCCTATTGGGCTGAAAGATCTACCCCACGCCAAATCAAATCCTTTTTAACACCTAAGATGACGGTTTGGTGCATAAGCACTGATTCTTTGAACAGTGCGCGAATAGAGGATGCACGAAACTTCAAGGATGTTTAAGGAACTTGAAGCCTTGCGAGATGTGGGCAGATTGAACGTGAATGATATACAACCCTGGTTGCAACGTCGACACATCAACGGAGGAGAGGTCAAAGGCTTGTCCCGTTTGACAAATTTGGCCTCGGAGGTCAAAGATCTCCCAAGTTGAACTGCCGCTAGAAATTCCAGAAAACCAAAGTTGGTTGCGCACGGGATTGGGAAAGAGAGTGACGTGATTGATCGCAATTTCCGGAGCGCTCATGCTGGAGTCCCAGGTCAAAGCAGCGAGCACGGCTTGTGCAGCGTTCACCTTTCCGTGTCCCCAAACATGGTCTCCTATAGCTGGTAGTGTGCCTGTGTCTTCGTCCTCGCGGGCAGTTGATTCCAAAATGGAGCGGATATCGGCCGGCGTTAGCTCAGGGTTGGCTTCCAACATCAATGCGACCACGCCTGCGACGGCCGGACCACTCATACTTGTGCCGGACAATCGGGCAAATTCGTATTCTGTTCCATCAAAATCAACGTTGCTCGTGATGTTGTACCCGCCGTCGCGGAACGAACTCAGGGAGCTCTCCACGCTCACGCCTGGGGCCGACACATTGGGCTTTAGGCGTTCATCGAGGGTGGGACCGTACGTGGAGAAATTCGCCAATGTGCCGCCCACCTCGGTCCCTACAGGGTTGAGGTATTCGGAGGAATAAGCTCCCACGGCAATGACACTGTGGCCGCAGGCCGGTTGCTGGATGCCGTAGTAGGGATCGCCAGCAAGCCATCCGGATTGAGCCGCTTGGAAATCTTGTCCCCAGTTGCCCACGTCATTGGAAAGGTGGGTGTGGTTCCAGGCGTGCACACGACCGCTTTCACTCGTCAATTGCATCGCTACAGCGACATTGGCTCCCCCTTTTCGAATGCGCATCTGCATGAAGGGACGCCCATTGGCAGGATGGGCCGGGTCCAAGACTAAATCGTAAATGATGGTATCGTTGTTGACCACCTGAATGGTGTCCAGCAACAATGGTCCGTCGTTTGTGCTGTACAACGGACTTTCTCCAACAACTGTGGATAGTCCAATGGTCAACAAGAACCCCATCTCAAACGATTCGCCGACTTCCCCCCATAACGTGAGGTTTTGTCCCCATGTATTGGGGTTGGCGGAGAGCGGATAAAACTTGACCCTTGATCGGATGGTATCTCCGGGAGCATCAAAGGTGTGGTCCAAATGAAAGTCCACGTCACCGTTGTTGCCATTGGAGCTCACAAACACGACGCCTTCGTCAGACATTGCGTCGATGAATTGGTTGCTCAAAGAAGTACCATCGGGTGTCCCCCATTGGGGCAATCCCCAGCTGTTGTTGATGACCAGGCGCTTTCCATCCGCTTCCGCGACGCTTTGCATCCAATCGTATGCATCCAATGCTGAAGCCTCATCGACGAGAAGCGTCGCAAACAAGAATTCAGCGGCAGGTGCCATGCCTTTGAGTCCTATTCCAGCGCCACTTCCCCCAGCAATTCCGGCCACATGGGTTCCATGCGTTGAATATCCGTAAACGTTGGAGGTGTCGCTCTCCATCAACTGAATGTCCAAGGCGGATTCTGCGACCGTACCGTAATCATAATCACCGGGCGAAGGTCCTGCTTGACGGTATTGGTCCCAAACTGCGCGGATTCGTGAATCCGTGAGCGTGGTATCACGAAACATGGGATGCGTGTAGTCGAATCCCCAATCGAGCACACCAATCAGCACACCTTCTCCGTGATACGGTTGTGGCAGATTGAATCCCGCATGCACGCTGTCCACCCGGGTACCGTATCGGACTTTGTTGACGTCGGGTACGGCACGGGAAGCCAATTCGATGAGGTCCATCGGGGTCTGCCAGAGGACATCAAGCGCGTATGCATTCACCCGAAACGACGCAATTCCTTGTCGACATGCTCCCGCGGTCACAGCCGCTTCATTCGCTGCCCAGGCACGCCATTCGGTTTCCGAAACGCCTGAGGTCAATCGTCCCAAGAACCCGACGGTTGGTTCACCGTGCACTTCTACTACGGGATATGCTCCAGTGGCTTGCAACAGGCTTTTGGTGTCGTCATGCTTTGTGACAAGTGCTTCCAACTCCAAAAGCGCTTGCAAATCTACTTGTGCGATGTCTTGCGCTGCACTTGATACAGAAATACAGACCAACAACCCTAGGAGAGATAATCGAGAATTCATAGAGCGAATGTAGCGACAGAGCTATTGGATTCAAGTCTGTCGAGCCATTGGTTATCTCTATATCTCCATTAGACCATAAGCAGTCGTGGAAATTTCACTCAAATAAGTCGAAGCGCTTGAGTGATTACTTCTCGCGTTTGAAGTAAAATCGCGTAATAAAGATGCCGTTACCATCTTTATCGCCCGCATCAGATTCAACCCCGGAATTGATGCTGATCAATTCCCATCTATCGGCCATCATTGAATTGACTTTGCTATTGATCACGGCGTCATTGGCTGCAATGTTTTGGAAACGCAGTCCAGCAAGGCTGTAGAAATTTAGCAGCTTAATTTCTTCGAAGGTTTCCATTCGAATGTCTTTTCGGCTCGATTTATTCCGTCCATCCTTTCCACTGATTGAGACGTAATCTTCGTGATTTCGTTCCTCAGTTGCTGATATGATTCGGGAACGGCCGGCTCCACCGGGTACAATGGATTCGACGACTGTAAACGAAGTGAATTCGCACTGTGCTAAGATTGGCGCATCAGATAGAGCAAGTAACACGATGGAAAGGAAAATCGAAGAAAAGCGAGGAGTGGGGATGTTTTGAAACATGAGTTAATTTTTTTGTTGAAAGTAGTTTATAATCAGTTAGTTGCAAAAAACGTTCCAAAAAATCAAGTCTATTTTTCTGAACCGCTGACATTATTTTAGGGCCGCGTTTATTTTGACAAGAGGGGGTATCGATTATTATGTTTTTTGGACTTCAGTGGGATAGTAATTTATGCTATGGCTTGATGTTTGCGCAGCAAAACGAATGACATTGGACTCGGATGTCAAATCAATAAATCGCTTTAACTTGAGCCCAACCGAAAACTGAGCCATGACAAAAATATTGATTTACCGTACCACTCGATTCGCTTCAATCTGTGCTTCTTTGATGCTCTTGGCGGTTGCATTCCCGTGCACCATGACTGCTCAAGACAGTGATGGTTTATTTACGATTTACTTGGTGCGTCATGCGGAAAAGCAAACGGACTCAAATGACCCACCGCTCACAGAATGCGGAGTCGAGCGGTCAGCGAGCTTCAGTGCTCTATTCGAATCTGTGACGCTGGAAGCAGTATACAGCACGGACTACAAACGCACCCAGAGCACCGCTTTGCCTACAGCGACGGATCAAGGACTGAGCATTCAGTCGTATGAGCCAGATGCGCTGGGGGAAATCGCGGAAGAACTGATTCGCAATGGGCAAGATGCCTTGGTGGTAGGGCACAGCAATACAACGGCTGTTCTCGCGGGAATGCTTGTGGGGGAAGAATTGGGGTCTTTCGACGAATCCATTTACAATCGGGTGTACCAGGTTGTCGTGTCTAAAGCCGATCGGCGCCTCCACCTTTTGCACACCTCATTTGATTGTTCGGGACGTTAGAGCATAAAAAATCCCCGCAACCGTTTCCGATGCGGGGATTTTTAGGCATTTAGTTTCGAGGTTATCCTCCTTCGGTATTCTCAGATTTTGATGACTTTGAAGTTCTTTTCAAATGTCAGGGTAAAGCACTTGACGAAGTAAGTGCCCGGAGCATATCCGGTCAGCGAAATCGTTTTGCGGTTTCCTCCATGAGCAATGGTGCCTGTTTCGAGAACTCGCCCCAACCGGTCCAAAACGACAATCTGCAGGGGCTCTTTCCAGTTTCCTGAAGACTCAACTTCGATGTTGAATTGATTGCTCGTGGGGTTGGGGTAAACCTTGATGGATGTTCCATCGGTTGCTTGTTCTGCAACGTCAACAACCCCACTAGGGACCAACAACCGTTCGAATTCAAACACACAATCGCTGCTTTCATCCACCACCACAATGTTGTATTCGCCAACGGGGAGGTCCATAAATGTGCCTGAAGTCAAAAAGTTTTGACCTCCGTCGATGCTGTACAGGTAGGAATCTGCCCCTGATAAAGATTCGATCACGATGGAACCGTCCGTTGTCAAAACCGAATAAGGATAGGTGACCGTGATGTCCAAATCTGTGAAGTCACAGACATCGACCACAACCGTTTCGAGGAAGGTGCATGTTCCGCTTTCGTTTTGGACCATGACCTCGTAGGTACCAGCGCTGAGTCCGCTGAATGAATTTGAAGTTCCGAAGGTCTGTCCGCCATCGATGCTGTATTCAAAATCGTCTGTTGCAGAAATCGTATTGATGGTGATGACTGCATCTGCTGCAGAGATGGACGAGGCATGGTCAATATCAATATTGGCCAAGATTTCACATCCACTGTCGCCGGCACAAAACGATTCAACCGCTTCGCTATTAAAATCTCCGTCATTGGAAACGATGAGTTCACCTTCAGTATTCCATACTTGGAAATAGCCCTGCCCGTATCCGCAGCACATGCCATCGCCAAAGGAATCAAAAACATACAGCGTGAGGCATGTACTGGAACTCACGCAAATTTCTTCTGTGTATTCGTCTGTACCTCCCCCGAGGTCTCCTTCGGATACAATTTGCCCCGATCCCACATCAACCATTTTCCATGAAGTTTCCCCAGGATAGTCATCCGCAAGAAAATAGAGCGTGAGCGTCTCAAAATCCACTTCCAAGTCTGCGCTTGCTACTGCTGTATTGTTGCTTGCATCTCCATCAATGGCTCCATTTACGCTTGTAATCGCAAGTTGAATGTTGTTGCTCGTGGATAAGAAATCGTCTTCGATCAAGAAGGACACGGTGCCCTGTTCTTGAGAAGCAATGTCTACATCTTCTTCTAAAACCTCCATCACTTCGTCATTGACCAAGACCAAGATTTCCACCGATTCAAGCGGCTCCTCGCCATTGTTGGTCAAGACGACGTTGACACCCATTTGGCCGTCGCATGTCGAATTGATTTGCCCGATGGCAATGGATGCGTCAAGCGCATGGATGTGGGTCAGGACAAAATCGAGTGTGTCGTTGTTGCCGTATCCATCGTCAGGATCTGATACAATGCCGGTGATGAGGTAGTCGCCTGTAGTAGAAAAATCTTGCGGTGCAGTGAACTGAAATTCAGCTTCACCGAATGGCGCGATTACTTCCGTTACGTTCATGGTTTCCACCAGTTCCCCGTCCACAAGCAGAGACAGGTCAAAATCGCTCATGTCATTCAATCCCGTATTGGCCACCCGCAAGGTGACCAGCTCTTCTGACCCCAAAGAACTAGACGCTACCGGGTCGGTGACTTCTTCTACGGCTAAATCGTCATCGGCTTTGATGCCTGCCCAGAATGAGACCCAAGGACGCGCTTGCTTAATGACCAGTTGATCTTGTGCGGTGACTTTGTATTCGATGTCCATGCCGAACCCCTCGATGCCCTCCACGCCATAGAGAATGGCAAATTCATCGTGAATGGTGCCCAAGTATTCGCGCATCAAGTCAAGGTATTCGATGTCCATGACCAGGTCCCCGTCTTCCACCAAGTTGGATAGGCGTAAAACCACATAACCTGCGCCTTCGTCTGGATCTTCATAGAGCAAAATCTCCTCAGGAACGGCGTTGGGGTCGGGATTGGTGATCAACGACTCGCCTACTTGGGTATTCAAATAGAATGTTCCTTCTGTGTTGTAAATGGGATCGAGGCTGATGCCAACGCCATTGGATTGCTCTTCCTGAAAATTGGGATGGCACAACACACCCATGGCCGCCATGAAGTGATCTACACGGTAAAAATCTCGTTCCTCGTAAGCGCGGAAGTTCCACATGCTCGCATACACCTGCTTGATGGATTTTGAGATGTGACCTTCGTCTAGATGTTGGGTTTTGGAGGTGTAGAGACCTGCGCCACTGAATCCTGGCAAGTCTTCGTTGTTCGTACTCGATCGGCATCTTACTGCTGTTCCAACAGGGAAGGAGTCGTGCATGGCTTGCAGAGCATCCATCATCCAAGGCGGCATCGGAGCATCCTTGATGTCGTCTCTGAAGTCCCCCAGCCGATCTTCACGGAAGTCGATGTCATAGATGAAGGATGGGTTGTTGATCATGACCTCGGCTTCTTCATAGAAGTCATTGTACTGCATGAATTCATCGTAGTAGTAAAATGGAATTCCAAATCCGTCCGGTATGGTACCTTCAGGAAAACCAAACGAACGCATGGTCGCGACATTGGTACATTTTGCGCCAAAAGCCGCAGACATATCGAACGCAATGTCGTCCAAAGGGATGATTTCGGTTATGCTCAAGTCCCGAACGGGTATTTGAGGCTCAGTAGGGCGAAGCGCTTCGTACCATTCGTTGACTTCATCCAAACTGGCTTCTCGGATGAAATAAGATTCCGCTTCGACTCTGTAGTAAATGTAATTTCCCAGAAGGCTTGCGATTGAATCAATTTCAAGCGGGTCATTGATGAAGGCATTGGGGACGTTGTCTTGAATGGCACGCAGGTTCACATGCGAAAGCGGAGTCTGAATCACCGAGGTCATGATGCCACCAACACGCGGTAGCGAGTTTGGCAAAGCATCATACAACACAATGTCCCTGGATCCAGGCGTTTCGTCCACATCCATGTGCCGAAAGAAGCCATAGCCCTCGGCTGCATGAAGGGGAATGTAGTCCACATTTCCGAACACCTCAGACTCCAGCACAACATCGATTCCGGAACCTTCGTAATCGTCTGCGTAGTCTTCGAGGTAATCATCTTCATCGTTTTCACCGACAAAGTGATTCATATTGTTTTGGAGAAATGGCAAGTTTGCCATGAGCAGTTGATAGGTGCGCTGGGTGGCTTCGAAATCATACGCATCTCCAAACGAGAAATTGAATGAATACCCTCCGATTGTTCCATTGGGGTTGATTTGTGTGGGATTGAAAACGATTTCTCCCGAAGAGTCGTCACCTGTTACGTCGGCATCGATTGCGCCCCAAAAACCGTAGTGAACGGTGTGGGTATTGCTATTTATGAAATAGACCTGTGGTTCGGGGGAATCTCGGTTGAGAATTCCAAACTTTACATACAATTGATCATCCAAAAAAGGTGCCCAGCCGACATTGTTCACGGTGGCTAGATCCATGAATGTTTCGGCATCTGGAACGGAGGTTGCTCCATCTACAAAACCAATGGCTTCCGCATAATTCAGAGGAGCATCAGTTGGCATGTTTTGAAATTCTGTAACATCATCAATGCCGTCTCCGTCGATGTCTCCGGGGTTCGATACGTCGTACTCCCAGATGGTGTAGTTTTCGACCGGATAGGCTGCGCCTGGTTCCGAGATGATCATGGTTCCGTTCATGCCCATGGCAATGGAAGAGGGCCAAGTGAATGAAGAACTGTGCTCCGCCTCCAAGATGTAATACTTGCCTGATTCAGCTTCAATTGAGAGCTGAACCTGCCCATAGAAATTGACAGAGTAGTTGTCAATGGGCACAGCTACTTGCGCAGCGATTCGGCCTTGGAAAGCAGCCGATAAAAGGAGAAGGATCGTGATAATGTGCTTCATTTGAAATGGTTGGTGAGTTCTTGCAGTTGTAAGGTATCTCTTTTTTGCTAAAGACAGAACCGATGTGGCGCACCAGTGGTTGCTTTGGCCTGAAGTAATCATGAGGTCAGTTACCGTATCCATGCCCTCGGATTTGAGAATTCGCAACAATCACACTTTTTGAGCAATAAAAATGCGCAGCACCTCTGAGTAGATGCTGCGCATTCGGCGAGTTTCTCACCTCTTGCAGAAAGATGTTATGCAATGGCCCTAACCCAAGACCATTGTCCAATCATTCCTTGACAAATCGAATCGCTTCGTAAGATTTTCCAGTTACGCGAAGTTGTAAATTGTACAAACCGGCCGCCAGAGTTCCAACGTTGACAGCTTCATTCCCAACGCCTCTTTGTTGGTGCACGACCTTACCGTTTGCACCGTAAACGATGGCTTCCCATGTTTCATTGAATGCGAGACCCTTGATCTGCGCTGTGGTTCCAACGGGGTTGGGAAAGAGGGAGAGTGCGTTGAAAGCCATTGCCGTTCCTCCAATATGAGAGGTCGTGCTTTCGCAGATTTCGAGGTTGAACGTGCTTGGCGGTGCCTCGTTGGTGCTCGTTTCGTCAATGACAATCTCGCCGCTCGTATTTTTCACGATGTACCCGGTTTGGTTGGGGAAACTGACAGCTGGTGTCACAACAAAGTCGACTTCGCCTTCATCGACTGTTACCATCACAGGTCGACTCTGGAAACCATCATAATCTGCGAAGCCATCCTCATTGAAATCGGGGTTAAAGAAAATATTGGCCTCCAAACCCGATTCAGAATAGACCGCCATATTTCCTCCGTACCAACCATCTAGGGACCCGTCAGTGAATGTAACTTCGATGAGGCCGCAGGTTGGACTTTCTTCGCATGGATTCAATCCATAGACATTGCAGGGGTCATCACCGGGCACTCCCCACTCATCGCTGCTGAACGCCACGTTGCCGTTGTTGTCCGTGATGTAATAGTCATGGTATTGGCCCCATCCGTCGTCGTTGTACAAGACGTCGATGCGGTGGCCGATGTCCACCGGAATGGAGAACGACTCGCTCCCAACGTTGAGCATGGTTTCAGAGGCGACTTCGATGCCGTCAGCAAACACGTGCAAAGACGATCCTTCCCAGCCGTCTGGGCCGCCGAAACCGCACGTCATGGTGATGGTCCATGCGCCGCACGTCCCTTCTGGGTCTGGAAAGTCAAAGGGCATTACCTCTC
>DCPZ01000013.1 GCA_002323795.1 Flavobacteriales bacterium UBA1531 | reverse complement strand
TCGTCGTCCGCGCTGTCGTCGTCCGCGCTGTCGTCGTCCGTGCTGTCGTCGTCCGTGCTGTTGCTTTCATCTTCATTGGCGTCCTCTTCAGGCGTCCATTCGATGGAGCAAGTATTCGAATCAGAGCGCCAAGCATTGAGCTCGGCTACGTTGCCCGAATCCATGAAAAACGAATTCACCCAATCGCCACGCAAGGCCACAGTGCCGTCACAATTGACCGCTAACATTCCAAAGGGCCTCTGAAAGAAGTTGTTGTATACTGCGTTGTCTTGGTTGTCTGCATACATCGTAAATGGAAAGTCATGCTCAGGGGATTGCTCCCAGCTGTTCACTGCCCAACGTCTGTTCAGATAATAAGGAGGCTGCACCACGGTGGTATCGTTGCTAACCGTCGGGGGGCAATTGCTCGGGCAGTTTCCATCCGTAGGATGTGCTTCAACACCGTAAATGAAAATCCAATTGACATCATCGGCATGGCTTTCGAGGTAATTTCGAGCAGCGACATACTGCTGTCCATTGTTGTCTGGTTCGAATGTTCCGCGGAAGCGCAAGCAGGAGACGGAACCATTGATGAGCACCACAGGCTTCTGCCCACTGAGCTCATCGTATAGGTTGAGGGGGGTTCCGTCAAAATCGTAGACCGTAAAATCGAACACTGTATCACCGACTTGATAACCATTGCTCATGTCCAGCATTTCGCCGTAGTAGATGATGTCATCGACAGGAACCGAATCCGCGGGGCAGGTGTCTTGACCAAAACTGCCGTATTGAGCATTGGCAGAAAATGAAGTGGTCAAACCGATGCCTACGAAGAGAAGTGAGAATAATCTTAACATGGAATTGTCTTGCGCTGTAAAAGACAATTCCCCTCGAAAAAGGTTCTAAATCAATAATTAACTCCTGTTAAAACCGCTTTAACTGCAAAGACAGAATCACTGAATGCAAGGCAAAACCAAGATTTGCTGCATCCGATTCACTGACATGGAGGCAATGGCCTCCCCGGCTTTTTCATCGTTCTCGTAACGCTCCATGACAATGTCCAATGAGCATTGGCAATACTCTGCTGCAACGTCTTTGTCCATATTCATACTCGCTTGCTTTTTGCAACTGGACATCCAACCCGTTTTGAATTTCTCGGAGAAATTCTTTCCATCGTCACATGATCCGAATAGGAAAAGGGCAGAGAGGAAGAGAGGATAAAAGAAATGATGCTTCATCAGTGGGTGGATTTGACAAATAGGCTAATCTGCCGATTGCCCTCCGGGCAAGTTGCTTGAATGGTATAAATTCCACCGGCGAGTTGGTCCGCATTGAAGAACGCTGTGTGACCAGATGCAGGAATGCTTTGAATCAACTGCCCACCTAGATTGTGGATGGTCAATGTTTCAATGATTGAAGACGATTGCACACGCACGGTCCCACCCACAGTAGGATTGGGGAAGATGTGCATTTCGATGCCATCAGAAGTCCACTCATTGATGCCATCCGGCGTGTTGTTGTACGTACCATTTGGGAACGGCTCATTGGAGAACTCATTGGTGAGCGGCCCATCAGTTACGCCCAGTGTACTTACGTTCCAATTGGTTTGCACGAATGCATTTCCATCTGGTCCCGTGCCATCGACTCGGTATGCCCAGGCATCGGTGTATTCCCAACTTGCGCCCAAACCATCGGTATCGATTTCGCCATAGGTGTCTACAGGAATTCCTGCTTCAAAAAGTTCAACAGCGTCATTCCCGTTGAAATTGCAAACGGCTCCCGCCTCACCAAAGGTTGGGGCGAAACCGAAATATGCAGTGAAGGCTTCCGCATCGTTGGTCACGTAGATGAATGAACCCGCCTCGGCTCCTTCGTCGGGGAATGTCCATTCCACTCCATCTGTGCCGCCTCCGTTTTGAGCGGTGCCCAGGCCGTATTGACCGAGCGTTTCGAGATCATCCATCACATAAAGCTCCAGTGCTTTGGGGGCTGATCCGGCGTGAATAATACCCGTCAGTATCAATTGGTTGGATGGCTCAAAAACCGTCCCTTCGCAGTCACAAGTTTCAGTGAGTGTATCAAAGACTGTCAAGGCATCGCCATCATCGCAAGCATCTCCCGGATACACACACGTCAAATCATCAACGGTTGCTTCCGCATCATAGTTGCATGCAGTTTCAGCTGTGCAGCCTGGAATTCCTTCAGATTCGTTACAAAGCGGATAAGGGCATGCGGATTCTTCAGTATTCGCAGCAGTTGAGCAACCCAATCCCCCGACTGTCCAATCCCCTTCTTCGGATTTGAATGCCCAACTGTCAGAATATTCCCAGCTCTCTCCTGAGCCATCCACATCAGGGTCACCATAGGTCTCGATGATCTCGTCATTCAGAAACAATTCAATCGCGTCATCGCCATTTTGATTCACTGCAGTGGAAGCTTCCATGACCACATCAAATTCAGCGATGCAAGCTCCGAAATAGGCGCTCATTGCTGCAGTGGACCGTGCCAAGAGTAGATGTTGTCCCTCGTCGAGAGGTTCTGCCGGAAACGTGTATTCTTGTCCGTCTGTCCCTCCGCCGTTATTGGCTGTTCCGATTCCATAAACACTGAGGTCATCCACATCTTCAGTGGCTAGAAAGTGCAGTGCTTTTCCATCTGACCCACCGGAGGGTACGTCAAGATCCAATATGCCCTGAAAAATCAGCGAGTCCAGTTCTGCAGAAGCCGATGCTTGGTGTGTGAAACAAACCGCCAATAGAAAAAAAGAGAGTGTCGCAAGAGATTGCTGAAAAGCCATGATCGTAGATTCGGTGAATGTGCCAGCAATTTACATTGGCCTATCCAAATATCCGAACCGTAACCACCTCATTCTTCCGCATTCTGCTCACTCGCAGGACAAACCGAATACAGATAAGAAAGTGAGCAAATCTGGCGTGGCGATGAGTCCGTCATCGTCGAGGTCTCCTAAGCAAGCCGCTCCTGTCTCCACCTCGCAAGATCCGTCATCGTGGGTGGCCAGCGAATTGTAATTGATCGCAACTTCATAAGTGCAGCCAAAGACAACGAAACCAGCACATGAGCCGTCATCAGCAGAAGCCATTGAATCATAGTTGAGGAAGAATGGATCGGTACATCCTCCGCAAAGAGGATAAACACAAGACGCATCTGCAATGGTTTCTGTGCCATCGGTGCAATTCACACCACCATAAGTCCAGGCTCCGTCCATCTTGTATGCCCACGAGTCCATGTATTCCCACTCTTCACCAGATCCATCAACGTCAATGTCGCCAAACGTTTCGATCACAATTCCCATCTCGAAAAGCTCAATCGCATCATCTCCATTTTGGCTGATCGCTGAACTTGCAGTTAGAATGTGTTCAAATGAACCGTAACAAGAAGTCGCTAGGTAGCTCTCCATCACTTCAGGGGTGCGAGCAAGCAAAACATCGTCGCCAGCACTCACTGCCATTTCTGGGAAACTGTATTCTTCTCCATCTGTTCCACCGCCGTTGTTGGCAACTCCGACTCCGAAAATGCTCAAATCTGCAATGTCATTTGCAGCAACAAAATGCAGTGCCTTACCGTCAGAACCTCCACTGGGGACCGTAAAGTCAATGATGCCTTGCAGCATCAGAGCATTTGAAAGTTCACTTGCGTCGAAAATGCAGGAGGCGTCATCGCTGTTGGCCTCGTCATCATAATTCAATGCAGTCTCATCGGTACAGCCCAAGAATTCGCAGCATTCCTCGCATGCGGTGTTGGCATCCCCATTGTAATTGTCAGCATCAAAATCCAAACAACCGGTGAGCACAGCTTCACAGGATCCATCGTCTACAGTGGCATTCGAGTTGTAGTTGAAGGCATTCTCATCCATGCATCCGGGGATATCTTCAGGAATATCGCACATGGGGTATGGACAATCGGACTCGAATGTGTTGGCGGTTCCGTCAGTGCAATTGGTGCCTCCATAGGTCCAAACACCTTCCATTTTGTAAGCCCATGAATCCAAATAGTCCCATTCTTCGCCTGTTCCGTCGGTATCGATGTCTCCGAATGTTTCGATGACCGCGTCGTTGAAGAAGAGTTCAATGGCGTCATCCCCGTTTTGGCTGATGCTCGAATTCGCATCAAGCGCATGTTCGAAGGACGCGAAGCAATCGGCGAGAAAATAGTTCGACATGGCATCTAGGCTTCGTGCGACAAAAATATCATCACCTGCTGTGACAGCCATTTCAGGGAAAGTATATTCTTGTCCATCGGTACCGCCTCCATTGTTGGCGACGCCAATGCCATATGCACTCAAGTCAGCGATGTCATTGTTTGCAACCAAGTGAATGGCCTTTCCGTCCGAACCGCCGCTTGGGACAGTAAAATCGATGATGCCTTGAAGCATCAGGTCGTTTTGCCCTGAGGCTGTGAGGGTAAGGATTGCAGAGGCAAAAGTGAGCGCAAGGCATCTCAACGCATTGCTTGTGTGGTTCAAAGAGTTCATAATTCTCTGGCTTTGGTTAAGACGAATATAAGTTATTTTTCTATGAAGTGGGTCTTTTTTGATTTTCGGGCCAAGATTTTCTTTGTCTAATATTCAGAAAGTCGTGGTTATTTCTTTTGAAATTTTAAATGTAATTTGGACCATGAATGAACGCCTGCGACGTGCAATTTACTGGGTGTTTTTTGGAGCATTCGTCTTGATTTTGGATGGCTGCAGGGTGATCGAAAATGAGGTGGAGAATCCTGTTGGTTTCTCGCTGCAGCGCGGGGGGGGGACTTTTGAGTTTTCGACACCCGCTGGTGCGACTTCCGAAGATATTACCGTTCATTACCGGATTCCCGTGTTGGGTGAAATCAGCGATATGCCCGTGCTATTTGTGCTGCATGGTGCTGAAAGGAATGCGGCGTCTTATGCCAACGACTGGGAGGATTTGGCCGCAATGCACCAAATGATGGTTTTCGTGCCTGAGTTCACCGATGAAGAATATCCTGGTAGCGTCGGATACCAGCAGGGAAACTTGCTGGTGGGTGATCAACTTCGACCGGCAGAAGAGTGGTTGTTTAGCTTGATGGAGCCCATGTTTGATGAGATACAAGAGCGATTGGGGGAAGAAAAAGGGAACTATGATGCATGGGGGCATTCGGGGGGCGCACAATTTTTGCATCGGTTCGTTTTGTTCGGCAGTAATCTTCGCTTGAAACGAGCGGTCGCCGCCAATGCAGGTTGGTATACGTTGCCTGAAGACGCATCAGATTTCCCATATGGATTGGCGGGCTCACCTCGCAGTGAATCAGATTTGGGAGTCCCAATGAGCCGCAATCTTTTGATTCACTTGGGGAGTGAAGACACCAACTTCATGGAAACGGGCTGGACGGGTGCCTACGTGCAAGGCGACAATCGGTTTGATCGAGGTCAATATTTCCATGCCCGTGCTCTGCAGATTTCCGAGGACAATGGTATCTTGCTCAATTGGAACCTCGCTGTGGCCGAGGGCATTGGACACAATCCAGCGGCCATGGCAACAGAAGGTGCCCAGATACTTTACCCATGACAATGACTACAATGCATCCATCTTTCGGTTTTCTGTCAACAGCTGCAGCCTGCGTGTTTCTCTTTGTGAGTTGCGCCAAAACGGATGACGTGGACCTTCCCATTCCGGTCGACCCCAATGAAGGGTATACTTTTCAAGTCCCAGATCGTGCGTTTGGGGAATACATGGTGTATCGTGGCATTCCGGGCGTGCAACAACGCATGGATACCTTGGAAACAGGTGCGTTGCAGACCAATTTTTACCTGAATCCAGATTTGGTGGTAGGCGTCAACGCTTTAAGCCTGAGCAAGACGAGTAGCAACGTTTCTGCCCTAGAGGCTGCCGGTGTTGCGACAGCGGCGCAGAAAATTCAAGACCTCAGTGGTGTCGAGTTTTTCACTGGACTGGATACACTGATTGTCACCTCCAATGATTTGGTGAGTTTGGACTTGAGCGCCAACATTGATTTGGTCGAGTTGAGCATGAATTTTTGCAAAGTTGAGGCATTGGATGTGACCGGTTGTCCCAATCTCAAAAAGTTGAGGTTTCGCGCAAGTTCCCAGGCCAATGCGCTTTTGAGCGATATCGACCTTTCCAACAACCTTCAGTTGCGTCATTTGCACTTGCGATCTCACGCCTTCACTTCGATTGACCTTTCAGCAAACACGGCGTTGATTGAGGAAGTGGATTTGTCGGAGAATCCAGGGCCTGACGGAAATTCAGGCACATCCGACATCGTCATACCCGCAGCCATTTACGACCAAGTGCAAGCCGGAGGAGGTGTACTATTGGGTGTTATTCCTGAATGATGTTGGCAGCGGGTTTAATTTTTGCGGGGGCAGTGACCGTGTTTGTGGGATGGAAATTGATCCAAGGCCGACATCCACAATTGATCCTGTTGGCGGCGGGTTTGATTTTTTTAATGGCTTCATGGGCGCTAGGTAATCCGCTCGAAGTTTCTGATTCGACGGGATGGCGAGGGTTTGATTTGTTTGAGCTCATTGTTCGGTCCATGCGATCTAAGTTGAGTGGGATTGGCACGATGATCATGGTCATCGCAGGGTTCGTGGCATACATGGACCACATGGGCGCTACCAAGGCCATGGTCAGAGCAGCCATTCGCCCCATTGATTTTCTCCGTGGCTTTCCTCACCTCGCCGCTGTGATGGTTCTGCCGCTTGGACAATTGCTTTCTTTGTGTGTGCCCAGTGCAGCGGGTCTTGGGCTTTTGATGATTGCTTCGGTGCATCCAATTTTGTTGCGCATCGGCATTTCTCCGTTGGCTTCAGTTTCGATTATCACGCTGTGTACTTGCTTTGACATGGGACCAGCAAGCGCCAATACTGCCCGAGCAGCTGATTTGCTTGGAATGGGCAATGTCACTTATTTCTTGGGCCATCAGGCACCACTTGCAGGTGGCATCACATTGGTGATCATGGCGGTGGTGTTTTTTCAATTGCGACGAATGGAACCGACACAATCGCATGTCGCTCCGGAATCTGAGACATCTGAGAAGCGACCGTTTTACTTTGCTTTCTTGCCCGTGCTTCCGCTCATCTTGTTGATGACGTTCAGTTCATTTTTTCAGACGGGCCCGGATGCGGTAGTTTTGGATACTTCCACAGCGATGCTCATTTCGCTTGCTTTTTCGATGGTGTTGCATTGGGCCTCAGGCGCCAAGGGTCAGGAAATTGAAAATGGACTTAAAGCATGTTGGGCTGGAATGGGCAGAGCCTTCAGCCAAGTGGTTACCCTCATCATCGCAGCCGATTTGTTTGCGAAAGGTTTGATTGAATTGGGCCTCATTGAAGGATTGCTACTCATGGCTGATGGCCTCGGTTGGGGTGCATTGGGCATTCTGGTCATTTTTGTGATCTTGATCTTTTTTGCCTCCATTTTAATGGGTAGCGGCAATGCCAGTTTCTTCGCCTTTGGTCCATTGGTTTCCAAAGTCGCCGAATCCATGAGCATACCCGGCATCCGATTGCTGTTGCCGATGCAACTCGCTTCGAGCATGGGACGAGCGGCATCGCCCATTTCGGGCGTGGTCATCGCCACTTCTGGAATTGCCGGTGTGAATCCGTTGGACGTGGCGCGCAGAAATGCGCTACCCATGGCCGTCGCTCTTGTTTTGATGCTTTTAACTGAATCTTATTCCTTGCTATGAAATTATTCAAAAATGTCAATGTGCATGCACCCGCCGATCTCGGTCGGGGAGATGTACTGATGGTCAATGGTCGCATTGCTGCAATTGCACTCGCCGAAGCTGCACCCATTGAGCTTCAGGGCCTTCCGAATTTGGAAGTCATCGATTGCACGGGACTGTCCATGGCTCCGGGATTCATTGACCAGCACATTCACATCACCGGTGCCGGAGGCAAGTACGGCTATGGTTCTATGACGCCAGAGGTGCACGTGACCGATCTCATTCGCTGCGGCACAACCACGGTGGTTGGATTATTGGGAACCGATGGAACAGCGCGCAGTTTGAATTCACTTTACGCAAAATGCGCGGCTTTGGAAGCGGAAGGGCTTTCGGCTTGGATGCTGAGCAGTTATTTCGGATTTCCTCCAAAAACCATCACGAGCAGTGTGCACGACGATTTGTTGTTCATCGATCGTGTGGTCGGTTGCAAAATCGCACTCGCCGATGTGCGTTCTTCCTATCCAACAGCCAATCAGTTGTTGGCGTTGTTGCGGGAAATTCAGGTGGGAGGAATGATCTCAAGCAAAGGAGGGGTTTTGCACATTCACCTCGGTGCACTTCCCGAAGGGATGGATATGCTGTTTGAATTGGTTGAAAAATACCATGTGGACATTCATCGTCTGTCGCCCACACATGTTGGCCGAACAGCTCATTTGTTTGAGCAAGCACAGGACTTTGTGAAATTGGGAGGCATGGTGGATCTCTCCACAGGAGGGACCCAGTTCCGTCCGCCATGGGAGGCCCTCGCGCAAGCGCATTCTGACGGGGCCGATTTGCGTCAGTTTACATTGAGCAGCGATGGCAATGCGGGCATTGGAATTTTGGATGCAGACGGACAATTGACCGGATTCAAGAAGGCGCCCATTGATCTGAACCTCTGGAATGTCCAACAAATGCTGCGTGAAACAGATGTTCCAGCGGAACTCGCATTGGGTCTTGTGACCTCAGGACCAGCGCGTACCATGGGTCTGAAGCGCAAAGGACATATTGCGCAGGGGATGGATGCAGACGCCTGTTTATTCGACGATCAGTGGAATTTGAAAGGGGTCGTCTCCCGCGGTGAGGTGCTGATGTGGAATGGCGATTTGCGCACCCAAGGCAACTTTCCTCGCGCTTGATCCAGGTTTAAACCTCTTGATTCAGAACAAAAACTGCGTCTGGAATGCTGCGGTCCAACCGTTGGCATCGGGGCGGTTTTGATAATTCAGATATTCTCCAGACAATTGCAATTTCAAAGCATGCTCTGCCACGTGCCACGTGAGGCAACCGCCAATGGCGTCAATCACCTCCAATAGTGAGCTGCTTTGATCAAATTCAGGAAAGGTTTGACCAAAACGCCCGTCAAGTTGAAGGCCGTTTTTGAAGAGGTAGCCCCCTTGGATGTTGTAGGCATTTCCCAGCACAAGGTATTGACTGATTTGTGTTGGCATCAAGAGGGTTCCCAATGATGCGCTGGTAAAAGCACCATCGAGCTGGTAGGCTGCAGCATTCGTGAATTCTGCGAGTAAAGAAGCTCCTTTCCATTTGGCCAAAACGTCCATGTGGTTCTTCAAATAATGCGGCAATTGTTCAACCCCATTTTCATCAAAAATCAACCATTCACCATGGCTTTCACCGACAGGACCACTGGCGCCCATGTTGTAATTGGTGGCCCAGCCAATGACTGCCTTGGGGGCTTCATTGCGTTCAAAATCAGAGGCACTGTTGGCGTCAAAATCACCAAAAGGATAAACATCCAAACGACCACCGATTTTCAATCCACCCTTGTCCGTGTCATTTGAAAGGGTTCCAAAGCTGTTGATCCCGTCACCGGAAGTGATGGCGAGCGCGGGTTTGATCATCATGGACTCGGAGTTTCCAAACGTTCCAGAAAGGGACAAGCCAAACTCCCGACCTGTTTCCACAAATGTGCGGCTCATCAGGGATCGCTCCGGCATGGCCAAATGACCCTCGTAAAATTGCATCTCTCGGTTGTTGGCTGGGTTTTGAAATTGTCCAGTGCGGATGGAGAGCCAATCATTGATCGCGTAATTGATGTAAGCGTCTAGAAGGGGAGTGGAGGCAATATAATTGGCGCGGACCAGCACATCGATGCCGCGTTCAAGGTCACTTGCTTTGAACGTGAGGTAGGCTCGGCGCGTGTAGGTGCCAAGAGCAAACGATGTATCAGCTTCGGTTTGGCTGAGGTTCATGCCTGGCTGTGCCAATCCGGAGAAACCAAACACATAGCCCGAACTCGGAAATCCTACTTCCAAACCTTGTCCGTTGCGGAAGGTGGCTGAAAAGTCAGCTTCGCCGCTTGTGAAATCTTCTTCTTGGGCGGCCACTGGACCAGCGCCAAGGCATTGGAATAGGATCAGCAAACAAACAGCAAAGGGAAAATGAATGCGGTTCATGGTGAGATGATGTCTTTGGGTAAAATGCGGTAAACGGGAAATGCTTCGTCGGCTTTGGGATCGATCACGCGATAGCGCACAAATCCATTGCTGCCCTCGGGTTCCAGTAATTCTTTGGTCAGGTGAAACCGAGGTTGATTGGCAGCAATCCAATAAGAACCAGCGGGTATCGTGATCAATGTGTCTTCCGTTTCGGCTTCAACGATGCGTTCAAAAAACCCTTCAAACGGTTTGGGAGCGAGCCGGTCAGACACCAAGTTATACCGCTGCACATTTGCAGACAAAGGCGACAAGAGTTCGTTCAATTCCAGCCCCAGCGTGCGGAGCACTTCCACAGCTCGGGCCTCAGAAGCGAGCAGCACATAGCCTCCGGGAAATGCGCGGGTTGCTGTCGCCGTCTGGTTATTGCTGTCTGCAACCTCTTCTTCAAAGGTGCGCAATGCTTTGCGGTTCAGATCGAGCAAGGTGATCTCAGCTAGGGTCTTTTTTCGTTGGGATTGGATCACCACAGGCGAGGTGTCGCGTTGACCGGATTCGCGCGCCGAGCGAATTTCTGCCGGAAATTTGTCGCAAGATTCCAAGAAGCTTTTGGCGAGGAGCAGCGCAGTCTGGACGCGACGTTCGAAACCTTTTCGTCCCAGTCCAACACCGCGAATTTCCATCAATGCGGCGAGGCTGGAGGACAGCCCAAATGATGTTACCGAGGACCTAGGACTCGCGGCGCCTGTTCTGAATTCACGTTTTCCACGGATCACACTGGGACGAAAATAATTGGCGTAACGGCGACCATTTCGATCCATGACCACACGAGCGGGATCAATCAACAGGGATTCGCTGGCGTTCCGAATGGCTTCCGGCACGTTGAGGTTTCCCGTATACATGAACATTACGTCAAATGGCGAGGTCACTCCAAAATCCCCCATGTCCACATAATCGGCACGGTAGGGCCGGTACTGATGGAAATCCACCACGACATCGGCATCAAATGAAGTGAAGTCACTTTTCAAGGCAATCATCTCTGCATTTTCGAGCTTGGATTGATCGCGGTTGAGATCACGTCCATTGGCTGCGTAGCGGTTGAGCCGATTGGCTCCATCGGGGTTGACCATGGGGACGATTCGGAGCCTTGCGTTTTTCAGCAAGAAGTTCCAATCACCGTCTTTTCCGAGGTGCTGGCTCAGCGCCAATAGTCCTTCGATGCCTGCCGGTTCGTCTCCATGAATGCCTCCGATGAACATGACGCGAATGGGGTTGTCTGACGCTTCGCCGCCTCGTTCAATGGCGATGATCGGGGTTCCTTTTGCACTGAATCCGATGGTGTCTCGATGCCAACCCTGGGCCTCTGAAGCCTCGCGATCCAAAAAATCAAAGAGTCGCTCGCTGTTGGTGAAGTCCCGCTTTGTAGCAAATGCTGGAGTCGTAAAAGCGGTGTCCGGCGCCGGAAAAAACACTTCGCGAATGGCTTTAGGATCTTGCGCTTCAGCAAATGAAGTGGAGCCCAAAAACCCACAGAGTACGATGGAAGGAAGAATGCGTCGAACCTGCATGAATCCTTCAAATGGAAAATTGGCTCAAGACACGAAACGTCCATTCACTGCCTCCAAATGCATTGCCTGCAGTCGTAATCGCTGCGGGATCGGCTTGGGTGCGCATGACACCCAACTGCAGTTTGGCTCCATAATCACGCCCAAAGTACTTGGAGATCCCCAGGTCTTGGTAGGCGCTTCGAGCATAAAACGTTGGATTGTTGAGGAAAGAGTTTTCTGAAGCATTGAGGCGGGTGTAACGCACGTCGATCGACCAGAGGTTGGTGAAGCAATAGCCCGCCTGAAGATTAAATGCTGTGCCCAGCATCATGCGTCCCCGCACGTAGGCATCAACACCGCCTTCAAAGGTTTCGGACAACGTGCCGTTGTTGCGAACCCGTTGCTTGATCTCGTTGTAAGGGACATTTGCATCGGTCATGATGTATTCACCCAAAAAGGTGAACCCCTTGAACTTGAAGAGCAGGTCTGCACCCACTTTCCAGTAGTCGGGCAAGGCCTCTTCAAGATTGGCATCGAGGTACAGAATATCACCGCTGGTGCGTCCCCGTCGGCTGCTCATTCCTTGATTTAAACTCCCGTACGCTCCAAGCATGATCTTCGGTTGCACCTCACGCACCAAGTCGACTTGTCTGAACTCGCCAAAAGAGCGAAAAAGCCCCAATGGCAGCCACAGTAAGCGCCCTTCGTACTTGAGCCCACCGTGGTTGCGGATGTTTTCTGCAGCACCGTCCCCGGTTACCACAGATCCTGCTAGTTTGAGCCATCCCGTTGAACCCGCTCTCACACGACCTTCTGCAAATGCTCCAAATTCACGGATGGTTCCAAAAGCAGACGTCAAACGGCTACGCTCAACAAATTGCAGGCTGTTGGATCCCATGCGCAATTCGAGGTTGTCGCTGATGGCTGAGCGTTGTCCGAACGTGATTCGAAATCGGTTGTTGGGTTGGTATGCACACCACGCATCCATGAGCATGCCTGATACATCGTCGCCATCGCCATCTGGATTTGATAATTCGTATTGCACCCGGTAACGAAACTTTTGAGAGCTTGACGCACCAGCCCACCGCATGCGAATGCGTCGTGCTCGAAAGCGAGTGGTCCACTCGTCGGTCTCCGAGAAATGTCGGGTTTCGGAAGTGAATTGCGCCAGCCCACGAAATTGCAGTGAATAACCCGTGGCACGGTTGTGAAATACTACGCCTTCTCCGCGTTCATAGGCATCTACAAGTCCATTGGCATCGATAGGCAGCTGGGCTGAACTGGACTGAATACTTGCCAGCGCAGCGAATGCGATGGCTGTGACTTGGAAGAAACAAAAGACATTCGATTTCATGGGCTTGACGTGGGTTCGGATGAGCACACTGCAGACGGTGAGTTAAAACTATGAAAACTCAATGTCATTTCCACTTGACGTTGCATCCAACTGAAGGCACCTGTCCGTCTGCGGGCACTTTGTTGCCGGAAAGCAGCAAGTCCAAAACGCGACGTAAATCTGCGCCGGTGATCGGAGTGCCGTCGCCCGGTCGAGAACCATCGAATTGCCCCCGGTAGACGCACTGATTTTGGGTGTCAAAAAGACTAAAATCAGGAGTGCACGCTGCATCATAGGCACGGGCGACTTCTTGGGATTCGTCATACAGGTATGGGAAAGGCATGCTGTATTTCTGAGCCAATTGACCCATCTCAGGGAATCCGTCCTGAGGATGCGTTGCGACATTGTTGCTTGAAATCGCGATAAAATTGGCTCCTTTTGCCTGATACTCGTTGGCGACGTCCACCAATGCTTCCAGCAGATGAATCACAAAAGGGCAATGGTTGCACATGAAGACAACCACGGTAGGTCCCCCTTGAAACAGTGCCTCTGAATCCATCATTTCGCCGGAAATCGCATCGGGCAAATGGAATTCTGGGGCAAGGAATCCCAAGGGGATAGAAGTGGTTGGGGTCAGTGCCATTTTTCATTCAAATATAATGATGACAACCGGGAAGAATCACAGTGCCCAAAAGACCTTATTTTTGCTCGCACACTGTGCCGTTGCATTGCTCTCAACCTCTACCTGAAATTGTTCCCCATGCCTTTGCACCAACACGCCGTATTGTATGTTTTTGAAGTGTTGCCGGATCAGGCAGCTGAATTTGAATCCGCATGGGAGGCCGTGACTGTGGCCATCAAGCAGCAATGTGGCAGCGGCGGCTCGCGCCTTTACAAAAGTGAAAGTGGCACTTATTGGGCACATGCCTTATGGCCGACCCGAGAAGCGATGCAATCGGCTTCATTGGAAGGTGCAGAAGAATTGCTTGCCAATCGACAGCGAATGGTGGAGGCTTGCAGCAACATCGAAGCCATAGGCGAAGGGGACATCGTAGCCGATTTTTGGACGTTGGAGGCTTGAGCTTCCGTGGTGAATCTTCCGCTCAAGCGAATGGGTTTAACCAAAGAGTCCTAACCAGACAAGGATGTCTTGAACTGTCACATTGCCATCTCCAGTGAGGTCTTGGTCTGGGCACGCTTCGCATCCGAAAAAGCTGAGCAATTCGAGGAGGTCGGATACGGTGATGACACCGTCTTCGTCATAATCACCTGCATAGATGCACGTGCCGAACATGTAAGTTGCAAGGGAGTTGAAGTTGCTTGCCTCGGGATCGGTACAACCCAGTACGTCGAGGTCGTCACTCGAGAAGGTCATCCCCACCGCAGTTTCAACCCCTTCGCCCTCTTCCATTGCAGTTTGGGCCAATAGATTGAGCGTGCCCTCTAGAGTTGATCCATCAACAATGGTGAATTGGCCTAAAAAGACCAAGCCGTCTGATTGTTGAGGAATTTGAATGCCTGCATTGAACCATGCACCACCTGTGGTGTCAGCAAAAACGATGTCTCCTTCCGTATTCAGTTCATTCAGTGGTGCTTGCCAATTGGATACATGGCCAGTGAATGTATTTGCTGAATAAACCTCGGGGATGTCTCCACAACTGAGCATGGTGGAGTAAGCATATGCCGGGAATGTCGGAACAAATGCAGGATTGAAGTTGTCGACCACAACCGTTCCAAAATCACCTCCAAATCCATAAAAGGTTCCGTCTGAAGAAATGTTCAAAGGGTCGTCATTGTCACCAAATACCGCCAAAACTTGATCGTCTTCATGCGATAATGCTGCGTAAAGTCGATACGTAATGGAGCCAGCTGGAAGGTTTTCAAAGCCCACTAGCTCAGTTTCGTGCACCTCCCATTCGGTGAGGACCAATTCTTCGATGTGGCCATTCGTGGTTTCGTACCAATCAAGAGGTTCCCAACAACCGAGCCCAAAAAAAGGCATGTACGCGAGCAAATCACGTACATCGACCCAACCTGAGCTGTCCACATCCATCTCACCGTCGGTATCGTACTGACCTAAAACATAGACCCAAGTGTTGGCGCCTATGAGGCCATCTCCATCGTGGTCGAACCACTCACAGGGAGCTTGGCTGTAGAGTCGAGGCTGGGTAAGTCCCAGAACCATCAAAAAAGACATCGCTCCAAATTTCATACTGAAAAATAAGCAAAAGCATTTACAATCATTGCGTGCCTTGGGGTGAAGTTCACAAATCCGCCCTAAATTCCGGTAGAAATAAATGGTTCAATGAACTCATTATTAGCCTTTTTTGAATCGATGGCATCTTGGCAAAAATTGCTCTGGATCATTGGTTGCATGTCATTGAATTTGGTGCTCGAAGGCATGCGACCCTTTTTCAAAGGGGGCTTCAGGACGTGGCCGCACACACGGACCAATCTGGTTTTTCTGGCCACTACGATGGCCATCAATTCCGCTTTTGGAGTGATTGCGGTAGGAGTCTTTCATTGGGGAGCCAATGCGCAAATGGGAATGCTGCATTGGTTGGATTGGTCCACAGGTTTGGAACTGTTACTGGCCATTGTCGTATTCGACTTCATCGCTCAATTTTCTGTACACTGGTGCTTGCACAATGTTCCGATGCTCTGGCGTTTGCACAAGGTGCATCACAGCGACACGCATGTGGATGTGACCACAGGTACACGCCACCATCCGGTGGATTTTGTCGTGCGGGAATCATTTGCGTTGGTGGCGGTAGCCATCACCGGCGCGCCGTTGCCGTTTTACGTGTTTTATCGCGTTCTCACCATTTTCTTCACGTATTGGACCCACGCCAACGTCGCCTTGCCAAAGCGGCTCGATGTCGCATTGGGCTGGGTGTTTGTGACCCCGCAGATGCATAAATTTCACCATCACTTTGAAGCCCCTTGGACCGACCGCAATTACGGCAACATGCTGAGCATTTGGGACCGGTTGTTTGGCACCATGGTCGACGGCGATCCGCGTGAAATCATCTATGGACTTGACGTTACGGATGACACCAAAAGCGATGATTTGGCCTACCAAATGACATTGCCTTTCCAAAAACACAGCGCATGAAATGATCTGGATTTCTCAAAACGCTGGGCTTGCTGTCAGCAGCACCGTTGGCACAAGTGGCTTTGGCAACGAAAAAGGCTCCGAGCGTTATGTCTTCACGTTCCAATTGCGTTTTGGTGCCCGCTGAGACGCCGGGTCCGTTTCCATTGGACTTGACAGATAATGCCTTTTTCTTTCGCCAAGACATTCGCGAGGACCGCATGGGTGTTCAGTTGCGCCAACGCGTGCGCATTGTCGGCACCGAGAATTGTGAGCCCATGCCCAATGTGAGGGTACATATCTGGCACTGTGACAATGTCGGAGGTTACTCCGGTTACAATTCGGAAGAAGGATTGACGTATTGCCGCGGCTATCAAATTACGGATGAGAATGGCGAATGTGAATGCATTACGATCTTGCCAGGATGGTACCCCGGTCGCGTCACGCATGTGCATTTTCAAGTCTATGTGAGCAGCGCATACAGCGCCGTCTCGCAATGGACTTGGCCGCATGATGAGACTGTCGCGGCGGTCGCCGCGCAACCTGATTTATATCCGGAAGGTCCCGATCCGTTGTCCCCGGATCAGGACTTTGTGTTTGCCGATGGTTTCGATTTGCAAATGGCCACTTTGGAGTGGGACGAAGAAGCCAACGAATACGTCTCTGACTACGAGGCCACTGTGGAGGGCACAGGAACAAATGGAGTTGGTTATCACGAAATCCGAAGTGCGCAGGTCATGGTTTTGGGACAGAATTTCCCCAATCCATGCCGCGATCGGACCACTTTCCCCTTGGAGTTGCTTCAGCCAGCTTCCGTGACATGGTCTCTCTGGGACCTCAACGGGCGCTGCGTGCATCGGCTCGAATGCGGCAATTGGTCGGTCGGCAATCACACAATCCCCCTGGATTTGATCGCGATGAACGTGCCTTCTGGCACGTATGCTTGTCAGGTGGAGGCTAAAGCTTCCTCATACCACGCAATCGACGTGCGTCAAATCAGCTTCCTAGGGCATTGAAACATTTTGTGTCGTGGGCTCGTTCAATGAGCCATGCGACTTACGTCTCTTTTTTCTGAAATGCTTTTGGCGCTGCGTTGGGCTTATGCCGCTGCAGACGATCCTTTCCAGGAAAGCATCGCACGCGGCAAGGAAAGGGTGTACGCCCTGATGCGCCGAGCGCGTGATGCCGAGCAAAATGATCATTCCATGCGCTGGAAGGCACTTGCCGAGGAGCAATTGGACCATGTGGGGGATTTGGAGACGATGCGATTCAAGTATTTCCTGTACGCTGCCGCGGGCTCATTATGCACCTTCACAGCTTTGCTCTGGGCGGTGTTACTGATCGTCTGGTAAGGCCAGCTTCGGGGTTCCCGAAGCGTCAATCACAATCTTCTCCATATTTGGTGAGGAGTGCCAACAAATCGGTGGTGCCGACATTCCCATTTCCATCAATGTCCTCTGGGCACACCACCGGAGTGAATAACGATTCCATTTCTTCTTGAAATTGGTCGATGGCCATTTGTGCAACCTGCACTCCCATGCCTCGGCCTCGAATGTCATCCATGGGCGGATGAATGCCCCCCCAGATTCGGCTCAAAGCGCACTGGTCTGCGGCATCTTGGTAAGTTGCCCATTGCAATTCGAATGATTCGGAAGGGCCGGATTCGAAGGCCAA
>DCPZ01000046.1 GCA_002323795.1 Flavobacteriales bacterium UBA1531 | reverse complement strand
ATTTTCCGAAAAGGCTTGACGGCAGATTTACCATACAAATGCGGATGAATGCCAGGGGTGTTCAATGACGAATCGAGCCCCGAATAAATGGGC
Source organism: Flavobacteriales bacterium UBA1531 (assembly GCA_002323795.1). Classification (GTDB taxonomy): domain Bacteria; phylum Bacteroidota; class Bacteroidia; order Flavobacteriales_D; family Sanyastnellaceae; genus UA16. The sequence goes on along the minus strand of DCPZ01000046.1, from coordinate 7,580 downwards.
GTACCAAGAGCCTCTGCACTGCCCACCAAGTTCACCATCGCGGCAGCAGGAAAGACGGCTTCGGTGGTGCCAAGCGGCAGGTCCAAAACAGCGCGAAGGTGCTGCTCGAATTGCGATGTGCGATTCGCCTCGATGGTATGGTGTCCGCTGTTGTGGGTGCGCGGAGCCAGTTCATTTACAAGCAGGTTCCCGTCACGGTCAAGAAACAATTCCACTGCCACCAAACCCTCAAAATCCATGGCTTCCGCGACGCGAATGGCCAAAATCGCTGCATCTTTTGCTTGTTCAGGGGAGATGTCCGCAGGTGCGATGAGGTAATCGACCAAATTTGCTACCGGATCGAAAACGGCCTCCACTACGGGAAAACATTCGATTTCGCCTCGGCTATTGCGTGCTACGATTACGCTCAGTTCTTTATCAATGTCTACAGCATGTTCTAAAACGCTCGGCACATCGAATGCTCGGTCTAAATCGGCTTCTGACTTTAAAACAACAACACCTTTGCCATCGTAGCCGCCCGTGCGCATTTTCTGGACGATGGGGAGTCCCATCTTCTTTACCTCGCTAGCGCCGCCGATCAGTTGGAAGGGCGACGTGGGAATGTTGTTCTCAGCGAAGAAAGCTTTTTGCTTCCCTTTGTCTTGGATGATGGCCAGATGATCGGGTTTCGGAATCACACGAACACCCTTCGATTCGAGTTCCCTGAGGCCGTCGACCGAAACGTGCTCAATTTCAATGGTGATCACATCCAACTCCGATCCGAATGCAACGACATCCTTTGAATTCTGCAAGTCGCCCTGCATGAATCTCGACGTCAGGTGTCGACAAGGGGCATCCGCATTGGGATCCATTACTTCTACTCGCACGTCGAAATCAACAGCGGATTGAATCATCATGCGTCCAAGTTGTCCCCCGCCCAGAACGCCTAAACGCAGGGACGGACCAAATGAAACATTGAATCCTTTAGAGTTTTTTGAGCCAGTTTGCATGACGCAAAGATATTCGCGCCATTTTTGGTCCATGGAATTTTTAGACACAGAATTTTTGGGCAACCCCGCGATGGAGTGGATGATTGCCTTGGCTTGGGCGCTCGGCGGTGTGATTGCAGGCCGATTGGTCTACCGCTGGTTCAGCCGTAGGATGAAGGCTTTGGCTGCGAAAAGTGAAACACAATTGGATGATATCATTGTGGATCAGATCGAAGAACCGCTTTCGTTGTCGGTTGTATTGCTTGGCTTGTGGTTCGGATACGATCACTTGCATTTTGGTGCGGAGACGGATGCGTTCATGGACCACGTCTTTTCGATTGCAGTTGCTTTGAATGTGACGTGGATGGCTGCGCGACTTGTCGATAGCGTTCTGGGCAATCTTTTCATGGGAGCTGCTCAGAAATCTTCGTCTCAGATGATGTCCCAAATGGCGCCCATCTTGCGAAAGACCTTGCGCTCAACCGTCTGGATATTGGGCTTCATCATGGCGCTCAACAATGCCGGCTATGATGTCGCTGCACTGCTTGCCGGTGTTGGCATTGGCGGCTTAGCCATGGGTCTAGCCGCTAAGGATTTTGTGGCCAATATTTTTGGAGGAATTACGGTGTTTGTGGATCAACCTTTTCTGGTGGGTGACCGGGTGCAAGTAGCTGGAGTTGACGGAACAGTGACAGAGATTGGGATTCGCTCGACGCGAATCAAGACACTTGCCGGACGGGTAGTTACCATCCCGAATCACAAATTCACAGATAGCCTCGTGGAGAATGTGACGGCCGAACCCGCGCGCAAGATTCGATTGGATTTGGGGTTGACTTATGACACCAAGCCTGACCAGATCGAGCAGGCCATCGGCATTCTTACCGAGATCATTGAGAAGCACATTGGGACGGAAGATGACACCTTGATTTGGTTCAGTGGCTTCGGAGATTTTTCGTTGAACGTGAGTGCCATTTATTATGTCCGAAAAGAGGCAGATGTTTGCCTCACTCCAGGCATGGTTAACCTCGAAATTCTGAAGCGTTTCAATGACGCATCATTAGATTTTGCTTTCCCGACGCAGACCTTGATCCACGAAGGATTGCAAAATGCAACAAGCTGAATGTCGTTTTTACTCAGTACATTTCTGCGCTGACACATGCCTTTAGGACGCTTTAATTTCCAACATTGAACAGTTACGACGTTGTTATTCACGCGGATGAAGTCCGCTATTGGGTGTTCATGTTTGGAAGCATTCTTGCAGGTGTTTTGATTGTACGCATGTTTGCATCACTGGACGAGAAAGCTCGGGAGGACGCCCTCCGTAAGGCCGGGATTGTTTTGATCATTGCGAACCTTTTCATGCCGATCTATGGTTTTCTGAATCCAAAACACGACATGTCATGGCACCGCAATTTGCCATTGCACCTTTGCGGGGTGAATTACGCTTTGGTTGGTTTGAACTGCTTCTTCAAAAATGAGAAGTTGTTTATGTTTTCGGCATTCACCGGCACGATCGGGGGTGTGCATGCATTGCTCACGCCGCAACTTACGATTGGGGATGCGCCATTGGTGCTCTTGGATTATTATTTCAAGCACACGGCGATTGTGATCATGCCTATCGTTATGGCCCGTTCTTTTGGATTTCGATTTCCAAAATGGGGATGGATCAAGACTTATGTCGCGGTGGCGATTCTTACCTCGTTGGTTGGACTTTTCAATTGGTGGTTGAACACCTATTTCCCATCGGCCATCACGGCGAACTACATGTACATGTGGGAGGCTCCAAAGGCGGATAATCCGTTTGTGATTGATTTGCCACGACCATGGTACATATTGCCGTTGCACGGTGCTTTGATTTTGCATTTGCTGCTGATCAATGCACTTTATCGTTGGGGAACGCCGCTGGTGGAATACGGTACCCAACCTTTTTTGCGACGTCACTTTACCTGACGTTACTTTCTGACACTTTTTCCACTCCCTTTCAACGTGTCGGCTATTCTTTGTGCATCTGAAAATACCTTCGGTGCATGCAAGCATATTTGGACTTATTGGATCACATTCTTGCGAATGGATCGCTGCGCGAAGACCGCACGGGGACGGGAACGATTGGATGTTTTGGATATCAAATGCGGTTTGACCTAAGCGAAGGTTTTCCGGTCCTGACCACCAAGAAACTGCACTTGCGTTCAATCATTCATGAGTTGTTGTGGTTTTTGAAGGGCGACACCAACATCGCTTACCTCAAGGAAAATGGCGTGCGCATTTGGGATGAATGGGCAGACGAAGCGGGGAATTTAGGTCCTGTGTACGGATATCAATGGCGCAGCTGGCCCAATCCTGATGGTTCGCATACCGATCAGATCGTGAAATTGGTGGATCAAATCAAGAACAATCCGTATTCGCGTCGTCATGTGATTTCTGCATGGAATCCAAGTTTTATCGATGATATGGCTTTGCCACCGTGCCACTGCCTATTTCAATTTCACGTCGATAACGGCAAGCTCAATTGCCAATTGTATCAGCGTTCGGCGGATACTTTCTTAGGTGTGCCCTTCAACATATCGTCCTACGCATTGCTCACCATGATGATGGCGCAGGTGTGTGATTTGGAGCCCGGTACGTTTGTCCACACGTTTGGGGATGTTCACCTCTACACCAATCATGTGGATCAAGCTCGGGAGCAGTTGACCCGCGAACCGCGGAAACTGCCGACGATGTGGATGAATCCTGAAATCAAGGATTTGTTCGCGTTCACTTATGACGATTTCAAATTGGAGAATTACGATCCCATGCCGCACATCAAGGCAGCTGTTTCGGTCTAATCGCAAAAGCAAGACCTATGCGGATTTCCATCATTGTAGCTGTTGCAACGAACGGTGTGATCGGCCGAGACAACGACCTCGTCTGGCGTTTGCGGGACGACATGAAGTTTTTCTCGGACACCACCAAAGGACACGCCGTGCTCACGGGACGACGCAATTACGAGTCCATTCCGGAGCGATTCCGACCGCTCCCGAATCGGGCCAACATCGTCATCACACGAAATGCCCAGTATCAGGCGCCTGGGGCGGACGTTGCCCACTCTTTGGAAGCAGGGATCGATTGTGCCAAGGCTTTAGGGGTGGAGGAGTTGTTCATCATTGGTGGGGGGCAGATTTATGCTGAATCTATGTCCAAAGGTTGGGTGAATCGCCTGCTCATCACCCACGTGGATGCCGCACCAGAAGGAGATACGTTCTTTGATTTGGGCTTGCTTTCTGCGGGTTGGAAGCAAACGGCCATCGTATTCGATCAGCATGCAGACGATCGCAACGAGCATGCTTTTCGCATCGCCGAATATCACACTTCTTAGGCATGAACGATTTTTATTTGGGCATCGAGCACATCACGGATTTTGCAGGCTATGATCATATGTTGTTCTTGCTGGCATTGGTTGCTTGGGCAAGTCTAAAAGACGCCTGGCGTGTGATCGTTTTGGCAACGGCCTTCACAGTGGGGCATAGCATCACGCTGTTGCTCGCTGGCATGGGCTGGGTGCACGCAGACGGCGGTTGGATTGAATTCCTGATTCCGGTGAGCATTGCATTCACAGCTGCGTGGAACTTGCGACGCGGGGCAGGAAAACGCGAGGCATGGGGACGCGGCTTGACTTATTTCGTAACCGTGTGCTTTGGATTGATTCACGGCCTCGGTTTCAGTTCATTTTTTCGGATGATGCGAGAGGATGGGGCATCCATTGTCATGCCATTGCTTCGATTTAATTTGGGTGTCGAGGTCGGGCAGCTATTGATTTTGATGGTGTGTTTGGGAGTAGCATCTTTACTCCGAGCGGTTGGAGTCACGCAACGGGAGCAACAGATTTTTTTGTGCGCGGTTACCGGCACATTGGCTGTGGGAATGGCCTTGGAGCGTTTGCCGTTTTAACGCCGTAAATTGCGGTTATGATGCGAACGATAATGCTCGGATTGATTCGATCGTACCAGCTGGTGCTAAGCCCGCTTTTGGGGGCGAATTGTCGTTTTCAACCGACTTGTTCAGCATATGCTCGTGAAGCGATTGAGCGGTTTGGCCCTCGCCGTGGAGGATGGCTAGCCATCAAACGCATTTCGCGTTGTCACCCTTGGTCGGATGCAGGCTTTGACCCGGTCCCTCCTTCAGGAGCGTTGCGAAATTCCAAAACTGAAAAACACTAACCATGCGATTCAAACAAATTTCAATCTATCTATTGGCCTTTTCTTTGGCAGTAGTACTGACAACCGGATGCGGAGATGCGGCACCTAGCGCGACTTTTCAAGAAGCTCAGAAAATTCACGAGCAACTGGATCGAATAGCGGCTGAGTTACACGATGAATTGCAATTGGCCTTGGGTGATGTCGAAGCTCAAGTGGAGGCAAGTCTTGCAGCAGGGGACTCCATATTTGCCATGCAGTTGGCTCGAGTCGAGAGTCAATTGGGAGAATTGGACGTGCGATTCCACGATTGGGAATCGACGGTTGCTCCTCTGCCTGGAGCGGCCTGCGACCACGACCACGACCACGATCATGGGCACGACCACGACCACGACCACGGTTCTGGAGCTTCACTCGAGGGCATGTCGGATGATGCTATTTTGGAAATTCAGCAAGCGCTGATGGCGGAACTTACAGAAATCGGAGTGCTGTTGAAGGAAGCGAAATCTTCGTTTCAAGTTGCTGTAGATGAGGGTGATGTGGAATAAGACACAGCCGTTGTTGCGTGGATTTATGCCATTGGTAGCATTGCTATTGGTTGAAGTCTCAGTGGCGCAACGAGCGCCAGACAACGTGTTGATTTACAAGGGAGCAGAGGATAAGTACCAACCTTGTGAGCCATCCATTGCAGTCAGTCCCAAAAATCCCATGCTCATGGTAGCCGGATCCATTTTGGACAATGTTCACGTCTCCAATGATGGAGGTTACACATGGAAAACGGAGCGTCTGACATCCAAGTTTGGAGTCTTTGGCGATCCCTGCATTGTTGGCTCACCCAAAGGCGACTTCTATTACCTCCATTTGTCCAATCCCGATGGTCAGGCTTGGTCAAGTGAAGCGTTGCTCGATCGCATCGTTGTGCAACGAGCACGAAGGAAAGGCAAGCGCTGGAACAAGGGCGCAGGCATGGGCCTGAATGGTAGCAAAGACCAAGACAAGGAATGGTCAGCGGTTTCGATCGACGGTTCAACGTTATTGACCTGCTGGACGCAGTTTGATTTATATGGCAGCCCTCTGGAGACGGATCAATCGGTGATTTTGTGCAGCACTTCGAATCGCCGGGCAAAGAAGTGGTCAGAACCGATACGTGTCAATGCGATTGCCGGCGACTGCGCGGATGGTGATTTGACGGTAGAGGGCGCGGTTCCAGACATCGCTCTTGATGGAACGATGTACGTCGCTTGGGCGCACGCCGACACCATTTGGATGGACCGAAGCGGAGATGGTGGCGAAACGTGGCTTGAAAAAGATTTGCGCGTTACCGAAATTAAAGGAGGATGGGATCAAACGATTCGTGGGGTGGGTAGAGCCAACGGAATGCCTGTGACCCGAGTGGATCGTAGCTCAGGGCCGCATCAAGGTCGGATTTATGTCAATTGGACGGACGATCGAAATGGACCCGATGACAACGACGTGTGGCTGGTATATTCCGACGATAAGGGTAAAACTTGGACAGACCCCATTCGTGTCAATGACGACCCCGCTGGAGCCCAACAGTTTTTCACTTGGATGGACGTTGACGATGTGACGGGACATGTGCACATCGTATTTTATGATCGACGAGATGCCATGAAAAAGTATCCGGATGTCCGCATGAAACCAGCATGGAATACAGAAGTTTATGTCGCCTCATCCTACGATGGAGGAGTTTCGTGGGAAAACTTGAAGGTGAGCCGAAAGTCATTTCGACCGGACCCACAATTGTTTTTTGGCGATTACAACAACATCAGCGCGTACGATGGAGTGGTTCGACCGATTTGGACCCGGAATGACGGCGGTATCCTCGGTGTGTGGACCGCAATTTTGGACGGATACGTAGACTAAAGGCGTTGGGTCAAGCGGCTTTGATGCGCTCAGCGGTAGCGGCTAATTCTTCCTGAGTGAAGGATAGCTTGGGACGCTCAAAATTGATGTCAGCCACGTTTTGCAGTGGAATGAGGTGCATGTGTGCATGCGGCACCTCCAATCCAATGACCGCCACTCCAACCCGCTTGCAGGGGATTGCGGTTTCAATTTTTTTGGCCACGTCCCGGGCGAAGAGGTTGATGCGCGAAAGCAATCCGGCGTCGAGGTCGAAGAAGTAATCGATCTCAGTTTTTGGGATGACAAGCGTATGTCCTTCAGCGAGTGGACTGATGTCGAGGAATGCTAAGAATTCCTCATTCTCCGCGATGCGATGACACGGAATGTCACCTGCGACAATCTTACTGAATATGCTGGCCATGATGATTCCTGATTTCAGGAGTTACGGCTGATTTCCAGGACTTCAAACGGGATTAAACCTGCGGGGACTTGAACCTCAGCGATTTCACCGACAGCCTTCCCCAACAACCCCTTGCCAATGGGGGAATCGATGGAGATTTTTTTCAGGGCGAGATTGGCT
>DCPZ01000061.1 GCA_002323795.1 Flavobacteriales bacterium UBA1531 | reverse complement strand
GGCTATTGGTATGCCCATTTATTCTGGGCTCGATTCGGCATTGAACACCCCTGGGATTCATCCGCATTTGTATGGTAAATCTGCCGTCAAGCCTTTTCGGAAAATGGGCCACGTGACCATCACAGGTTCAAGTCGCGAAGAAGTAGCCGATCGCGTGATGCAGATTCGTGAACAATTGGCCGTGCATGGAAATGACTGACCAGCACAAACCTACGTCACCGTGCACCCTTACTTTGAACTAGAATTGCGCCCATGTCCCAGCCTCAAGCATTGATTGTATTCACAGGCGGCTACTCCGGAGAAGCCGTGATCTCGCGAAAATCCGCAGCCATGGTCATGGCGCAGATCGACCGCAGACGTTTCAAGCCAGTGCTGGTCCACATCAACCCCAAAGGTTGGTTGATAGAAGACGTACTCACGGGAGAGAAAACCGCCACCAACCTCGAAGCACTGGTCAACGACAAACGCCGCTTCATTGGCGCATTCATCATGGTGCACGGTACACCTGGCGAGGACGGGAAACTGCAATCCATGCTCGATGAAGCAGGAATGCGTTACACCACGGGCGACGCCAACTGCATGGCCTTGACCTTCAACAAAGGTCAAACCAACGCTTTGCTTCGGGAGGAAAAAATAGAGGTGGCTCGATCCGTTGAACTTGCCCATTCTGAGCCTTGGGACGCCGTGAAAATCGCCAACAACGTAGGCATTCCTTGTTTTGTAAAACCGAATGAAACCGGGTCTAGCATTGGCATCTCACGAGCAGAAACGGTAGCCGATTTGGCATCTGCCATTGCTTTGGCGCGTTCGGTAAGCACGAGCGGAGTGCTCGTGGAATCGATGTTAGAAGGTCGTGAGTTCACTGTAGGGGTTGTGCCCAACGAACAAGGCCAAGCGACTGTCCTACCGGTAACAGAAATCACTACGGAACGCCTATTTTTTGACTATGAGGCCAAGTACCAAGGAGCATCACAAGAGATCACGCCCGCACTCATTCCTGAGAGCCAACGTGATGCACTCCAAGCGCAGGCCCTCGCCGTTTACCGCGCAACACGCTGCAAAGGAATGGCGCGAGTGGACATGATCTGGACAGAGCCTGGTGTGGCCTCTGTCATTGAGGTCAATGGCGTCCCGGGATTCTCCGAGGTGAGCATCATCCCTCAGCAAGCCGAAAAATCCGGCTTCTCTAAAGAGACTTTGATTTCCAATATCATAGACAGCACGCTCCTGCTGAGTTAAACACTTCGTCGGCTGCTCATTTTTCAAAACAAAAAGGGCCGCCCAAATGGACAGCCCTTCCCTGTTGAATGAAAAACAAATAAACTGTTTGAAGATAAACTTCAGGTTCTAATACGAAGCACCTTTGAAAAGGTTACAAGGCCACAAAAAGTCAGGAGCGTACGCGGTCTCCTTGGTCCGCAATGAATGCTTTCCAGCCGCTGTACCCTGCCTGCATGCGAGGCGAAGACAGTTGAAAGTGGTGGCACAATGCCACCGCTAATCCATCTGTCGCATCCAACTCCTTTGGCAAGTCCGTAACCGGAATCTTCAGGGTGCGCGCCACCATTGCCGCAACTTGTTCTTTACTCGCTGCACCCGAACCTGTGATGGACTGCTTCACTTTGCGCGGGGCGTATTCCGCAATTGGAATGTCCTTGGACAACGCTGCTGCTAATGCCACACCTTGCGCCCTCCCCAACTTGAGCATCGACTGCACATTTTTCCCAAAAAACGGCGCTTCAACCGCCATATGATCTGGAGCGTGGGCATCAATCAACGCCGAGCATCGATCGTAAATTCGTTTCAACTTGACGGCGTGGTCCTTGTATTTCGAAAGATGCAAGGCACCCATTTCAACCAATTCGACGGATTTACCGCACACGCAAATCACACCGTACCCCATGATGGTCGTACCGGGATCAATGCCGAGAATGATTTGTTCGACGGGTTTTGGTTTGGTGGTTGGTGACATCGCTCAACGAAGGTACATTTGGAAAAGCGTACCCCAACAGATGAAATCACCCCGTTATCAACCGCGTTCGCGCAAATGGCTGGCTTGGATCACCTCCTTGTTAGCGCTGACAGTGATCATTTGGCAGGTCATGCAGCATAACGCAGTGGCTGACCAATCGCTAAAATGGTCGCAGCTTGTTCCGAAACATGGCTGGCCGATCGCACTTGCAGCCGCATTGTTGCCTTTCAACTGGGGAATTGAAGCCTTAAAATGGCACATGCTATTGCGACGGTCAAACAGGTCAATGAGCCAATCCTATCGGGAGGTCTTGGTCGGTTCAACCTGGGGTTTTCTCACTCCAAACCGCAGCGGCGATGCAGTGGCGCGCGTCGCACTGTTGCCTGCTGATATGCGCTCAATCGGTCTTCGGTCTTTTGGTTGGAGCGCTTGGGCACAAGGAGGAATGACACTGACGTTTGGATCCTTGGCCACAGCATGGTTCTTGAACCCGATAGCTGCAGCGGCAGGCACCAAAGCACTGTGGCTGATTCCGATGCTCGCTCTCGCAGGAGCGGCCTCCTGGTGGGCACTCGGCTGGGCCAACATTCGTTTTGGCCACAGCGCTTTGCTTTGGCTCCAACAGCGTTTCAAACTGCCTGTCTGGCTCGAACCCACAAATGCAGCATCATCTGGACAAACTCAACCCAACTTATCATTGGTCATCGCGCTGAGTGCCGCTCGATATTCTATTTTCGCCTGCCAATTTGCTCTTGGTCTCATTGCCTATGGATTCTCAGATGCCACTGTCTTGCTCCCCGCAATCGCTCTGGTGTATTGGGGCAATATGATCATTCCAACTGCTGCTCTTGCCGAAATGGGAGTGCGCGAGGCTTTGATTGTCATGGTGCTTCAACCGGCGCCAGAAATGGTTGTACCTCTCATCGCAGGAACATTTTTCATTTGGTCCTTGAACCTTGTCGTACCGGCAGTTTTCGGGGCAATCATTGGACCGAGAACTATGACGACAGCTCATGAACATTGAAATGGCTTTTGATTCTGGGGGCACAGCATTGTTCTGCGTTTTAGTGGCAAGCAATGTCCTATGCCTTGTGATCTACGCCGTTCAAGTCCAGCACTGGATCACGAGGTTATCGAAACCCACAGACGGGAATCAACCTGAATTCATCGCTGCTGATCATACCCCGCAAATCACAGCAGTGATTCCGTGCCGGAACGAAGCCAAAAACCTCCCGCATCTTTTGCAGGATCTTGCACAGCAAACACAATCCGTTGAGGTTTTGGTCATCGACGACCACAGCACTGATGCCACATGTAAAATCGCTGAAGAAGCCGGCATAAAATGCATTTTAAACCGTGGGCAAGGGAAAAAAGCCGCACTTCGTCAGGCTCACGGAAAAGTCAAGACTCCTTGGATGGCAACTTTGGATGCTGATGTGCGAATCGGAGCTGACTGGGCTCAATCAATGATTCGCTGCATTCAAGAAAACCAAACAAGGAATCAGGCACCACAAGCCATCCTCGGAACCGTTTGCATTCAACCCCAATTCCATTCTGCATGGCAGCGCTTTCAGGCACTCGAATACGGTTGCCTCATGGCTTGGATCGAAGGAGGTGTGACAAGCCGCTCGCTTGCCATGGGAAGCGGTGCTAACAGCGTCTATCGCACGTCTAACTATCCGGCAGGCCAGCTGCACGAGAAGCGGGCCTCCGGAGATGATGCCTACGCTCTTTTGGCCATTAAAGAGCGGCATGGGAGCATCGTTTGGAATTCCGATTCCAACGCTGTGGCCATGACCCAACCCGCTTCCAGGTGGTCTGAACTTTGGCACCAACGTGCACGATGGGCATCAAAAACAACCGATGGCTCTGATGGGGAAACCCAAAAAGTTGGCCGGACGGTGGCTGCAGTGCATCTAATGTTGTTTGCATTCACCATCGTGAGCGCAGACTTCGGTGCGTTGGGCTTTGCGATGCTGATTGCACTCTTCGCATTCAAGACCATCGTTGATCAGCGCTTGATTCGAACAGCCGCAAAACGTTATGCTCTGCCTTGCAGACCAGCTGACATTCTGGGGTTTAGCGTACGTTACACTCTGCTCGTTTGGGGATCCTGGTGGCATCTGCTGCGTGGACACGTCAAATGGAAAGACCGGCCATTGTAAATTGCCGCAGCTTTGAATATGAATGCCCCTGTTCAACAATCCCATTGGTTTGGTGCTTTTCGCCACCACCGCCCGGCACTGATTGGGTTGGTTTGGATTGCTTTACTCGCCTTGGTTGCGCTTGGCGGCCCCCTGATTCGGCCGGATGCATCCCGGCATGCGAATGTGCAAAACCTGAACCAATCTTTGCTAGAACCCGGAGCAATTGCCGTGCTTGAGGACGGCACAAGCATGCGCCATTGGCTCGGCACTGACCGTTATGGCCGAGATTTCTTGAGTCGGCTCATGGCCGGTTCCGCCATCAGTCTTGGCGTAGGGTTGTCATCGGTCTTGATTTCTTTGCTCATCGGGATATTGCTCGGTGCGTGGGCCGGGTACCGAGGTGGACGCATAGACGCGTTGATCAGCTGGTGGATCCAAGTCGTTTGGACCCTGCCTACGTTGCTGATGGTGCTCGCAATCACCTTGGCATTTGGCAAAGGGCTTTGGCAGGTATTCCTCGCCATTGGACTCACCATGTGGGTCGACGTCGCGCGAGTGGTTCGCGGACAATTCATTTCGCTCCGTGAAATGGAATTCATCGAGGCGGCTCGAGCCATTGGCTACTCGGACTTGCGCATCATGTTCCGACACATGCTGCCCAACGCAATTGGTCCAATCATTGTCATTGCGGCCGCAAACTTTGCCGCCGCCATCCTCATCGAGTCGGGATTGAGTTTTCTCGGCTACGGTGCTCAAATACCCATTCCAAGCTGGGGCAACATCGTCCAAGAACACTACCACCTCATCACAGGAAGTCACGCATGGCTAGCGTTGGCGCCCGGAGGGTTAATCGTAAGCGTGGTGCTCGCATTTACCTTCATTGGAGATGGCCTCCGCGAATGGCAAAGCCGACAAACGTCTTGAATGAAACCGTTCTATCTTTAACCCATGGAGAAGGAAGAGGCCAATGCTGCATGCAAAATTTACGTTGCCGGTCACCGAGGAATGGTGGGATCTGCGATTGTGCGCCACCTCCAATCCGAGGGATTCAACAACATCGTCACCCGCACACGGAGTGAGCTGGACTTGACCAATCAAGCCGCTGTTCAGGCGTTTTTTCAATCGGAACAGCCGAATCATGTTTACCTCGCTGCTGCCAAAGTAGGCGGCATCCATGCCAACAACATTTACCGCGGACAATTCCTGTACGAAAACCTCATGATTGAGGCCAACATCATTCACGCTGCTTGGCAGAGCAACGTGGACAAGCTGCTCTTTTTGGGGTCGAGTTGCATTTATCCAAAAATGGCACCACAACCGCTCACGGAGGAGTCCTTGCTCACTGGTCCGCTGGAACCCACCAATGAACCTTATGCCATTGCAAAAATTGCGGGCATCAAACTATGCGAAACATACCGTGACCAGTACGGAGCCAATTTCATCAGTGCCATGCCAACCAATTTGTATGGCCCTGGGGACAATTATGATTTGGAAACCAGCCATGTTTTACCAGCCTTGATTCGAAAAATCCACACGGCCAAAGTAAATGGCACACCCTCGGTACCACTTTGGGGCACAGGATCCCCCAAGCGCGAGTTTTTGCACGTGGACGACTTAGCAGAAGCATGTGTTCACTTGATGCACAATTACGACGGAAACCAATGGGTGAATGTTGGAACGGGTGTCGATCTCAGTATCAAAGAATTGGCTGAAATGATCTGCGCCATCGTGGGTTATGACGGCGCTTTGGATTGGGACACTTCCAAGCCCGACGGCACACCTCGCAAACTCATGAATGTCAGTAAGATCAACGCCTTGGGATGGAAGGCCAAAATCCAACTTCGAAATGGCATTGAACAAGTCTACGCTAAAGTAAAAGACACGTTCCAATGAATCGCCAAAGCGTCAAATCCTACATTCGTGCTGCAGGATTTGGCCTGATTCTTTTTTTTCCCGCAACCGCACTGCTTCAAGTGACTCAGGACAGCACCGGGCATATTCCAGCGCTAAGAACGCATATCACACAGCCATCTAATGCAATCACGTGGTGGCAACGACTAGGTGAGCAGCACTTGCTAGATTTTTCAGAAAATCAAAATAAGATTGTCGTCGACCCCATCATTCAGGTCATGGTAGGAATGGCGCAATTCACCAGCAATGATCAACAAGACTTGACGTTTTGGGACAACATCCGTGGAGCGCGATTTCAAGCAGAATTGGACGGCCAATTTCACATTGGCGGAGAATTGCTTGAACGGCAAGGCGTCGCAGATCCATTGCTCGGAATTTGGGCGGTGCAGCGAAGAATCCCCGGCTGGGGGCGTTCCAAATTGGGCAGAAACAATGGCTGGAATACCATCGATCAGGCTTACTACGACGTCTCGCGGGCTCGAGGCTGGACAGGTTGGAGCAATGGGATTTGGAGTGCCGACGGCGGAATTGACGCCTTGCACTTTGGCGCTGGTCGCGCCAGCGTTTTGCAATCCAAAACAGCTGCCCCTGCCCCATATGCCCGATTCGGTTTTGAACAAAATAAGCACCGCTCCGAAGTCAGCGTTTCACAGTGGATGTCTGATCAAAGAGGACCGCTGGGCGAAACAGCAGAATCTTTGCTCAATCGCTCTCACGTCATCACCTTGAATCATGCCTGGGCGATGAAGAGAAACTGGCTCATTCAAGGGGCCTATCAATTCATTCGAGAAAAATCCGCATCATTGGCACAAGCAGGATGGGAGTCACTCGGCTATGCTGTCGGAGATGAATATCACGCCAAACGCCACGTCATTGCCTTCGAAAGCCAGTTGCATTTTAACTTCAGAGAAAACGTAAACGCAGTTGCTTTCTTCCAACAATCAGCCGATGTTGGAGCGGATTCGCGAAGAGCAATCACCAGCGACGCCTCCCATCAACAAATGCTTGGCCTGACGAATCTCGCTGGGTTTCGAGCCGAAGGAGATGGATGGCAAATGCTCATCGAGGCCTATCAACAATCTGAAGCAACGTGTACTTCTTGTTTTTATTACGAAGGACTTTCAACAGAAATCAGCGGACCACGATTGGCATCACTCGAACATGCCGGCATGATGACGCACGGTATTTGGAACAAAGCATTTCGGATACAGGCCAATGCGCAATTGACACCAGCTTGGTCCTTTGCGGTCTCGGGAGAACACAATGATGCTGCAAATTGGGTTCAATTTGAAACGAGTTACACCATTCATGCCGTCTGGCCACTGAAATTTTTCTGCAATGCAGGAATGGCGAACGGTCACCATGATCTTCAATTGGATTACAGATGGGCTTCTTTTGGTCTGAATGCCGCGGTCGAACGGTGGAAATGAGGATACTCTCGAGAAACGACATTGACACGTGCTGTTTTGTTAACATTGAGTGCGTCACAATTTATTGCTATAATCAATGGTAACGCGATTCATTTTTCGTAATTTGCAGTCATTATGTTTGCTCTCGTCGTTATTTCTTCGTTTTTCATCGCTCTTTTTGGGATGCCCAACCTCATCAAGATTGCGAAGTTGAAGCGTTTGGTTGATGAGCCTGAAGACCCGCGAAAAATTCATCACCGAAGCGTCCCAACCATTGGTGGCGTAATGATTTTGTTTACGATTGTCAGCAATGCATTCTTTTGGTTAGCCATGGGGGAATTGCCCGGGCAAGAAACCTTTCGTAGCTATGCCATCCTTCTCCCGTGTCTTGTCCTGGTATTCACGATGGGCCTCAAAGACGATCTCATCGGAATGTCGGCTGCAAAAAAACTTCTCGTCCACCTCGTTGTAGGAAGTATTCTGGTTACGTTTGGTGGTTTTCGAATCAATGGGTTTGGTGGATTGTTCGGAATCGAAGCCATGCCCGAGGAGGTGGCGACCGTATTCTCCTTGTTCGTCTACATTGTAGTGGTGAACGCTTGGAACCTCATTGATGGCATTGATGGGCTCGCAGGCGGCTACTCTACAATCGCAATGGCGACATTTTCAATTTGGTTCATTTTGACTGGGCAGTATACAAGTGCGATCATCTCACTTACAGCGACAGGTGCAACTCTCGGGTTTCTTGTCTTCAACTTTGCTCCAGCTCGCATTTTCTTAGGCGATTGTGGATCGCTGATCCTCGGACTTTTGGGTTATACGCTAGCCACAAAGTTGATTCACACTCCATCGGAGATGGTTCCTGATGCACTTGTACAAATATCACGTCCAATACTAGCAATGGCCATTCTGGCTTATCCACTCGTTGATACTTTGCGCGTGTTCATTCTGCGAGCCGTGCGTGGTATTTCTCCCTTTAATCCCGATCAAAACCACTTGCATCATCGGTTGATGATGAAGCACAAGAGCCATCAAAAAACAGCAATTGCAGTCTACGTGTACAGCATTGCGTTCATTCTGTTGGCATTCTCAAGGCCTTTTTTCTTTCCGGATTTGGGTGAAGAGGGGATGTTTTGCGGTCTACTCTTGCTCTCTTTCCTTTGGTTTTTGCCTTTGCTGCGGAAAACCCATGTTGCCCACAAGATGAATCAAAAGCGGCAAGATCAATTGAGTCAGAAATCTCAGCGCGGTCTCGGCACAAAAAAATCAATGACTTCCTCGGAGTCAGCCTTAGCGGGGTCTTAACTTCGCCCTATGCCCTTTCGGCCTTCTTATCTTTCCCTTTTTCGGAATCCATTCAGATTCCTCCTCTCGATTATTCTTCTTTATGCCAGTTTTGGCATTGTTGATGGTCAGCAAATGCAAAGCGCTCGTTGGAACATTGGAGCACTCAATGATTCATGCCCGTCCATCTGGCCACTGGGAGAGTCAACCGACTGGCGAAGTGCTGCTGACAGCAACTTGTGGTATGGAGATGCCCCAATTGGAATCAGAGCTTTTGCATCAGGTCAATTCAGCCCCAACGTCAGGGCATTTGGCGTTGGAACGGCTCGATCCTTCGCTGAAAGCATCGGATGGAAAGCAGGGATGGAAATGGCAGGGCGGTTCAAGCGGTTCACATTGAATGGTATGCTCGATCATTGGCGGCTGAGTAACGTAAGTGAGGCTGACTGGAATCAGGCTTGGCAATGGGGCATATGGGATGGCAACGGATGGTCATGGAATCCGAATCCGAGTGATATTGCACTCATCCGCGCTACCGGACACTTGAATTTTGTGGTTTCCCCCAGCGTTCAACTCGAAATCGGCCAAGGCCAGCATCACTGGGGCAAAGGCTGGCGATCACTTTGGTTGGATCGACAAGCTGCCTCACTTCCATATGCACGATTGTTTGCTGATGCAGGTCGGGTGCGTTACACCCATCTCATTGGCCGCTCCACACACCGATCCGTGGGGAGCCCATCTGACTTCATTGGAGATCAAAATCGAAGCCCCGGAAATTATGCCATCAAACGGCCATCTTGGTTTGCTGCGCATCTCGTGGACGTCGACTTCGGCCGAGGTTGGAGCGGCGAATTGTTCGGTGCTGTAAGTTATTTGGCAAATGACTCTGGATACAACCGCCGTTTTGAAGCATCTTATGCGCTTCCTTTCATTGCCTTTCGTCCCACGGAATATTCACTGGGTTCGGCTGACAATGCGCTGCTCGGAGCGGCTCTCTCTTGGGAACCGCCGACCTCTTCAGGGCATTGGCGACTTTATGGTCAAATCCTTTTGGACGAACTTATCATCAGCGAGTTGCTATCAGACGGGCAATGGTGGGCAAACAAATGGGGAGCGCTTGGCTCCATTCATTATGGAAGCCTGAACAAACGATGGAAATTGGTGCTGGAAGCGGCAGCGATTCGACCCTACACCTACTCTCACGCTGCTCAGGCTCAGTCCTGGACACACAATCGGCAGCCACTCGCTCATCCCGCTGGAAGCAATTTTGCCGAATTGAGAAGCCACGTATTCTGGAATCGAGGTGATTTTCATTTGCACTTAGGCGTGGTCGTTCGAAGGCAAGCCCTTGACGAAATGGTAGCCTTGGGCAAAGAGCCGGCAGTTTCCGTTGGCTCAGACCCCTTGCTTACATACATCACAAGGCCCTCGAATTACGGTGTCGAATGGTTCTTTGCCGGAGATGGTCAGGCTGGGGATACCGACATCATAAATCAGTTGCACACCTGGATTGATTTCAGCTACTCCATTCCTAAGTTGGAAGGTCAGGAATTATTCATTCGCAGTACCCAAAACAACATGAACGGAAGCCTCATAAGCACACAATGGTTGAGGGTTGAGACTGGAATTCGGCTCCGCCGAGTGCTTGAGGAGCGAAATTGGTGACTCAATATCCGTCTGTCGGGTGTAATTTTGCTGCCCGAAGTCAATTACAGACGAAACACCCATGAACGAAAAAATCAAAGACATCGCTTCTCTTTTCAAGATGCGACTCGGTTTTTTCGTCGTAGTATCTGCTATTTTGGGTTGGTTTATGGCTGTTGAAACAATGGACATCCATAGCTTTTTAATGCTAACCATCGGAGGCTACATGCTTACTGGCGCATCAAATGGATTGAATCAAATCATCGAGAAACGCGTGGATGGGTTGATGACCCGAACAGCGGACCGACCGCTTCCTACAGGACGAATGAAATCCGGAGCGGCATTGGGTTATAGCGCCATTGCAGCAGCAATTGGCCTCACATGCCTTTTCACACTCAATCCACTGAGCGGTTGGCTTGGAGTAACAGCATTGGTTTCATACGCGTTCATTTACACTCCTCTCAAGGCAAAGACCACCATGAGTGTCTTTGTCGGAGCCATTCCCGGGGCACTGCCTCCGATGATCGGGTACGTCGCAGCCACTGGTGATTTTGGAATTGAACCTGGAACTCTTTTTGCTGTTCAATTCATGTGGCAATTTCCTCACTTTTGGGCCATCGCTTGGTTGGCACACGACGATTACCAGAAAGCCGGTTATTTCATGCTCCCTTTTCGGGCTGGAAGAACGAAGCAAAGTGCGTGGCAAATATTTGTCTACACGCTCTTCTGCATCCCGGCATCTTTGCTGCCATGGGCATTGCCAACCGGCGATCCGATGGTAGGAAACGTTGCGTTGGTCGTGGCCGTAATCTGTGGGTTGCTTTTCGCCGTGCCAGCCTATCGATTGCATCAAACCTTGGACATGAAGCATGCCAAGACCTTGATGTTTGCCTCATTCGCTTACCTGCCCATTGTGCAAATAGCCTTCGTTTTGGATAAGATTTGATAAAATCATGAGCGACAATAAAATTGAACAACCTGCCCGAAAACCCGGGGTATTTGAGGGATTAGATCCAAAAATTCGAGAGCGAACGAAGAAAATGCTGATGTATTTCATCGTGTTCGCCATCGTCATGCTGTTTGCTGGATTCACCAGTGCCTACATTGTCTCGAACATGGGCCAGTTTTGGGTCCACGTCTCACCTACACCTGCTTTTTGGACATCAAATGCACTCCTCGTGTTGTCCTCCGTGGCACTTTGGTGGTCTGTGCGATCCATGCGCTCCAATCATAAAAACAATGCGCTTATAGGTTTGGCATTGACACTTGCCATGGGAATTGGATTCACCGTAAGCCAAGCGGAGGGCTGGAAACGGCTGGCTGAAATGGGAATGGGCTGGACGATTAGCGAACACGAGTCAGGCGCTGAGACCTACCGGTGGAACAGCATTGAGTCCATGATGGAAGGTCCCGCAGTTTACGGCGAGGATTACGTTGTTTACCGAAACGGTCTGCCTCTGGTCTACAGCGCTGAGCGTGAAGAGTTCTATGCGGCAAACGATGAGCTCATGGTTCGCTCCATCACGCGCGATGTTGCTCGAACATCAAACTCGGGGGGAGGCTACCTTTGGGCGCTCATTGCTGTGCACATCTTGCACCTGACATTTGGATTCATTTACGTCGTTGTCAATGGAATACGTGTCTTTCAAGGAACCATTCACCAGGGGGATGTAGTGCGACTTGAATCGCTGAGCATCTACTGGCATTTTATGGGCGCCCTATGGTTGTACTTGTTTGCCTTTCTTTTCTTCTATCATTGAGGAAACTTCTGTTTGGCATTCACAACCGCGGCAATTCATCGCAAAGGATTCGATTGAATTTTAAAGGTGCTTTTTTGACTCGGATTTCTTAAATTCGCGTCAAACTCGAGACATGGGCGGAGCAGCAACAAAATCAATTTCGAAAGAGGAGCTTTGGGGAGGCGGACAATCTCCCTTTAGCGTGAGCTATGGCAAAATGATGATGTGGTACTTCCTCGTTTCTGACGCACTGACGTTTGGAGGATTATTGACCGCTTATGGTTTTGTCCGAGCGAGTAGCACGGATGCATGGCCCATTGGCGAGCAAGTCTTTCGCTCTCTCCCCGGTTTAGAAGGCGAATATCCACTCATTTACGTTGCTTTGATGACCTTCATTTTGATTGTTTCATCGGTAACGATGGTACTCGCAGTAGAAGCGGGTCATCGCAACGACAAAAATGGAGTCGTGAAATGGTTGGGACTCACAGTGATTGGAGGCTTCTTTTTCCTCGGATCGCAAGCGTGGGAATGGTCTCACTTCATCCATGGCAGCGGAGGATCGTACATCCTCGCGGAAAATGTAACGGTCACGGCTGACGATGGTCAAGTATTCGACATGAACAAGGGCGATGCCATTTACATGGATCACCACTTCGGCCACTTAGCCGAGCCATGGATTGCAGGCGACCCATTGGTCACGTTACAGGACAGCGAGCACGGGATCAAGTTGGTTCAAAACGGAGAACACATGCATGAAGCCGAATTGCATGCACTCACCATCAATAAATACATTGAAAATGAATCTCACGTGAGCGGAGATGAAGCGATGAAGCTATGGAATGCACGATCCGAATCATTCTCTTTTGGAGCGAACATGCACGACAACGAATATGCTGTGCAGCAGTCCTATGCTAACTTCTTCTTCTTCATAACCGGGTTTCACGGGTTTCACGTGTTCTCTGGCGTTGTGATCAACATCATCATCTTTTTCATGGCGTACCGCGGAGTATTTGAACGCCGCAAACACTATGAGATGGTAGAAAAGATTGGACTGTACTGGCACTTTGTAGATCTCGTTTGGGTATTCGTATTCACGTTTTTCTACCTCATCTGATTCTGCGCAAGAAAAATCCTTCAACCCCATAAGCCATGGAACGCGACGACCTCATAGTGAACGATAGCTACGCATTGAATTCTCACCACAGCGAAGAGGAGGGTGCGGTGATTCGTAAAAATGTCTGGAAAGTGACCGCCATATTGACCCTGCTCACCACAGTAGAAGTCATCATGGGTGTTTATTTCAAACGGTCCGAGACCTTCACTTGGAGCATGATCAAGTGGACCTTCGTGATTCTGACCATGGTCAAGGCAGCTTACATTGTGTTGGTCTTTATGCACCTCGGGGACGAACGCCCTAACCTCAAAAAGGTCGTTTTGGCTCCGTACATGTTATTCATCAGTTACTTGCTCTTCATCGCAATTACAGAGGGTTTTGCCCACCTTGGCAATTCTACCCTGTTTCAATGATTTCGGTTTACTTGTGAACTTCACCCTGCTTTAAGGGTTTGATTCTCGTGAAACAAAACCGCTCAAATACAGCCAAAAAGTACGTTTACCTCTTGAGCATCATGTTGGGGCTGCCCCTCACAGGTTTGCTCATTTTGGGCATCGATGGAGACCATCACTTCAACACGCTGCCCTATTACTCCGTCGATGGTGCAATGGAAGAGTGGTCCGAGCAAGCTCAGCGAGTAGGCTCGTTTGAACTGACCAATCAGGACGGTGCCACCTTCAACTCTGAGGCATTGGAAGGAAAGGTTTGGATTGCAGCATTCTTCCCCACCAATGCTGCTCATGTTGCACAATTTACAAAACAGCTTCTGTGGCCAAATTTTAGGTACCGTGATGAAAATGACATCATGACCGTCTGCTTCACCCTTGACGCGGAGTACGACCAGCCCGAAATCCTGAAAAAGTATGTTGATCGGAATACACGCTACAATGGATTTGACGGGAAATGGCAGTTTTTGACCGGCGACCAAAATGACATTGACGCATTGATCAGAGAATCCTTTATGATTCAGCGAGATGAGTCAGAACCGAATAACATTGCAACTCTCTGGCTCGTTGACGGCAGCGGGTATTTGCGGGGAGTGTACCATGCCGCTTCGGAAGATGCCATCAAAGATGCAGTCGAGGACATCGCTTTGTTGCAGAAAGAAATGGATGAAGCCGCTTACGAGCGGAAAAAGTCCCTTGAAAAACTCACGGGCGAAGCTCCACTGCCCGTTTTAGGGCCACCCGGACACACCGTGCCGGCATTTGCGCTGATGTCAGCTGACAGCTCCGAATTCTCACACCGCGATGTGGCTGGACGCATGCGCATTGTCGATTTTTTCTTCACGCGATGTCCTACGATTTGTCCCATCATGTCAAGTCAAATGGCCAGGCTTCAAGCACTATTGATCAGCCGTGGCATGCAAGATGACGTTTTGCTGTTGAGTCATTCAGTTGACCCCGCGCACGATACTCCATCCAAACTTCAAGAATACGGGGAGAAATTGGGCAGAAACCCCCAAGTTTGGGAAATGCTCACTGGCGAAAAGGGCGACATCTTCGATCTGGCTCGCAACGGGTATTTTCTTACAGCAATTGAAAGTGACACCGCAGCAGGCGGAATATTTCACAGTGATATCTTTGCTCTCGTTGATTCAGAAAATCGCATCCGCGGTTATTACGATGGTACGAGTACAGAAGCAGTTGATGAACTGCTAGCTGATGCCTATCGCCTATGGATTACTCCTCAATCTAACCCCTGAAAACGCATGGAAAACGAACGCAACATCAAACGCTTCATTTGGACGATGGCGGTGGTGATTCCAGTCGCAGTCGCTCTCCTTTTCTTGATTCCCCCGGTCGAAAATCTTCCTGATGATGTCAAAGCTTCACTTTACATTCTCCCAAAACTGAATGCCATATTCAACGGCATAGCCTTCCTGTCCCTAATCGGAGCCTTCGTCGCAATCAAGAATAAAAACATCAAAGTGCATCGTGCATTCACCACAACCGCTTTGATCCTGAGCATGCTATTCTTGGTAAGCTACGTTGCTTTCCACTTGACCACAGAATCAACCAAATTCGGCGGTGAAGGATGGACGCGTACAGTCTATTTCGTCATTCTCATCTCTCATATCTTGCTTTCCACAGGCATCATCCCGCTGGTTCTCTTCACGTATGTGCGTGGCTTGGGAATGCAAGTCGAAAAACACAGGAAAATCGCAAAAATCACGTGGCCCATTTGGTTGTACGTCACTGCAACCGGAGTCATTGTTTATTGGATGATATCGCCTTATTACCCCCATTGATCCGACTAGCAGTATCCATGAAATCCCCGTCCTACATCAAACTGGTAAGCGCATTATTCGTTGCTGTGCTGCTCATTACTTGGGCCAATCCTGCTGAAGCGCAATGTGTCATGTGCAAGGCCGTGGCTGAAGACAGTGCCGAAGATGGCGGCTTAGGCGCCGGACTGAACAAAGGAATTCTTTACTTGATGGCGGTGCCGTACGTTTTGTTATCCGCCCTTTTCTTTGTAATTTATAAGAAGTGGAAAGCTGATTCTGCTTCATAAAAATGCCAAGAAAAATCTCTTCAGGTCCAGCCAAAACTGCTTCGACATTTCGAGCACAGCGCAGCATGCTGATGGTCGCCTGCGCATTGTTCTTGAGCACGGAACTTTCAGCACAATTTACCGTCGAACGAAGCCCTTGGCTCGATTCGGAAGCGGTTACCGATGATCCGATTGAGCAGACTTGGAGGGTTCAAAATTCAGTAAACTGTCGGCCGTTAGACGTCGAGCTGACCATTGAAGGTTTGAACCCTCGGAAACCTGTTTCCTTGCACATTCACGAAGACACCATACTGAAACTGCAACCGCAACGACGTTATACGCGCATCTGCGTGGAACCGGACTACATGATGTTCAGTGACCGCGTTTACGCGGATCCGAATGTTGAATCTGACACGCTGCGGCTCATGCCCCTCTCCATTGGCTTAAAAGTAGAATTGGAACCCATCGTATTCTATCCCGGAACGAATGAACTCTACTTCTCCTCCATTCCTACCCTTCAAGCTTTACTCAAGTTTATGGAAGTGAACCCCACGTTGACCATCGCCATTGAAAGCTCCCATGGCTTCACTCAACCTTCCATTGATGCAGGAATGGCTCGAAGAAAACGTGCCCGAGCCGTCTTTGAATATTTGGTCAGTTCGGGAATAGGAGCGGCTCGCTTGGCCATTGAACAGCTCCCGAATAGAACATCAGGGATCTCAGAGCCACGAACCATTGAGGAAGCCGAAGCTGCGCAGCGCATCAGCGTCCGGGTTACCAATTATTGACAAAATGGCGCAGAGAGTCCGCATTGCTTTACTTTTGGCTATGCTTAGACGAATTTCCAGCACCCCGGCCATCGCGCTTTTCTTGTTTTTTCTGGCCGTGTGTATTTGCCTTCCAAAAGTCGGTTCTGCTCAAAAATCTTGGTCGTTGCAGCAATGCCTCGACCATGCATTTGAGCATAACATCCAAATCAAACTCGGCCAACTGGGAGAAGTAAGCGCAGACATTGGAAATCAATCCGCCATTGGGGCTTTCTTGCCCAATGTGAATGGGAATTTATCGCATGGATACAACTTTGGGCGCACCATAGACCCTTTTACCAACCAATTTGTCGAGTCCTCTGCAATCCGATCCAATAGCTTTGGCGTTTCCACAGGAATGGTTTTATTCAACGGATTCCAAAACCACCTCAATCTCAAAAGGGCAAAACTCGCCCAGAAATCTGCGCTTTCCAGCCGTGAGATCGCCGAGAACAATGTGGTTTTAACCATTGCTGGGGCTTACCTTAATGTGCTTTTTCAAGAGGAATTTGTGCGGGTCGCTGTCATCAACAGAGAGGCAACCGCACGTCAAGTTGAACGCATACAAAGTTTGGTCAATGCCGGAGCAGCAGCAGCTTTTGATTTATTTGATGTGGAAGCTCAATTGGCATCCGATGAGGCCACCATTGTGAGCACGCAAAATGCGCTTGGGTTGGCAAAATTGAACCTTGTACAGCTCCTTCAACTTCCTGCTTCAGAGACAGAAGAATTTCAAATCGTGCGCCCTTCAGATGAAGACCTAGCGCGCAACAACCTTCCGTCTTCACCTGACGCAGCCGTTGGACACGCCTTGGCTTCGTTTCCTGAAATCGTGCAAGCACAATATCAAGTAGAAGACGCTGGCATTGGCCTAAACCTTGCAAAAAGTGGACGCTATCCGCGAATATTCGCAAGCTACAATGTTGGTACAGGATACTCAGGAGCCTCCCGTTCGATCACTGGAGATCCGACAACAGAAGACTTTGTCCTGGGATCGCTTGTCGTGGATGATAGCACAGCCTATGACCTCGTAGCTCAACAAGAGATCTACCAATTTATCACCACCCCATTCAACGATCAAATCAATCAGAACTACAATCAGAGTGTCTTCTTTTCGATGAGTATTCCAATCTTCAATAATTTTGGAGTTGAGTCTTCCATCGAACAAGCTGAGGTTGGTGTTCTCCGCGCTCAGTACCAACTGGAGCAGGTGCGACAAACATTGACCACTAGTATCGAGTCTGCTTGGGCAGATGCTCGAGCTTCAGCTCAGAATACAGTTGCACAAGAGTCTGCACTCATTGCTTCCGAGCGCGCATTTAAAAATACTGAGCAGCGCTATGAAGCTGGCGCAGCCACGGCAATTGATTACGCCGATGCACGGACCAGGCTAGACAATGCACGCGTAAATGCTTTGCGTTCGAAATACGACCTCGCGTTCAAGAGTAGAATCCTCGACTTTTACATGGGACAACCCTTGACCTTCCGATAAATCATCTTCATGAAATTCAATAAGGCTTTTTGGATCATTGTCTCCTTCGTGATCGTCGCATTGATTGTCGCTGCAAAATGGTTTGGAGGTGGGACTGAGGCAATCTCGGTGCAAACAGAACAGGTCAAAATTCGGACCATCGTAGAGCGGGTATCGGCTTCAGGCAAAATTCAACCTGAAGTAGAAGTGAACATTACCGCCGAAGTGAGTGGGCAAATCATTGCTCTCCCGGTCAAAGAAGGTGACCAGGTGACTGAAGGTGATCTACTCGTTCAAATCAATCCGGATTTGTATGAGGCGGCATTGAACCGGGCAGAGGCCGCTGCCAATAGCGCACGATCCAATCTGGCTTCAGCCCGAGCCCAACATGCTCAGGCAGATGCGCAATTCTTTGCAGCGGCTAAAAGCTGGGAACGCACACAAACACTCTTCGGTCAAGGCGTCGTTTCCCAAGCCGATTTTGACAATGCACAAGCCAATTTTCGCAGCGCCGAAGCTACGCTGACTTCTGCGAGTGAATCCATTCGCAGCGCGCAATTCGCCATTTCCAGCGCAGAGGCTTCAGTGCAAGAGGCCCGAGACAATCTCTCTCGGACCACCCTTCTCGCTCCTCAATCAGGCACGGTAACTGCGCTGGTCAAAGAAATCGGTGAAAGCGTTCAAGGCAACGGATTTACCGCTGGAGAAGTTGTCATGAAGGTATCAGATCTGTCCGTCATGGAGGTCGATGTCGAAGTCAACGAAAGTGACATCGTGCGCGTTAGCATGAAAGATGCGGCTGAAATTGAAGTTGACGCCTACCTCGACGAAGCCTTTGCTGGTGAGGTAACCGAAATTGGGAACACCGCTTTGAATGCTGGGCTCAATGGTTTCGCAATGGACCAAGTGACTAACTTCTCCGTAAAAGTCAGGCTTCAATCGGAGAGCTATTCAACCATCATGGACTCGACCGATTCGAACAATACTTCACCATTTCGTCCAGGGATGAGTGCCAAAGTGGACATCCTTACACGTCGAGCCGACCAAGTCATTTCCATTCCCATTCAAGCTGTTTCGACCCGTGAAAAGGATGCGGATGAAGAGGATGAAACGGAACTTGGGGTCTTTGTCTTCAGCAACGGGATTGCAATGTGGAAGGTTGTCACAACCGGAATCCAAGACAATCGTTTCATCGAAATCACTTCAGGTTTAGATGAAAATTCAGAGGTCATTACAGGGCCTTACCAAGCCGTTTCACGCACGCTAGAGAACAGCGACGAGGTCGAAGTAGAAGAAAATCTAGAAAGTGCCGAGGAATGGTAGTCCAACCGCTGATTCTAGCCATCGAAACGTCCACGCTTTCGTGTTCCGTAGCATTGTTTCGCGGTGATGCATTGTTAGGAGAGGCGAAAGCTGCAGAATCCAATTACGTACACGGCAAACGTCTGCTTCCGATGATTGATGAACTGCTTCAATCCAACGGGATTGCTTCTTTCGAGCTCAAAGGCATTGCCGTGTCTTCAGGCCCGGGGAGCTACACAGGGTTGCGCATTGGGGTCTCTACGGCCAAAGGCATAGCACACGCCCATGGATTGCCTCTGATGGCATTTGACAGCCTCCAAGTGCAAGCATATGCAGCCGAGAGTCAGAAAAATTGGGAGACCATTATCTCCGTAATGGATGCCAGACGAGATGAAGTTTACACAGCGAGTTTCGTTCAGAGGAATAACAAGCTCGCCTTTGCAGATCCAACTCGGGCACTCATCCTTGAACCTCAGAGACATCTTACAGAGTTGTTTCCTGTACTGTCCCCATTTGAAGACTTCAGCGGGGTCTTAATTTTAGGAGATGCCGCTGAAAAGACGCAGCGACTCATAGGAGATCGCATGTCCAACTGCTCATTTACGGCTGATTTTCCCCACGCGAAACACATGCATCAATTGGCACTGTCAGCTTTTGCTGAGAACGATTTCGTTGACTTGGCATATTTCGAACCCCGTTATCTCAAGGAATTCCAAGCAGGAACGCCACGTGACCCCCTCGGACTTCGCAAACAAACCATCCGATGAAAACAGCCTTGAATCGCCTCCTGTTTTGTGCCGTTGTTCCCATCATTTGCCTTCAATCCCGATGCAATGAGCAAGACCAGTACATTCCGTATGTGCCGGTAGATTTCTCTGTCAATGTCAACCTCCCTGCTTACATTGATCTTTCCGTTCCTAGCGGCCACGTGCTTGTAAGCGGCGGATCACAGGGCATAGTCCTATACCGCTATACCTTAGATCAATTCGTAGCATTGGATCGCCATGCCACAGCAGACATTCCTTCGAATTGCCAGGTTGAAGTCGCGGATGATGGACTCATACTTACTGATCCCTGCGGAGACTCCGAGTGGTTAATCATCGATGGTTCAGTGGTTTCGGGCTCAGCGACCTATCCTTTGCACCAATACGGCACACAGTGGGACCCCCCAATTTTACGGGTTTACAACCTGTAATGCGAACGATTCAAACAGATCTAACGTTTATCGAATGACTTGCATCCGCTCTATGAGCGAAGGCACAAGCACGATAAATAATGAAGGAAGAGGTGATTGCAAGAAAGCCAAGAACTCGTGCGCTACGCCGTAACCAGACCGCCCGGGAACCAGCGTGATGAAAATAGCCATGATTGTCCCGGACAAGCCGTACATGACAATCAACCATGGCCACCGATCGATGTGTCCCGTGGTTTTCAAGAACAGGCCATCTAAGGCAAAGAAAGCCAAGAGGATGAGCACACTTAATCCCCACTTCAGCCGTTTCAGTTGAGCGAGGGTCATGCCGTGAAAACCATCCCACGTCCCTCGCATGATGTAATAGTGAATGCGCAGAGGCTGTGGATTCTCCGCCCACCACTGAGCCCTCATTTCTTTGGAAAAATTCGCAAACTCAGGATATTGCTCCATGACCTGAGTGTAATGATTCAACTGGATTTTGGCCTTTTCTTGGTAGAATCCAAAGACCAACATCACCGCCAAAACAACCACCCAAAAAGGGCGCCTGCGCGGTAGCATGGGTCTGTGATCCTCACTCATTTCAGCGGTTTACTTTTAGGAACAGATTGCTTTGCAAGCGGCCCATTGGCCTGCGTAGCGTAGAGGTACCAAAGCAAAAAAATGATGCTGTAAACAAAAATCGTAAAGGTGTAATCGTGGTTGAATGCCATGGCCTCTTCGCCGAAATACAATTGAATCCAAAGCAAGCAAATGATTCGAAAAACATTGGCCGCATGGATCATTCCAATGCCCATGGGGATGAACCACGCTTTCCGAATCCAACGTCCGGGAAACGACAGAATGAATATGGCAAACAAAGCAAACAAAACCACACCGTCGCACGATGGGCCCACAAAAACGCCTTGTGCACCTGCTATTCCGACACGCGTTCGAAAAATCCCATCGGTGGCTTGAAAATAAGCATTGACCAAGTAACCTAACGATTCCATCACCCACTCCGTGCTCGTGATTAGATGTTGGGTGATGTACTCATCCAACAGCGTTGCCGGCTTGAGGTATTCCTCGTAAGCCAAGTGCCAGACGATGTACCCTCCAAAACCAAACACCAAAAAACGGAAAACGTCCGGCTGAGACCGGACGAATTCACTGAGTTTTTGGATCCAACGCATAGCGAGGATCAATATCGGTATAAATCGGATTTAAATGGTCCATTTACAGGAACTCCGATGTAATCGGCTTGTTCTGTGGTGAGCTTCTCCAATTGCACATTGATTTTATCCAAGTGCAACCGAGCCACCTCCTCGTCAAGATGCTTTGGCAGTGTGATCACTTCATTTCCGTAAGCATCTGTATTGTTCCAAAGCTCCAACTGAGCCAAAACTTGGTTGGTGAAAGAGTTGGACATAACAAAACTTGGGTGACCTGTGGCACAACCCAGATTCACCAATCGGCCTTCAGCTAGAACGATGATATCATTGCCGTTTACATTGTATAAGTCAACCTGCGGCTTGATGGTGTCCTTGGTGTGGCCATGGTTATCATTCAGCCACGCCATATCGATTTCATTGTCAAAGTGACCGATGTTGCAAACAATGGCTTTGTCGTTCATCGCTTCAAAATGCTCTCCTGAAATGATGTCTTTATTGCCCGTGGCGGTCACAATAATATCGCATTCTTTGACCGCATCCATCATGCGTTTCACTTCGTATCCATCCATTGCTGCTTGCAACGCGCAAATCGGATCAATTTCAGTCACCATTACACGGCAACCCGCATTGCGTAACGAATCCGCTGTGCCCTTGCCTACATCGCCGTATCCAGCAACCACAGCAACTTTTCCGGCCATCATGACATCCGTTGCACGACGAATAGCGTCCACAGCTGATTCACGGCATCCGTATTTATTGTCAAACTTGGATTTGGTGACGGAATCGTTCACATTGATCGCAGGCATTGGCAACGTACCATTTTTCATGCGGTCATACAGTCGCAAAACTCCTGTCGTTGTCTCCTCAGACAAACCACGGATGCCATCCGCCAACTGCGGGAACTCGTCCAACACCATGTTGGTCAAATCTCCTCCGTCGTCCAAGATCAGATTCAGCGGTTGGCGATCTGCGCCAAAGAAAAGCGTTTGCCGAATGCACCATTCAAATTCTTCTTCCGTCATTCCTTTCCAAGCATAAACAGGAACACCGGCGGCTGCGATGGCTGCAGCGGCGTGGTCTTGCGTCGAAAAGATGTTGCAAGAAGACCAAGTTACGTCTGCTCCCAATTCGACAAGTGTTTCAATCAAGACTGCCGTTTGTATGGTCATGTGCAGGCAACCGGCAATGCGCGATCCTTGCAAAGGTTTTTCTGCTCCATATTTGTGGCGAAGGCTCATCAAACCGGGCATCTCTGCTTCGGCCAAACGAATTTCTTTTCTTCCCCACTCCGCCAAGCTGATGTCCTTTACTTTGTAAGGCAAAAACTCTTTTGTCATAGTAGTGCTCATAATGCTCTGATTTCGAGTGCAAAAATACTCAATAATCCACAAATCACCGGAGATTTATCCCTTGTTCACGTCCATCATTTAGCTTCCAATGCCCGAAATCAACATTTTTGTCCAATCGACCTCGCCACACGTCATCATCGCAGAGGTTTTTGCAGCTGCTGACGAAGTAAACGATTGGGCCAAAATTCAAAACCGATTTCCTTCAAGGGACATGGCTCCCCTGTCCAGGCACCGCCAACTCGAACACTTGGCTGTAGACCATGCGATGATTGCTTTCGGTGCACCTTGGTCAAACGCTCAAATCGAACACGACGCGCGGGGGAAACCCCAACTCATGGAGAACGAAAAATTCATCAGCATATCACATCATTCGATGGAGAGAAGCTGCTGGGTCATTATATGCATAGGAGACCAATCCGTGGGATGCGACATCGAACGTCCAAGGGCACAATTGCATGCCATTGCAAAACGTTTTCTAAGTCCCGCGGAACAAAATAATTTTAATACCACCCCCCTATTGTGTTGCGCTTGGGGGGTCAAAGAGAGCATGTTCAAGACCATTGGTCATGATGTTGATTTCAGGGTTGACCTCACCGTAGACGATATCCAGTTCACTTCTGCAGAATCACTCGAGGCAACGGGCATGATGAAAGGCCAATCATCGAAATGGAAAATTTGGAAGGTGAAATCTGGCGATCAACAAGACAAGAACGAAATTGAATTGTATGCAGTTGCCGGGCCTTCGAATGATCTGTGATTTCTGCCGGATTGATTGCGCCGGCTCTCAACCTTTATTTTTAAAGCACAAAAAAAGGAGTCGTTTGACTCCTTTTAGGTATGCTGTAAACCGATTTGTGGTTTAATCTTTTATCGTTCGATGCCTTTGTGGCGGCGCTCAGAACTTACCGTGAGCTTCTTGCGGCCCTTGGCACGACGTGAGCTCAAAACATTGCGTCCATTTGCGGATGACATGCGCTTGCGAAAACCATGTTTATTTCGGCGCTTGCGTACTGAGGGTTGGAAAGTCCTTTTCATTTCTCTTCGTTATAATCGAAAACCATGCGCTGGTCTTCTTCCCCGAAATCGGGAGTGCAAAGATAGTCACAGATTTCATGCGTCCAAACCCTTCAACGTGAAAGATGAGGGAATTTTGCGTTCCATTGGCCCATTGTGCCCTTAATTTCGCATTTACTTCGTACGAAGCATTTAAGCGAGCAACTTTTTAAAGAGCAATAACCATGCGCAAGGAAACCTCAGAAAACCGTTCTTTCCGATGGAAAAACTGGAAAACGGTACTCCGAATGGGCGCCTACCTGAGACCGCATGCCTGGGGATACGCGATCGGCGTCGTCATCCTGAGCATCAGCGGAGTGTTAACCCTCATGGTTACAAGACTCTGGGGACAATTGGGCGGAGTTGGAACTGCATCCAGTATGAATGATGGTAGCGGCGCAGTGGCAACAGATGCTTCGCTGTCATTTCTGCCTTTCAACCTCAGTGACTTGACCCAAATCGGCTGGCTCATTTTGCTGGTTCTCGGAATTCAAGCGGTGCTGAGCTTTGTGCGTGTCGTGCTTTTTGCCAAAATGACGGAAGACATGATGTTAGCCATGCGAAAAGATGCTTTTGAAGCCATCTTGAGCATGCCAATTGTCTTTTTCGACACCCAACGTGTAGGCGAATTGAACAGCCGTGTATCTGCTGACGTCACTTCCATTCAAGACGTCTTTACGACTACTCTCGCCGAATTGCTGCGGCAACTCATCATCATCACAGGCGGAATCTTAGCACTGCTTTACTTCTCAGTTACGCTGACTTTGCTGATGCTCGCTACGCTGCCAGTGATGATCATTGCCGCCATCTTGTTTGGCCGATTCATTCGAAAACTATCGAAGCGCACTCAAGACCAGGTGGCCGACTCCAATACGATCGTGCAAGAAACGCTTACTGGGATCACCAGCGTCAAGAGTTTTGCCAATGAAGCATGGGAATTGATGCGCTATATAGGCAGTATTCAAGACATCCGTTCACTGGCCATGAAAGGCGCCATCTGGCGAGGAGCGTTCGGTTCTTTCATCATATTATTCATCTTCGGAGCCATCACCTTGATCATTTTCAAGGGAGCCGAATTGATGACCACGGGGGGGTTGGCGAGCGAACATTTCTTCACATTCCTCCTCATGACTGGACTTGTTGCCGGTTCGATTGGTGGAATTGCAGCTCAATTCTCTGCTTTGCAACGCGGATTGGGAGCCATTGAGTCATTGATGGAACTGATGGATGAACCACGCGAAGTGGTGCAAACGGACGCAGATAACGCTCAGCCCCCCGTTGAATTGAAAGGGGACGTTACTTTTGAAAACGTTCATTTTCATTACCCCAACCGAGCCGATGTCACTGTCCTCAACAACATCAATTTGCGCATTGCTCCTGGCGAACGAGTAGCTCTGGTAGGCGCTTCAGGCGCTGGAAAGTCCACCATTGCGTCCTTGTTGTTACGTTTTCACGACCCTGTTCAAGGTCAAGTAAGCATTGATGGGACACCGCTGAAAAGCCTTCCGCTTACCAGCCTGCGCAAGCGAATGGCTTTTGTCCCTCAAGAAGTCATCCTGTTTGGAGGTGACATCCGAACCAACATTGCCTATGGAAGATTCGATGCGTCCCAAGCGGAAATTGAAACCGCCGCTCGCAAAGCCAATGCATACGATTTCATTCAATCGTTCCCAGAAGGTTTCGACACATTGGTGGGCGAAAGAGGCATCCAACTGTCTGGTGGACAGCGCCAGCGCATTGCAATTGCCCGAGCGATCCTGCGCGATCCCGATCTCTTGATTTTGGATGAAGCCACAAGCGCACTTGACGCTTCGAGTGAAAAGGAAGTGCAGTTGGCCTTGAATACACTCATGAAAGGTCGGAGCAGCCTGATCATAGCACACCGATTAAGCACGATCAAGAGCGCCGACAAAATCGCCGTACTTTCCAATGGCGCCATCGTCGAAATAGGACAACACGACGAATTGCTGGCTCAAAAAGGAGCGTACCACCAATTGGTCAAAAACCAAGAAGTGGGTTGAATTTGATAGGTTCGGTGAATCATCGTATTATTATCTCCGGAAAAATAACAACATGAAAAAAGCACTGGTTACGGGAATCACGGGGCAGGACGGGGCTTATTTGACCGAGCTTTTATTGGAAAAAGGTTATGAAGTGCATGGTGTCAAGCGCCGTTCATCGCTATTGAACACCGATCGAATCGACCATTTGTACCAAGATCCCCACGAGAAGAACCTTCGTCTCAAACTGCATTACGGAGATCTCACAGATTCTACGAATCTCATCCGGATCATCCAAGAAGTAAAGCCTGACGAAATCTACAATTTGGCTGCCATGAGCCACGTGAAGGTGAGTTTTGACACACCCGAGTACACGGCAAATGCTGATGGTATTGGAACGTTGCGCATTCTGGAAGCAATCCGCATTCTCGGCCTTGAAAAAGAAATCCGATTCTATCAAGCCTCCACCTCCGAGTTGTACGGATTGGTGCAAGAAACACCCCAGAGCGAAACCACACCATTTTACCCACGAAGCCCTTATGGTGTAGCGAAACTCTATGGTTTTTGGATTGTCAAAAACTACCGTGAATCATACGGAATGCATGCTTCCAATGGTATTCTCTTCAACCATGAAAGTCCATTGCGTGGTGAAACATTCGTGACGCGAAAAATCACCCGAGCAGTCGCGCAAATCCACTTGGGACTTTTGGATCAGATGTATTTGGGCAACCTCGATGCCCAGCGCGATTGGGGACATGCCAAGGATTACGTTGAGGGCATGTGGCGCATGCTCCAACAGGACAAGCCTGACGATTACGTGCTCGCAACCGGCCGCACAGTCACGATCCGTGAATTCGTGAACATGTCCTTTGCGGAGGTAGGCAGAAAACTCGAATGGCAAGGAGAAGGCGTCAACGAGCAGGGCATCTGCGCTAAAACCGGCGACGTTTTGGTCAGTGTCGATCCGCGTTATTTCCGTCCCGCTGAGGTAGAACTATTGGTGGGGGATGCTTCGAAAGCAAAACGCGTTTTGGACTGGGAACCCACCTACACCCTCGAAGCACTCTGCAGCGAAATGGTCAAGAGTGACATTGCCTTGTTCGAGCGCAACAAACTGTTGAAGGACAAAGGGCACGAAGTGTTCACTCAATACGAGTAAAATCACTTCCGTGCAGCACTGCGAACAATCTCGAGAAAAGCCTGAGCTTGATTTGAACGCAAATACTCCGTGAGCAAATCTTCTCGTTGAGGTACTTCCTCCCGCTGCTGTGCCTTATTCATCTGATCTTGAAGGACAGAAAGATGGTCATCGGTGCGGTTGCGGTCAAACAAGGTTCCTGTCTGGGTTTCGTTTAAGATGCGACTCACATCAGACGCAAAATCTCCCAAATAAAAAATCGGTCGCGCTGCCCCGAGGTATTCGAACAACTTGCCAGGTATGTGACCCGCGTTATAGTCTTTTGGTCCAACCAAGAACAACCCATCTGCTGCATCTTGTATTTGAGGGATTTCCTGCATCGGACGGTTGCCATGAAATTGGATAAATTCAAATTCCTCTTCGAGAATACTTCTGTAGGCGTCCGATACTGAGCCATAAAAATCGAATTCAATTTGAGGCATCTCCATCCTCGAATTGTAGGCCTTTATCGCCTGCAGAAAAGGTTCTATTTCATACAAATCTGTGAGCATCCCTGTGTAAACCATCCGAAATATTTCACCCGCCCCCTCTCTTTTCCAGGCCGATAAAGCGCGATCAATTCCATTCGGAATGACAAAAATGCCATTGGGATCTCTTCTTGGCACTTTTCGCGCAAAGAGATCCTTGAAACCCCAACTCACTGTGGTAATCGCATCCGCGTCAGACAATACCTTTCGCTCCAAGCTCTCATCAATCGCATTGGATAAAGCTGAATGTCCCAATCGATCGTAGTAAAAAATATCTGTCCAAGGGTCGCGAAAGTCTGCAATCCAATGAATCGGCCTCTTCTTTGCGACCTTCCTGCCAATTAATTGAACAGAATGTGGAGGGCTTGTCGTGATCATCGCTTCGATGGAGTGTGCATCGATGATTTCTACAGCCTTCTTAATCGCCCGAGCATTCCAAGTCTTGCGCGGATCTGGAATGAAAAGGTGACTGCGCAGCCTCGTGAGGAGATTGACTGATTCGTCTCCTCCATTGTTAGACGAAAAACCTTGTGGAGGCATATGCTTCTGAAACAATCGCTTCGTCAGGCGAAATGGGTTCCACGCTCTCGCTCTGTGAATATGAATCCGTTCATCCACAGTGGAAAGCAAGTCCTCATCAATGCTGCTGTATTCAGCGGATTCTGCTTCCAGCGTCAGCACATGAACTTCTGTGTTCAGCTTAGCCAACTCATTGGCAAGCGATAACCATCTTTTCACTGCAATGCCCCCGGCTGGCGGCCAATAATAAGTGATGATGAGGATTTTGGAATTGCACTCCATGATCTCCTTCGAATTTACGGAACCTGAGTTTCAATTGACCAATCCCCGCCAAGTCGTTGCAATTCAATGTCCATTGCTTGCCAAGCATTGAGCGCCTGAAG
>DCPZ01000020.1 GCA_002323795.1 Flavobacteriales bacterium UBA1531 | reverse complement strand
CTTCCGGCACCATAGAAATAAACTCGATCTACATCCGAAGCAATGCTCATAGCATCTGATGATTCCATCATTTTCGTTTTGACCAAATCCGCGTCATGGAAGTAGGGGTTGAATCCCATGGTATGAAATTCCATGAGTGCATTCCCAGATTCATCGACGAGCATCCAGTCGCACTTGGTTGAACCGCTGTCTGCTATCAATATTTTCATGTGATCCAATTTTAATTATATAAAATTCAACCTTTGAATCAAAGCCGCTGAACCAAATCGGCAACCCGAGTAGCATATCCTGCCTCGTTGTCATACCAGCCGAAAACCTTTACAGTGTTGCCCATAGCTACCGTTAGTCCTGAATCAAAAATGCAACTATGCGAATTGCCTACAATGTCAACAGACACCAAGGGGTCCTCGGAGAACTCCAAAACTCCTTTCATAGCTCCATCAGCTGCAGACTTCATCGCTGCATTGACCTCATCAGCTGTGACATCGCGTCCCAATGTAGCTGTCAAGTCCGTGATTGATCCGGTCGGCGTGGGAACTCGAACAGCCAATCCGTCGAGCTTGCCTGCCAGAGATGGCAGCACAAGGCCTACTGCTTTTGCCGCACCTGTTGACGTCGGAATCATGGATAAAGCAGCTGCGCGAGCACGTCGCAAATCTTTATGAGGAGCATCTTGCAGCCTTTGATCGGCCGTGTATGCGTGGATGGTCGTAATCAAACCATGTTCCAAACCGAATGTGTCATTCAAAACCTTGGCCATTGGAGCCAAGCAATTGGTTGTGCAGGAAGCATTGGAAACAATTTGATCATCACTTGTCAAGATGTCATCGTTGACGCCCAATACTACCGTTTTCAAATCACCTTTTGCCGGAGCAGAAATCACAACCTTTCGAGCGCCTGCTTCGATGTGTTTCGATGCGCCATCCTTGGAGGCAAAAACACCTGTTGATTCAACAACAACGTCAATGCCGTGACGCGACCATGGCAGATCGGAAGGATTCCGTTCTGCACTTATTTGAACCACATTTCCGTTGATTTTAAGGTTGCCTCCCTCCACTTCTAATGTACCGTCAAAACGACCGTGGATCGAATCAAACTTTAATAAGTGCGCCAATGTCTCCACATTGGTGAGGTCATTGATTGCAACAACATTCAAGTCCGATCGATGAAGCATCTGGCGAAACGCCAAACGTCCGATGCGGCCAAAACCATTTATAGCAACTTTTTTCATTTTTCTTAGGGAATGTTTCAATAATTAGGACCAATCAAATGGACAATATTTTTGCAATGCGAACCTCGTCCTCAAGGCTTGCAGTTTTATTCTTTATGGCTTCATCGAAGGGAAAGAAAACAATTTGATCATTTACGACTCCAGCCATCACGTTTGTCTTGCCAGATAATAGGCCTTCGACAGCCGAGACACCAAGACGGGATGCGAGTACGCGATCCGAACATGACGGATCCCCGCCTCGTTGCAAGTGACCAAGGACGGTAACCCTCGTTTCATAAGCATTATCAAGACTGTGCACTTTCCTTGCTATTTCGAATGCTCCACCTTCGGGGTGACCCTCTGCAACAATTACGATGCTTGAAGTTTTATTAGAGGCTTGACCCGTCTTCAGGATATCAACGAGATTTTCAATGGTAATCTCACTCTCTTTGGTCATGACCGCTACCGCTCCTGTCGCAATGCCGGCATTCAGTGCAATAAAACCACTGTCACGCCCCATCACCTCTACGAAAAACAATCGGTTGTGGCTATCAGCAGTATCCCGAATCTTATCGACAGCTTCGACAACTGTGTTCGTGGCTGAATCAAATCCGATTGTAAAATCACTTCCTGACAAATCGTTATCGATGGTCCCTGGAATTCCAATCACGGGAAAGCCCGTTTCCTTGCTGAATAGCATGGCTCCGGAAAAAGTACCATTGCCGCCAATGACAACCAATGCGTCCACACCCTGCTCCAAAAGTTGCTGATGCGCTTTCCTACGACCCTGCTCCATCCGGAATTCGTCGCATCGAGCAGATTTTAAAATGGTTCCTCCACGCCCCAAGATTTTCGCTACTGAGCGCACGTGCAACCGTTTGAAATCGCCTGTGATCAGGCCTTGGAAACCCTGAAACACACCGACTGCTTCGCAATCATGGTAAACTGCTGTACGCACTACGGCACGTATCGCTGCGTTCATACCAGGTGAGTCACCGCCAGACGTTAAAACTGCAATTTTTTTCATGAATAGATGGTCATGTAAATCGTCGTTCGTCATTAGAACGACCGCGAATATAGCGCGAATACCACACGCGTACAAGGTAAGTGTATAAATTACACATACACAAGGCCAGATATTATTGTACTTTTGACACTATGTCGCTTCCGCTATCTCTCCACCTGTCCGTCGACTGTGTTGTTTTCGGATATGATGATGATGGACTTAAAGTTCTTCTGATCAACCAAAAAACATCAGCGAAAGATGATGATAATCAACCGATGTCGCAGTTGCCCGGAGATTTAATCCTTTTAGACGAAGGCCTCGACCAAGCAGCGCAGCGCGTTCTGCACGAACTCACGCAAATAAGAGGTGTCTTTTTGAAGCAATTCATGGCTTTCGGAGATCCTAATCGTGTGAAAGACTTGAAGGATAGGGCATGGCTCCAGTCAGTCCGAAACTTACCGGACCAACGAGTTGTGACAGTTGGCTATTACGGCTTGGTGAGCCTGCAGGATTTTGACCCCCGCCCAGCCTCATTTGCGGGTGGCGTTAATTGGGTTGAATTGGCTGACGTTGGTGCGCTTGCGTTTGATCACAATTTGATTTTGGCTCAAGCCTTTGGTACGCTCAAAGAGCAATTGGAAAGTCAGCACATAAGTTTTGAATTGCTTCCCAAGAAGTTCACCTTAACGCAATTGCAGGCTTTGTACGAAATTGTCTTGGATAAAAAGCTTGACAAAAGAAACTTTAGAAAGAACGTAAAGAAAATGACACATGTTGTCCCCTTGGACGAAAAGCAAACAGGAGTCATGCACAAACCTGCCCAACTCTTTAGTTATGAACCCGGAAAAAGCTAGCGATGTTGCATCGAATTTCGCTCCTATTTCTAGTCGCTTTAGAATTCATTGTGTCATGTTCTGCACAGAGCCTGTTCGAACATCCCGATGAAAACTCACCCTTTCATTCTGAATCCTTACCGTCCATTTACATAGAGTGTGGAGATGCCTTGGATTGGATGTTTGAAGAAGATAACTGGTATTCCAACATTGAGCATCCCGCCACCTTCACATTTGTCACGGCCGAAGGAACTGAAGTGGTCGAGGAAATCGGTTTTCGCCTGCGGGGTAACACTTCTCGAGCGGCAGCCAAAAAATCGTTC
Organism: Flavobacteriales bacterium UBA1531; assembly: GCA_002323795.1. Lineage (GTDB taxonomy): Bacteria > Bacteroidota > Bacteroidia > Flavobacteriales_D > Sanyastnellaceae > UA16. The sequence continues at coordinate 3,715 of DCPZ01000020.1, read as the reverse complement.
AAAATCGCTTTCAATACGTTTGATCCTGACGCCAATTGGCACGGACTGAAAAAACTAAACCTCAATGGTGAACACAACGACCCCAGCATTCTGCGAGCCCGGCTTGTTTGGGAAAGTTTTCGTGATGCAGGAGTTCCCGTATCGCGGAGTACGCACTGCAAGCTATACATCAACGGAAATTATCATGGGATCTATCTGAGCAGCGAACACATCAACGGACGTTGGTTGGACAGGCGATTTCCTTGGGGACATGGAAATCTCTGGAAATGCACCTATCCTGCAGATTTAGCGTTCATCAGTGATGATCCTGAAGATTATAAATTCACTCCAGGATGGTCTGATCAGCGTGTCTATGAACTTAAAACCAACGAGGCTCAAGACGACTACTCTGCTCTTGCCACTTTTATTGATGTATTGAATAATTCTACCGACGAAGATTTTCCTTGTGCTTTGGAAGCTTTATTTGATGTAGAGGGCTACTTGAAAATCATGGCCGGTGAAATTTTGGTTGGACATTGGGACAATTATGTGGGAAATAAGAATAATTTTTACCTGTACCAAAGAACCTTTGACAACCGTCTAATGTATCTGCCATATGATGTGGACAATACATTCGGCATCCAGTGGTTTGGGGAATGGACAACGCAGAATCCCTATGCTTGGACCGATTCAGAAAATCGCCCCTTGTACAGCCGAATCATAGAAAATGAAGGATACCGCGAACGCTTTTCCTGGTACCTCAATTGGTGGATGGAAAACTGGCTCATTCCCGACTGGGCTTTGATGCGCGGCGAATGGTTGCAAAGCCTCTTCTCCGATGGGATAGAACAGGACACGTTTTATGGTTTAGACTATGGATTCACATCAGCTGCTTTTGAATCCGCGCTGACAGAATCTTGGGGCGCGCACGTCGCTCATGGAATTGTACCATTCATTGAAGCAAGAAACGATTGGGCCGAATTGCAATTGGAATCATACTCCGGCACTCCGGACCCCACTGTTAGTGCATGGGCCAAAGGGCCAATTCTGAACGATACGTTGCTTGTTCAGGCTTGGGCCCATGAGGCGCAAAATTCTGAAGCTTGGGATGTAACAGCATTCGTTGAGTTCCCCGACGGATCTTCAACCTCTGCGCCGATGACAGCGGTTCCCAATCAAGATCATGGATCACGATGGGAAATAAGCATTCCTATGAATGGCGCAACATTCGCTCATTGGCAGGTTCTCACCACCTCCCCATCCGGAACAGCGGTGCAATCACCGTGCTTGCCAAGAAAGATTTGGAATTCCATGGCTGAGAATGCAATCGTAATCAACGAAGTCATGGCCAAAAATAGTGCTGTAAACGCCGATCCCGAGGGAGACTATCAGGACTGGGTTGAGCTGTACAATCCTGGAAACGAAGCCATCAATCTTGAGTCTTTTTTTCTGAGCGACCGATGGTCAGACCCAAATCGATGGGCCATACCAAGTGTCACCATGGATCCTGGTGACCATCTTTTGATTTGGTGCGATGACGAGTCATCTGAGGGTGCGCTCCATGCTTCATTCACCTTAGCTGCTTCAGGTGATGAATTATTCCTGTTTCAAAAGGAGGACAATGAATGGAGACTGCACGATTCCATTGATTGGCTCAATGCACCTGAAAACGATTCTTACGGAAGATCCCAAGATGGATCAGAGCAATGGATTTGGTTCGAACACTTGAGCGTCAATCCCCCCACCCCAAATGCTCCAAATGGGCTGCCCATCGGTATTGCAGATAACACGAACCCCGCACCTGAAGCAATCTGGGACTCGCATGCAGTAAGTCACGCCAACTTGAGAGAACCTGCCTTTGCATTGCCTTTTTATTCCAGCTGGACAATCTTGAGCACTGAAGGAAAGGTCATCTGCGATGGACAAGGTCGTAACGTCCTGTGCAGCCAAATGAGCTCAGGGTTATACCTGTTCGAATATTACGATAAGGAGCACAACCTCCACGGATCGATGCGTTTCATCATCTCGAATCAATGATACCATGTCACATCCTCTAAATCTTCGCTGCCTATTCGCTGCACTGACTCTTGTTCCCATTCAACTCGCGGCGCAAGTCATCTGGACAGAACCCGCCTTTCCTTCAGCGGCGGACCAAGTTGTTCTTCATTACAACAGTGCACTTGGAAATGGCGAATTGCAAGGGGTAATTCCCGTGTACATACATACGGGTGTGATTACCTCCAACAGCACAGGACCATCAGATTGGCAGCATGTTCAAACCACTTGGGGAACAGCTGATGCCAGTGCACTCTTAAACCCGGAAGGCGATGGCATTCACAGTTTCGACTTCAACGGAATGTCGCTTGCTGATTATTATGGAATTGATGAAGGAGAAGAAATTGAAAGCTTGGCAATGGTCTTTCGAAATTCTACCGGTAGTTTGGTAGGACGCGCAGAAGACAATTCCGACATCTTTTATGCGGTAAGCAATGGAAGTTTCAGCGCTTCACTCATGACACCATCCCTCGGCTATGCCGTTCTAACAATCGATGAGCAATTTGAGATTTTAGGACAATCCAGTGAACCCTGCGATCTCAGCCTGTTGATCAACGGCGATGTTGTAACCACTGATTTCGGCTCAGAAATAACCTATGATTTTAGCGCTGCAGAAGGAGGGCAATACAACCTTGAACTGATGGCGGACAATGGCAGCGTGATCACGAATGATCTTGGAAGCATAACCGTTCTCCCTGCCTCTCCCATTACTGGCTGGCCAACTGCCAACGGACAAGACGGAATCGAATACCTCAGCAACTCATCTGTGAAATTGCAACTCCATGCACCCGGAAAAGATTTTGTTTTTGCTGTGGGTGACTTCAACAATTGGGAGCTCCGCTTCGACTTTCTCATGACACAAAGCCCTGATGGCAATAAGCACTGGATTGAAATTGACGGATTGACACCGGGAGAAGAGTGTCGTTTTCATTATCACGTGATGCCCGACGACATGCGCGTTGCTGACCCCTACTCAGAGAAAATTCTTGACCCCTGGAATGACGGATGGATTTCGAATGAAACCTACCCCAACCTACTGGCGTTCCCTGCGATGCTTACCGAAAACACACCCGTATCCGTCATGCAACCCGGAATGCCCGCATTTGCTTGGACTGATCAGGCATTCACTCAACCTGACCCTGAGTCCTTGGTGATCTATGAATTGCTCGTGCGTGACTTCACCGATGAAGGAAACTTCCAGACCATCTTAGACACCTTGGATTACCTTGATCGATTGGGAATCAACGCAATCGAATTCATGCCCGTAAACGAATTCAATGGCAACGATAGCTGGGGGTACAACCCCACTTTCTTTTTTGCTTTGGACAAGGCTTATGGTACATCGGAAGCTTTCAAAACCCTCATCAACGAATGCCACAACCGCGGCATCGCCGTTTTGCTTGATGTAGTGCTCAATCATGCGGATTTTCCTCATCCATTTTTAAAACTCTACTGGGACGAAGAGAATTTTCAGCCGGCTAGTAACAATCCCTGGTTCAACACCGTCGCCCCCAATCCCGAGGCCTGGTTCTTTGATTGGAACCATGACAGCCCTAGGACCAAAGAGCACATGAAACGTATCCTCCAATACTGGGTGAACGAATACCATGTAGATGGCTACAGACTAGACTTTTCAAAGGGCATGACGCAAACTCCTGGAGATGGCAATGGCTACGATCAA
>DCPZ01000078.1 GCA_002323795.1 Flavobacteriales bacterium UBA1531 | reverse complement strand
TGAGACGCCAAAGATTGTTCCAGAGTACCGTGCAGAGTGTGGCGAGTGCGGCGCCGGCGATTCCCATTTCGAAAACCACAAGAAACACGTAGTTGGAGGCGACCGTGAACAATACGAGTCCCAAATTGATGGGCAATATCAATCGGTAGTGTTCGCTGTACCCTAGATGGGAGTTGTTGCTAACATTGAGCCCAACGACGACTTTGGATAAGGCAATGCAGATGAAAACAACCTCAAGGCCACGGAACTTTTCAGGCAGCAACAATTGAAAGGGTTCAAAACCAGCCCAAATTCCTGCCAGAATACTGGCCATAAGAAGTACGTTGACACGGGCGGTGTTTTGGCTCAGCTTCTGCATTTCGGCCGCGGAACTGCTGTGAATTTTGACAGCGACAATTCCGCTTACGATTTTTTGCGTTGCACGCATGGGCATTCCAACGACAGAGCCAATGAAAAAGCCCATGGTGTAGACAGGGACTTCTTCTAGACCGAGGTACAGGCCAATCATGACATAGTCCAACTGGTTGGCAATGATTGACGCCCCTCCTGCGAGAAGACTAAACAGACTAAAGTCCGCAAGTGGACGCATTTCAGACCAAGGCACGGGATCGTTAAAGCTTGGCCACGATTTCACTGTTGGAAGCAGCAGGAGCAGGAGCGAGACGAACCAAGAGATAATATAGGCGGGAACGAATGACTCCAGAGGGAGGTAGCCCAATAGAAGTGCGCCGCCGAGGACGAGGTAACTTCCTTTTTGCCAAATCTCATCCACCCATGAAATAATCCCTGTCTTCAGCTGCAAAGTAAGCAATGCACGAAATATCGCCATCAAGCTCATGATCGCGATGATCATGATAAATCCACCGACATGATTTTTCAGTAAATCCGTGTTTTTGGCGTCCATATTCCCAATCCAATCTCCTCCCCAAATGGATATGATCATGAGGCACAATCCGAAGCCTGTGCCCGCAATCAGGAGGATCGCTTTGAGATGTTTCCCTCGATCTGCCTCAGGATAGCGACTCAGAAAACGGACGATCGCCGCTGGAGCTCCGAGTGTTGCAACTGATGAGCAAATAAGTCCCCATGACGTCATGATGCGCAGCAGTCCCCAAACAGCTTCATGCCCTTCGAACGCCCGTGGCAACACGTACATCGTGTTGACTGCGCCGAGCAGTAAGCCAATGCCCAATGCAATGGACGCCAATCCGGATTGTTTTGCGATAACGCTCATGGCAGTTTAAAAATATTCTGGCAAGGGGTCCAACACAGTGCAATACGAACAATACTTGGATTCGGTTTCATGCACGAGGCCGGCATTTGTCTGATGTAACTCGGTCAGTTTTTGACAAATCCATTGCAGCAGTTTCAGTGCCTCTTGTCGCGTTACAAATGTCTGGCCATCAATGGACAATGGGAGAAGACCCGCATTGGCGTTTTTCCCCGACCGGATGCCAGCAAGAACGTGTTCGATTTTGCTGTCGGTATCTGTTCTTTCTTTGCCGTTGGGACCTATGGTTTCTAGTGCGATGGCAGCGTACATCAGAAGTTGTAGCGCTTTTCCTGATTTTCCATCATCGAGTTGATCGGTCCAAGGTTCTTTCAATTTCAATTCGCGCGCTTCAACAGCACCAGTTTTGTAATCGGTAACAACGACAGTGCCGTTTTCGGTATCAATTCGGTCGGCCATTCCGTGAAGTCTCACTTCAGAGAAATGAGGATGATCAATTTGAAAGGAATGACCGAGCGTGGCTTCAAGTGAACCAATGGTTTTTGCCTGATTGTCCTCTAGTTCTGCCATTTCTGCGCCAATGAGTTTTACCAAAGTCGCCTCTGCGATGGTCAGGTGGAGGTAATTCTCACCGAAAGAAGTCAATTCTCGATTGAAATGCCTTTCAACAGAAGCTTCCAAATAAGAAGTGATGTGTTGTTTGAAGTGCAATAGGAGTTCACGGGTCATTGGCCTGTCCAGCATCTCGCTCAATCCGTCTTCCAACACTTGGTGAACGATGGTACCAAAAGTACTGGAATTCATTTCTTCGGTGAATTCCCGAGGTTCGCTGAGCCTTAAAATGTACTGGTAATAGAAATTGCGTTTGCACGCCATGAAAGAATTCAAAGCTGAAGGGCTGATGCCTCGTTTTGCCCAGCCTTCCAGTCGTTTGCGTGCGAAATCATTCCATTGTATTGGGGCAATTTCAGGACGGGGATCAGGGAGAGGGGCGAAGACGGCCACTTTTTCCAAAGGCAGTAGATCCTTCCCATTCGGTCGAAAGGCACGTTCGATCTGCAGCAGATACCGACTTTTTTCAGAGGATTCGTCTTCAGAGCGGTAGACCATATGCACATCTTTGGCTTGGTTGAAGAGTCGATAGGTGTAGTACGCGTAAATCGCTTCTTTGTGATGACGGTTCGGGAGTTTCCAAACCGCGCGCAGATCGTAGGGGATAAAACTGTCTGGTACGCTGGTTTTTGGAAGATTACCTTCATTGCAGTCGAGCAAAATGACCCGCTCAAAGTCAAGAGCGCGGCTCTCAATGAGCCCCATGATTTGAAGTCCTTCTTCCGGCTCTCCCAGAAGATCGATTCGGCTTGTAGATAGGCTGGAGAACAGAATGCTCCAGACTTCACTTGCGGTTTTCAGTAATCCGAACTCTTCTTGGAATCTTAGCATGAGCCCAACTGCGCGCATTACGCGTTCCCATCCAACGCTGCTCCAGGGGTCTGGTTTTTCAGCAGATTCCAGGGCTTCTGCAATTCCGCGTGTCCATCCTGTTAAAGCTTCAAGCAGTTCCCCGGCATCCGCGGTTCTCAAACGACCAATTGCGGCGCAAAACGGCGCCACGGTCCCAAGCGATTGGTCATTTAAGCGTTCATCACTGAACCATGCCCATTTGCGTTTCGCTGCAGCTTGCAACACATTAAAAGCATCCGCTTGGAGGAGTTCAGCTTGCAGTGCTTGGCGAGTCAATGACTCACCGAAGAGTTGTTGCAAGTCCGAAATGTGCCAAGCTGAAGTGGATTTTTGAGTCATGACCCGAACGCATTGCAAGAATGAGAAGGCCGGTGTGTCATTCCAAGAAAGCCCCATGGTAACGTTGTAGGCAGATTGCATCCCGGCAGGAAGCGATTGCAAAAGCAATGGGAGTTGTGATCCATCGGGCAACACTACGGCTGTTTTGCTCCAGTCTTCAGGATGAATTGATTCCAACACTTCACGCACGTATTGGCATTCCATCACCGTGCTGCTGCAGGCAACCCTGTGGATTGTGGGGGGCGATTTTGACAGGCGCTTCGACAGCGCATTGAGAGCGTTGCCATTGCCCCAACCTCCTTGTTCTCGGATGAAAAGTCCGGCTTCAATTTCATCTGAGAGCACATAGCTCTCGTCGCCATCCCAGAGCCAAGTAAGCTGATTTTTTGAATCAAATTGCCTCAAGAACTTGCGCTCTGCAGGAGTGAGAGCGCTCAATCCTGCGACAAAAATATGCGAGTATTTGAGCCTGCTTTGCTCTTGCGCCGCCTTTCGAGCGATCAGTCCTGCATACCCCAAACCGTGTTCGAGAAGTCGTTCTTGAAAGGCTGCATAAAGCGGTCCCAACTGCAAGTATTGCTTCAAAAAGGAACGCTGCGCGTTGCCCAATTTTTTTTCATCTGCGAAGCTCCAATCCTCAATCCCTTCGATGTCGCATAGGTTTTGGAAAACCTGTGAAGCTTCCAGCAAATGTTGATCGATTTCGTTAAAATCACGAAGAGCAATGCGCCCCCAAGGCATGAAGGATTGAAAAGAGCGCGAATCTGAGGAGGATTGACGCTCACCGCTTGCTTCTTGAAGTTTTCGCCAACAGGAGAATAACTCCGCCTGCGCTGCGAGAGGGTCTAAGGTGCAGAGGCCTGTGCTGTCTCGGAGCACCTCATTCAATGTTTTGACTTCTGGGAGCCAGCCGCTTTGACCCATCATTCCCGCTATGATTCTTTCCAATTTGCGCGCTGCCCGAGAACTTGGCACGATGACCAAGCATTCCGTATGCTGGTCATGAGCCAACACCATGCGAGCTGTTCGCTCTAAAAAATATTGTGTCTGCGTCAAAGAGGGTTGTTTCAATGGTTCAATTTAAAACCATTGCGAATGAAATCAATGAATTCCCTTCGACCCTCTGTTGTGGTCACTGCCTTTGTCAATTCGGTCCACGCAGTGGGGCCGGATTTTGACGTTTTATTTGAAACTGTTCGATGAGATGTTTCATTCGTTTCCGTCGGTGTGTGTTGTTCAGAAGATTGAACTTTGATGTCGTTCTCTGAAAGCACTTGATCGAGTTGATCAGCTGCTGCAAATCGCTGCTTGGCAGATTCCATTCGGCCCAACTGTTCTTCCAAAAGCCCGAGGTTGTTTTGGGTTATGGCATCGTCGGGATCTAGCGCAATCGCTTGCTCGTAGTCTGCGATAGCACCATTCACATCTTTCAGTGCTTGACGCATCCAACCTCTCGCCGCAAATCGATAACCGTATTGGGGTTGAAGGCGAATGGCATCGGTAAGCACGCCAATGGCATCGTGGGCTCGTTCATTGTGAAAAAGTGCTACGGCTCGGTCGTTCAAGAAGTCGGGATCAGCATTCCAAACATCGGATTCATTGAGGGCGTTGTCGAAAGCAATCAATGCGTTGACCCACTGCCCAAGTTCTGCCGAAGATCGACCTTGTTCAACAGAGAGATGCCCTTTGGGCTGAGATTCGGATTCAGTGGACGCCATAAGTGAAAAGTGCTTGTTCAAAAATACAACGCCAATTGCTCGCGTTTGTTTCCTAGTTAAATGCGAACTTGCTGGTGCAAAATGATGATGGAATATCCTCAATTCCGGATGCTCGAGGGGACGGACTCCCTCTATGCAATTGAAGGGCCGCGTCATGCCGTTGAATTCCAACCGTTGGGTTCGACGGAATGGCTCGTGCATGCTCATTTTGCATCCGATTATCCACGATTTGTGTGGTTGCAAGAGTTGCGCGAGGAGGCCGCTCAATCCAAGGCAATTTCCAAGGAAGTTTTTTTTGAACGAGTCCATGCGAGGACGGTGCGAGAATCTTCCTCGAAACTCGGCCGTTTCAGCGCAGCAGGCATTGAAACGCTGACTTTGGAATCAAATGTTCAATTGAAACCTTTGACCACATTTGGAGTGTCATCCTTCACGCGTCATCACACTTTGGTCCGATCGGACGAAGAGGTTCGTCAGGCATTGATGGCTGCTGAGCAGAGCAGTTGGGAGCTTTTAATTTTAGGCGGAGGATCCAATGTGCTCTTGCATTCGGATTGGGAGGGAATGACGCTTCAACAGGGCATCAAAGGCATGGAAGTGCTCAATGACGACGGCAATTGCCTTGAGGTTGTGGTCGGCGCCGGAGAATCATGGCACGATTTGGTTTTACATGCCGTTGAGAAAGGTTGGAATGGCTTGGAAAACCTCGCTCTGATTCCGGGATCTGTGGGTGCGTCGCCCATGCAAAACATTGGAGCCTACGGTGTGGAGGTCAAGGATCGTTTTTTGTGGCTCGAAGCAGTGAATCGAAAGACAGGTGAACTGCATCGATTCGATCACGCAGCTTGTGAATTTGGCTACCGAGAAAGTATCTTCAAGCAAAAGGAGAAAAATTTATGGGTCATCGTTCGGGTCGCTTTTGGATTGGAACGAAACGCCCCGTTGCATATGGATTATGGTGCGATTCAATCTGAACTTCAGCACCTTCCGCCTCAGGAGATCACGCACAGAGATGTCTCGGAAGCGGTGATGCGCATCCGCAGGTCCAAATTGCCAGATCCGGCCAAGCTGGGAAATGCGGGGAGTTTTTTTAAAAATCCCATCCTTGACCCGAAGGCATTTCAGGAGGTTTTGTCCAACCATCCAAACGTGATTCACTACCCGCTGGAAGGGGGCTCTTTCAAGTTGGCTGCGGGTTGGTTGATTGAGCAAGCGGGTTGGAAAGGGAAACGACGTGGGCACTGCGGAGTTCATGATAAACAGGCCCTAGTACTTGTCAATTATGGGAAGGCAACAGGTCACGAAATTTGGAGATTGGCCACTGACATCATTGATGACGTGAGGGCTCAATTCGGTGTTGAGCTGCAACCAGAAGTCAATCAGATTCGAGTTTCATGAAAAGGAGCAAGCCCAGCAGCTTCAATTGATGAGATCAATTGAAACAACCGGGCTTGCGTTGTGAATTCTGATCCGCTTAACTATCAGAAAACGGGGCAAGGCAAGTAGCGCGGTGATTTTGCTCGACTGCGCTGTTGCGTTCGCCAGTTATAACTCAATACAATTTCGTGGCTTCCACCAGTCGTGGCCAAGCCCAATGTGCTCAAGGTCATGTCGTAGCTATATCCAACTTTCCAGTTGTCCTGCCCATATCCGAGGATTACGCTTACGGCATCGATGTCGGCTCCACCCTCGATGGTGTGTCCAAATGGCAGTCCTTGGTACCACAATCCAAAACTCAATGGTTTCGTATCATAATATAAACCCAAGTCCATTTGATCGAAGGCACCTTGTGCCATGTAATTGAACGCGAAGACTAAGTCCCCATGGTTTTTGTTGTGCAAGTAATCAATCAATGGCATTCGGAATCCACCATGTACTGAAGCTTTTACATCCATTGGATCGATGAACATCGGGTTCAAACTTTCGTTCGGATTGTTCAAGTGATCAAATGAAAAGCCCAACCATGTGTACTGGCCTGTCACAAGCATGCCTGCAGCGAAATCAAAGTATTGCTGTGCGACGCTTGGTCGGTCCTCGATGGTCGATACCTGCGGCCCTCGGATCAACTGATCACCAAAGGTCAATTCCTGCATTTCGATGGATCGAGAAGCCAGACCAGCTTGCAAAGCGGGGCGGAGCCGCCATCCGTTTCCGAGTGGTACTTCATAGGCGAATTGCCCCGCAATTCGTGTCGTGCTCAATCCGCCTGCACCTGCTTCTTCATTGCTGAACAAGATGCCGAAGCCACTGTTCAGGTTGCGATTGTACCAGTCATGTGCAACGTGCATAGCGACATAAGACCCGGGCATGGATGCCCATTGGTTGCGGTATACGCTGGATACACGTGCATCGTCAGAAGAACCTGCAAATGCCGGGTTGACAATCGTCGGGATGGCATTGGACTGCGTGAAACGCAAATCCTGAGCCAATGAGTCCTGTGCCCATAAGGTGAAGGTCAATAGACCAATGATGTTGAACGCTTTCATGGCGCGAGGGTATATCAATTGAAATGTCATGGTTCGATTTATTACTGAACGATCAGGGTTACATCACCTGCTTTGGTTACGCGGTGACCATTGCTAAACTGGGCGGTGGCTTTCCAAGCATATACGTCTTGTCGGGCCAAAATTCCTTCGAAGTATCCATCCCAACCGATATAGACATCGGTGGAGCGGAAGATCAACTCTCCCCATTTGTTGAAAATGATGAGCTCGTACTCAACAATTCCAGTGTGGTAAGGGTGGAATACATCGTTGTCCAACGCGGCCGGGTCATAGCTCCCGCCGGTTCCACCACCATTGATGGGTGTGAAAGCAGTTGGGAATTCCATGAATCCTCCGGTGGTGGCTTCTACAGCGTGCTCCAACGTGTAAGATGTTGGACAGTTGAACGCATTGTTGGCAGTCAAGGTTACGTCGTAGACCCCAGGCTCTGTGTAGAGGTGAATCGGATCTGATTCTGTGCTCACTTGACCATCACCAAAGTTCCACAAGAACTCAAGGGCTTCGTCATCCGACAAGTTCACAAACTCGACAGGCTGGTCAGGAATGATGACTTCGGTCGGGCTATTTACAAAGGCAGCAGTTGCCGATGGGAAGACTTCAACTGCACCGTAGTGAATCACGTGCTCTTCCTGTCCTTCATAACCAATGACGGTTAAGGAAACATTATAAATTCCGGGTCGTGTGAATACATGAATCGGAGATTCTTCTGATGTCATGTGATCATCATCGAAGTTCCAAACGTAACCAGCGCCGTGGTTTGAGTTGTTTTCGAACGCCACCATCAAGGGTGCGCATCCGCTTCCTCCACCCACAAAACTAGCTACCGGATTCGGAGACAAGATGTTGATTTGCTCTGTGTGTGCATCGGCACAAATTCCGTTGTCGACCAAAAGGGTGATGTTGTACGTCCCCCAAGAATCAAACGTATGGAAAATCGGTTGGTCAGTGACCACTTCATCGCCGTCACCAAAACTCCAGTATTGAATGGCGCTGGTCGAAGCCAAACTGTTGTTGTTGATGCCAACAGTCGTATTTGGGTACGTCTGGACTGCAGGGGTTACACTGAATTCTGCTTCAGGCATGGGATAGACCTCAAGACCAACAGCAATGGTGTCTGCACAACCGTATGCGCTCAATGCAATCAATTCCACCTCGAAGGTTTGGTCCTCGTTCGTATTATTTACAAAGACATGTGAAGGGTTGATTTCATTGGATGGTGCAGAGCCGTCATTGAAGTTCCAGATGAATGATGCAGCCCCTTCTGACTGGTTGATCAATTGGCCATCGACGGGAGAGCATCCCTGTGCAATCATATCAAACTGAGCATTCAAGAATGGAGCAACATCGAAATCTACACTTGCCGAAGCTTCGCAGTTGTGTTCATTCATGATATCAATCACAGTGGTGTACGTGATCATATTCTCCGTTGGATTGAAGAAAGTTTTCGTGTGCAACGAATCGCTGACCACTCCGAATTCACCATTTCCGTAGTTCCAGGAGACGGAAGTGTGACCAACACTGTTATTTGCGAAGGTGACGTCCACGGGGTAGCATCCTTCTAAGCTGTCCAAAGTGATTTCTGCGAAAGGTCGTCCGAATACGATGATCTCAGCTGAAGTGCTATCAGCACAACCGGCTGTATTGGTTGCGAGAAGCGAAACCGTGAATGTTGTGTCATCCACAGACTCCGTGCTGAACACGTGCACAGGATTGCTCTCGTTGGAGGTAGAATTGTCACCGAAAGACCATGCAATCGTACCAGAGGCATTCACAGAATTATTGATGAAGTCAACTGTTAAAGGAGTACATGCGGCTTCAGGTGATGTAAAATCTGCAGTCACATTTGGGTGCACGATGTGGGCCAGTCCTGAAGCAGCAGAGCAACCGAAGTTGGTGAAAGCTGTGAGCGTCATTTCAACAATCATATCGTTCGGATTGTCATTGACCATGTTCATGACAATGCTATCCGTTGGGTTAATGAGCTCAGAACCGTCGCTGAATGTGATCGCACTGCTGTCTGCAAATTGCGTGTCATTGAAAATCAACCACATTTCATCAGAGCATGAAGCAGATGTTGAAGTGGAAAGGCTCAAGGCTGGAACAGGGTGAACTGTGACCTCAATATCAGTTGAATCCACGCAGCCAAATTCAGAAGTCACTTCCAGACCAATGGTATGCTCTGCACTTGTGCCGGTTGCACCGGCCAAAGTTGCATTCAGTGAATCGCCGGTGAAGATTTCACCGTTCAAGTGCCAAATGGCGTTAGTCGTTGCCGTTGCATCTAAAAGCAAGGATGCATTGAAAGGTGCGCATCCTTCTGTTGTCCCGATCCATGAGGCCGTAGCGCCTGGGAATACTGTAATGACTTCTTCGTGAACATCGCTGCAACCTAAATCATGCGTTGCTGTGAGGCTCACGGCATAGGTCACAACGGTATCGGCTCCGGTAAACGTGTGCAAGATTTGACCCAAATCGTTGGTGGATTCACTCATGCCGTCGTCAAAGTTGAACGCATAGCTATCCGCTCGCTCACTCAAATTAGTGATGGAAGCATCAAACGGAGCACAACCCTCTGAATCAGCGCTTGTGAAAGCAGCAATTGGCTGAGGTTTTACATCCACATTAGCACTTGCATTTCCTGAGCATCCAAATGTGTTGGCTCCTTGAAATTCAATAGAGAACGATGCGAGCTCCATGCTGTTGTTACTCCAGCTGTGGACCGGCGTATTCTCGTTGGAAAAAGTCCCGTCACCAAACGACCAGAACCCAGTGTTTGATGCGTTCATTTCAGGCATGGTCAAAACCAATGGAGAGCAAGCTTCTGTTGTGCCCAACACCAAGTCAAATTCTGGAGAAGGCAATACTTCAATATCGAGTGTGCGTTGGTCAGTGCATCCCAAGGCGTCAATGGCCAAAAGTGTCACACTGTACGTGATCGCGTCGTCGCTGATGGCGTTGAATTCGTGAACCACAGAAGGAGCCATATTGAACTCACCAGGAAGCAAGCTTTCTCCGAAGTTCCAGATGTACGAGTCGCCGTTGGTGCTGTTATTTGCAAATGTGGTCACGAGTGGCTCGCATCCGCTTGTTTCTGATGCGCTGAATTCTGCCACAGGTTGTGGCTTGATGAATACTTCAGTAGTCGCGCTGCCAGCGCAACCGTTGGGCGTTTGCGCTGAGAATGTCACCGTTGACGTCATCAACTCACTCGTGTTATTTTCCCAGGTGTGTGAAGGAGCGGCTTCGTTTGAAGTGCTTCCATCGCCAAAGTTCCATGTGATGTTTTGTGCATTGTCAATTGCCGGAAGATCGATGCTCAAAGGTGAGCAAACTGAGTCGTTGCCGAGATCCAAGGTGAAATCTGCACTTGGGTGAACTGTTACGTCTTGGGTTGCTGTGTCGAAGCATCCGAGTTCGTCTGTTGCTGTGAGGGTTACGGTGAACGTTTCAGTACCGCTTCCCGCCAAGAATACCATGCTCGGATTTTGGTCATTGGAAGAGTCCCCGTTTCCGAAATTCCAATCGAATGCATCAGCATTCGAGCTGTTGTTTCCAAATTGGCTCACCAGAGGTTCGCATCCGTTGTCAAAATCTGTGCTGAATTCTGCCACAGGTTGTGGCTTGATGAATACTTCAGTAGTCGCGCTACCAGCGCAACCGTTAGGCGTTTGCGCTGAGAATGTCACCGTTGACGTCATCAACTCACCCGTGTTATTTTCCCAGGTGTGTGAAGGAGCGGCTTCGTTTGAAGTGCTTCCATCGCCAAAGTTCCATGTGATGTTTTCAACGCCGCCAAATTCGGGCATGGTCAAGGTCAAAGGAGAGCAGGCTGAGTCAATCGGCAAAGCGAGGTCGACCATTGCAGATGGAAATACCGTTATTGTTTCCGATGCTGTGTCTGTGCAGCCTAATGCATGTGTGACCGTCAAGGTTACGTCGAACGTTGTGTTTGTCCCATCATTCGCTGCAAATTCTTGCGCTGCATTTTCAGTTGCAGCAGTTTCACCATTTCCGAAATCCCAGATGAATGATTGCGCCAACGATGTTTCACTGAGGAAGTTGACAGACAGAGGCTCGCAACCTGCGTCGATGTCTGCTGAGAAGGTCGCAGAAGGCGAAGGATTCACTTGTAATAAAGCAACGGCCATTCCGCCACAACCGTATTCTGTCTCTGCTTCCAGCGTGATGATGTATGCTGATGTGTTATCGGTATTGTTATCCCACGTGTGGCTTGGACCATTCTCAATGGATGTTGTGCCATCACCAAAGTTCCAATCGAAGTTGTAAAGACCTTCAAAAGAAGGCAATGTCAACTCTACCGGAGCGCATGTTGGAGCCGAACTCAAATCCAATGTGAAGTCAGCCGCTGGGTAAACAGTCACTGTCTGACTTGCAACATCTGAACATCCGAGATCATCGGTGGCGGTCAACGTTACCGTGAATGTTTCTACCTCGCCAGAGGTTGAGAATGCATAAGAGGCTGTTTCACCATCGTCTGTGATGCCATTGTCAAAATCCCAAATGTAGCTATCAGCATTGGTGGTCGTATTTTCAAAATTTGCAGCCAAAGGCTCACACCCATCCACTTCATCCGAAGTGAACGAAGCCACAGGTTGTGGTCGGATGTAAACTGTTTCGGTATGCATGTCAGTGCAGCCAAATGGAGATATGCCTGCAAAAGTGATGGAAGTGCCCATCAAGCCTGAACCCGTATTTTGGTAAAAAACATGAGGTGTTTCTTCTGTGGAAGTTGTGCCGTTGCCCAAATTCCATTCATGCGACACGGATCCATTCACCAAAGGCAAAGTGAATTCCAATGGAGAGCAAACCGAATCCGTTGGCAAAGCGAAACTAAAATCAGGTTGTGGGTATACTTGCACTGTTTGCATTGTAGAATCGTGACATCCGTTGTCAGCGAGTGCAACAAGTTCAATGGTTTCATTCGAGATGAATTCGCCATTGTTTCCCAGTGCAGTGTTCCAATCGTTTGAAGCAGATGTCAAAGCTCCATTCAACCACCATTCAAAATCAGTTGCACCCGATGAGGCGTTTGTTATGACTGGGGTAAAAGGAGCACATCCCGCATCTGCCGCGATTGTAAAATCGGCCTGTGCAGAAGGCAATGCTTCGATGATGATTGACTCAGTTCCAGTGCAGCCTTGGTTGGAAGTTACCGTCACCGAGAGTTCATGTGCAGGATCTTCATCCACAGCAGTCGTGAGAACGTGGGTGATTTCGTCACCTGACGCTGTTTCGGATCCGAGTGTCCAGGCAAACTCATTCGCGAATATGCCATTGGCCGTTAAGTCAACCTCCAAGGGAGAGCATCCTGTTTGAGTGGATGAAACAATATCAACAGTGGGGTTGGGGTGAACAGAAACCAGCTGTGAGCTAGACGCCGAACATTCTGGAGTCGTCACAATCAACGATACATTGTAATCGCCTGTAAATGTGTAATCATTTGTAGGGTTTGACTCAAAACTTTCGTTGCCATCGCCGAATGTCCAATGCCATCCTGTGATATCTGTGCTCCAGTGAGTTGTTGACTGGTCATCGAAATGGGTCGGTTGACCTTCGCATACCGCATCAAATCCAAAGCTAGGGTTGGGTAGCGGGTGTACTGTAATGATTTCTTGATCTGAGGACTGGCATCCATTCCATCCGGTTACTGTCAATGATATGGGGTGGTTTCCAACGGAATCGAAAGTAACCGATTCCAACGTTGTTCCGCCTGTGAACATGGGTTGGTCGGTGTTGTACGTCCAGACGTAATTGAAAGCGCTGGCAGAAGAGACTTCCGCATCGACAATCACCTCGCCACAACCTTCAGTGGCAGAGAAGGTGGTTTCGATGACCGGATTGGGCAGGACTTCCACTACCATGCTCGTGGTATCTGTGCAAGTCGACTCCATTCCAGGAAGCGAGATTACGCTCTGTATTTGAAATTCACCAGCGTTTTGAAACGTGAAGTTCACGTTACCGGCAGCAGTGGGCAAATAGAGATCGTTCGCTCCGAAATTCCATGCGTAGTCGACACCATCTGCTTCTTGAGAAAACTGGATGGATCCACCTTGGCAAACTTGAATGTCACTGCTGGTCAGATTGCCCTCGGGCATGCCAATATTGAAGTGACCGGTCACGGTGCAAGAACCATTGGCCTCAGACAGCGTCACAATGTAATTGGATGCTGTTCCATCATAGATGTGCACCAAAGGGAGATCATCTGTGATGAAGCTTCCAATCGGTTGCACGGTCGTCCCGTCACCCCAATCGATGACCAAGTCGGACCACGCCGATGCGGTTTCGATTTGAAGCTCGTTGGATCCCGAGCAGTTGTACCAAGATGGAGTTTCTGTGGCAATGCCATCGGAACCCAGTACTGACGCGCATTGCGCGTGAATTGTTTGTGGCAACAAAAGGCTGCCCAACAATGCGATAGATATGATTTTTAAGCGGATCATATCGCCTTTTACGGCAAAACTCCGCGTAGGTTACATTTTAACTGTTGTCCGAGCGATTCACCATCATTTGAACAATCGAGGACACGGCGGGACATAGGTGTGCATTTCGTTCAGTCAAACTGAGAATGCCCGCCATATTCTTTCGATTGGTATGTGGATACTCTCTGCAAGCTTGCGGACGGACCTCATAAATTGAGCAAGCATTTGTATCCGCTTCTAAGAAGGAGCAGGGTGAAGTCTTCAGCACCCAGTCACCGTCATCATCGCGCTTTAAATATTGCTGAGAGAAGCGTGACATTGACATGCGCTGTGTCTTAGCAATCCGCTGAATGTCACGTTCTTTAAAGATAGGGCTAGTGGTTTTACAGCAATGGGCACATTCGAGGCAGTCGATGGTTTCGAAGACGGCCTCGTGGGCTACTTGAAAGTTTTCATCCAGTGACTTTGGAGGCTGTCTTTTCCATCGAGCAAATTGCTTCTTGATTGCTTTGCGGTGCCTTGCAGACCACAGCAAATGGAGTTTCAAATCCCGTTTCAATGGGGGTCTTGGAATCGTGGATCTGCAATGAAGGCTGTGTCCGTGAGCGTATGCATGAAAGCAATCAGGCGCGCTTTTTGGGCTTCGCTTAGCATGAGCCCACCTGTATTGTACTTCATAAAAGGATCGACTGTTGTCGAAGGGAGGCCGCCGGAATTATAATGATCGATGACTTCTTCCAAGGTCTGAAACCGACCATCGTGCATGTAAGGCGCGGTCAAAGCGATGTTGCGTAAGGTCGGTGTTTTGAATCGTCCTGAATCCAATGAATTTCCGGTGACACCTGCTAAACCTGCATCGTTCGTAAATGTACTGTCCAATCCATTGTTGCGGAAGAGGTAATCGCTGAACTGCAATCCGGCCTCGCTGTGACAATGAAAGCAATCACCCCCAAATTGTCCGCCCGGAGTGATTTCCGGATCTCCTCCTTCTAGAAGAAACATTTGGTACCCGGCAAATTCGTCATCTGTCAGAGAGGTCTCACCACGTCGCCATTGATCAAACTTGGAATCTGCAGAGACCATGATTCTGAGGAATTGGGCAATGGCCTTGGTCACGAGGTCGGGGGTGATCTCTGTTGTCGCAAAGGCAAGATTGAATCGACTTGGATAGTCAATGTCATTTTCGTTTGTCCCCATGTTTTGCAGCTTTTGCACCGCCTCATTCCAGGGAAGAGCCATTTCATCGGGGTGTGAAACAGGCTCCAAAATCTGTTCTTCAAGCGATGTTGAACGACCATCCCAGAAATATGCGCTCGCCCAACCAAGGTTGACAATTGCCATGGCGTTTCGGATGCCTTGTGCCCCCGTGATACCCGTGCTATACGGATTTGGATCTGCGAACCCAGCGGAAGGTAAGTGACATGAGCCACAGCTCATGCTTCCATCTGCCGAGAGCGCTTTTTCCCAAAAAAGAAGGCGCCCCAACTCAATCCCCTCCTCTGTGAGGGGGTTGTCCTCAGGGATGTCCATGGGTGGAAAAAAGGGGGGGATTTCAAGCGTGTAAGGCGTCGCAATCGTGTCGCACGGCGGGTCACAGGTGTCAGGATTGCATCCTTTGCATCCAATTAAGCAGAGCGTGAGGAATAAAAACAGCGCAATTTGTGGTGGACGGCAGCACATACTCATGCACTAAGTTACAATGGATTTAGGGTCCAAGCGTCGTCCATCAAATCCATCAGTCGCGCTGCAAGTATCGTCCCCTGCGCACTGTGCGTCACGGGGTCTTGAACAATGTCAATCGAATCTTCCGGGCCAATCAAGGTAGCTGCAGCATCAAAGTCCAGACCGAACGCTGATATTTCTTCGCTTTGGATCACGATGTTTTCCTCGAAATCAAATGTGACCATCCGGTAACTTTCATCTGTTCCGCAATGATAAGAGAGCGGCTCGAGCAGTTGATTGCCAATTTCTGTGGCAAATTTCCCTTCGTATTTGACAAAAACATACCCAGAGGACCATGTCCAGAACATACCTGCGGAGCCCGGAACGCTGAGTGGATGTTCGTTGGCATATGAAGCGGGGTCAATGTTCGTGTTGATTTCGGGCGGCAATCCCATTCCGAATCGAAGGGCATTGTACGTTCCTGACTCGGCGCTAGCAGTCATTCGTTGCCCGTCAATGGCAAAGTCGAGCAACGCAACATCTAGGACTTCGATCCATTCGCCTCGTTCATTTCTTAACTCTATCGGAGAGATATACATCTGCAAGTTATCGAGGCGCACGGGGTGATTGAGATGATCATTAAGAACCTCCCCAATCCCTGATTCTTCTCCATTCCATTTGTGATTGAATTCTATCCGCACAGAACCGGGAAGAACTTCTTCTTCTCTATTGTTGTCGCAGCTTACAAAAGTGAAAAGTGCCAGAGCCATAGCGAGGGCTTGGACGTGACGGACGGTAAATGTGAAGAGGTTTTTCATTTCCTGAGTGGTTTCACAAAAATAAGACACCTAATTTGCCCAGAAGTTGCATTTAATCACAATTCCAGACAAAAATGACGCAAAAATTCCGTGAAGGTCCGTTTTTTATTGTTCGAGCTTCCGCGGGTTCTGGTAAGACGTTTCGTCTGGTGCAGGAATATCTCGCCTGTTGCCTGCGTCGAGATGACGCGCATTATTTCCGTCGAATTTTGGCCATTACATTTACCAATAAGGCTGCACAGGAAATGAAAGATCGCATCATGCAAGACGTGGTCCAAGTTTCAATGGGAGAGGGTGCGATGTGGGAGTCACTCATATCGCCAGCAGAGGGCAGCGATGGTGTGCTTCGATTGAATTTGCCTTCAGATGAGATTCAGCGGCGTGCACGACTTTTATCGGAGGCGATGTTGCATCGCTACGAAGATTTTAGCGTGATGACGATCGACAGCTTTGTGAATCGTCTGGTCCGAAGTTTTTCGAGGGACTTGAAATGGGACGAAGAATTCCAGATTGAATTGGATGAAGATTCCCTTGTAGAGGCAGCTGTGACTCGAGTCATGGATCGGGTGGGGCGTCCAGGACAGGAAGCCTTAACAAGTTTGCTGGAGGGCTTCGTCCGCCAGCAGGTGGAGGAAGAGCGGAATGCCCAATTAAAGTCGCAATTGGTGAGGTTCGGCAAGCAGGTCACCAAAGAGAACATGCAGAGCGCATTGAACGCATTGGACCCCGATGTGTGGCATCCACAGCGACTCGATGAGTATCGGAAAGAGATTCGAAAAACCCTGAGTCTCCAGCGCCAAGAACAGATCAAAACCGCTCGTAAAGCGCTTGAAGTTATCGATGGTCAGGGTCTAGGGAATGGCGATTTTTATTACGGGGATTTGCCCAAATGGCTTACTAGAATTGCCAAAGGTGCAGGTCGCAAGGCACCGATGAGCAATCGATTGATGGGGCAGGTAGAATCTGGCAGCTACTCGAAAAAAAATGTGGATGCCGGCGTCATGCAGCGCATTGAAGCGGTCATTCCAAGCGTGAACACTGCCATCGAGTCATGGCAGGAACTGTATGCCGGCGATTCTGGAAAGAG
This sequence comes from Flavobacteriales bacterium UBA1531, assembly GCA_002323795.1. Lineage (GTDB taxonomy): Bacteria > Bacteroidota > Bacteroidia > Flavobacteriales_D > Sanyastnellaceae > UA16. The sequence goes on along the minus strand of DCPZ01000078.1, from coordinate 4,517 downwards.
GTTCAAACTGTTTGAACACTTGCAGGAGCGCGTTAGCCTTATCGGAGTTTTGGGGTTGATTCGAACCGAATTGGATGCGGTCCAGCAAGAGCGTAACGTTCGTTTGCTCTCGACCTTGAACCGTGAAATCGCGACGATTGTAAGACAGAACCCTGCGGCATACATCTACGAGCGCATTGGCAATCGCTACAAGCACATTTTCATCGATGAATTTCAGGATACTTCGATCACCCAGTGGCATAACCTGGTTCAATTATTTGAGCACATCCTATCCACAGGCAACTTGGGCATGGTGGTCGGAGATGGAAAACAGGCCATTTATCGCTGGCGAAATGGCAATTATGAGCAACTCGAGGCACTTCCCAAACTCATTGGTAATCCGGGATCTGTTCTAGAGATGGCTGCAGCCACTTTGGAACGTACGGGTACGAATGTGACATTGAACAAGAATTTTCGTTCGGGAACGGCCATCGTTGAATGGAATAATCAATGGTTTGAGCAGATTCAGCATTCCTTACCAGAGGGGCTCAAATCGGTGTACAATGGTCTGAAGCAAGAACCAGCTAAATCCTTTACGGGCCAGGTGATGGTGCGTTCGATTGTGGAACCCGATGCGGATGTGCGAACGGCGATGCGTCACCGATGGGTGCTCGAGAGAATATTGTCGCACACGGGTGGCACGTTGGTTGAATCCGAAGGAAGGCACACGTATGTTCCTTCTGCCGATCCAAATTCTTTTGGCCTTGAAGATGTTGCGGTTTTGATTCGACGCAATCGCGATGGCGCCTTACTTGCGCAGTTCTTGCTTGATCATGGTGTGACACCATGGACCTCAGAAAGTTTGCACTTGGGTCGGCATCCGGCTCCGCGTGCCGTCGTTGCTATCATGCGCATTGCCTTAGACCCTGAAGACCCAAGGCACATCATTGAGTTCATCCAATGCTTTTGCGCCATTCACAAGGAATACAACGAGTCAGAAATGCTTCAAGCTCATATGGGGCAACAACCCTTTCACGATGAGGGAGGTACCCCGCGTGTCAAGCACTTCGTGAAGACGATTCAATTATTGAAGGCGCTTGCGCCAAAGCTGAATTTGAAGCAGCATGCATCCGAACCCCTCACGGCCATAATCGGCCACTGCTTTGAATCTTTGGGATGGGGTCAGGTGTTTCCGGCTTATGCGGAAGGAATGCTCGAGGCGGCTCAAGAGTTGGGAGCGCAACGGAATGGGACGGTGCGCACATTTTTGGATTGGTGGGATCGAAAGGGTAAGCAGCGCAGTATTCGGGTCAGTGGCGGCAATAACGCAGTTCAAATCATGACGCCACATAAAGCCAAAGGGTTGGCTTTTCCGATTGTGATCGTGCCGGTGATTGATTCGGATTTCACGAAATTCAAAGACGAATTGCCGGTCTTATTGGATGCTTCTGAATACGGTTTGCCGGCGGCTCTTTTACGAGATTCAGACCTCAAGGATACTCCTCTGAATTCGATTCGGGAGGACGAGATTGGCCGCACGCAATTGGATGCCTTGAACATCGCATATGTGGCGATGACTCGGGCCATTGAACGCCTTGACGTGCTCTTGGAATTCAAGTCCGAACCAGAGATAGGAGCGGAAGCCAAAGGGTTGTCACATGCACTTTGGAAGGCGTGGAAGGAAGCCTTTGCGGAATTTTTTGAGGACGATGTTCATTCGGTTTTTGGTCAATTGGATCGAAAGGCCGGGGACTCACCATCGGATTCCGAGGAAGCTGCCGCACAGATGAAGCCAAAATTATTGCTTGGGCAATCCTACCATCAATTGGTTGCTCGGCCCAAAGCACACTGGTCTGAACCGCTTCCCGAAGGTGCAATGAGCCCGAGGGATTTTGGGAATGCTGTTCATGGAATTCTGAGCGAGGTGGTGGTTTGCGGGGATTGGAATGAAGTCCAAAGTCGCTTGATCCGCAACGTCGCTCTCGCCCCTGAGCACCGTGAAATAATTCGGAAATCCGTTGAGACCATTTTACGGCATGAGGAAATGAGGCGCTTCTTTGAGGTGCCTCATGCCCAAGTGTTTGCAGAACGCGCGCTTCGTCTAACCAGCGGAAAAGTGGGGCGGCCTGACCGGGTTGTGCAATTGGATGGCGTTTGGCATGTGATTGATTACAAAACAGGGAAGCCAGCTGCTAAGCACGCCATTCAAGTGCGGGAGTATTGCGAGGCCTTGTCCAAATCAGTTTCGGAGCAGCGTGTTCAAGGCTGGGTGTTTTATACCTCAGACATGCGCATTGAGTTGGTGCAGGAATGATTCCATTTGCCTGGCGTTGTTTTTTTTAAGCCGTGAAGTGTACCTTGGCTTCCTACCCCATTCATATGACTAAAGCGATGATGTTTTACCGTGAAAATGTGCTGACTCTAATGCTCACTTTAGGAGCGTTTTTGTGTGTGTCAATGATCGGAGGTGCCCAAACAGGAGTCAACGGAGGTCCGATGTTTCAGAAAGGGTTTCCGGTTCCTCAGTCTCATGCTGGAGAAGAAGGTCAAATCCGCGCAGAGGCTTGTGCACCCGCCACAGCTTTACGTGACCTTGAGTGGAACAATGTTCGTGCACTCATCGAAAATGCTGGAGCCCTTTGGTACAATCGTGCGATTGACAAAGGCGCCTTCATGGTTCCAAAGGAGGAGGGCGTATCGGTTGTGTACGGGGGTGCTTTGTGGCTTGGAGGGATCAGTCCGGATCAGCAACTGAAACTTGCCGCTGTGCGTTATCGAAATACAGGAAATGATTTTTGGCCGGGCCCGTTGACCAATTCCGGCGGTGCCGAGGTCGGGCCTGCCGTTTGTGAGGAATATGATCGCTTTGCCATTTCACAGCGCGCGGATGCGATGAGGCATCGTCAGTATTTTGATTGCAGTGGTGATCCGGATTGCGATATGGAAGAACAATTTCCTCAGGGTTATAGCATTCCATCTTATTTCTTCGAATATCCGGCACATGGGAATGTCAGTCTCAATCAAGACTTCTACTTGGCCCCTTTCTATGACTACGATGGCAACGGATTTTATGACCCCTCAGCTGGAGATTATCCATGGTACGACTTCATTCAAGAAATCGATTGTGCTGAGCGCCGCCGCGAGGACGCTGTTCCGTTATTCGGAGACCAGACCTACTACTGGATTTTCAACGACAAAGGAAACATTCACTCGGAGTCGCAGGGCGAGCCGATTGGAATGGAAATTCGTGCGCAAGCGTTTGCGTTTTCCACCAACGATGAGGTCAACAATATGCAGTTTTACAACTACTTGTTGATCAACCAAGGAACTCAGACTCTCACGGAGACATATTTTGCCCAATGGGTTGATTGTGACTTGGGAGGCCACGTGGACGATTATGTAGGCGTGGATGTGAATAGGGGTTTGGGATACTCTTACAACGGCGACGCTTTCGATGAGGCGACGAGCTACTCGATCGGCTATGGCGAAAATCCACCGGCAATGGGTGTCGATTTCTTCGAAGGGCCTTACCAAGACGCGGATTCGATCGACAATCCGTTGACCACAAATTTTAGCGATGCCATCGATTCGCTTGGCATTCCATACAAGGGCATCGGCATCGGTTATGGCGACGGCATCATTGACAATGAGCGCTACGGAATGCGCAAATTCATTTACTACAATTGGAATTTTGGAATCAACGGCCAACCAACTTTAGCGGCCCAGTATTACAATTACATGCGCGGTTTTTGGAAAAACGGGCAGCGCATGGCATATGGCGGCGATGGCCTCACGGCAGCGACAGGAGCGGACTTAGAGATTCCTGCAGATTACATGTTTCCGGATGATACGGATCCCTATTCTTGGGGAACCGTTGGAGTCGATGTGGAGCCTTGGACGGAGGTGGGTGCAGGGAATCCTCCAGGCGATCGGCTGTTCCTGCAATCGGCGGGTCCCTTTACCCTCGAACCAGGAGACTACAACAACATCACTGTGGGCATGGTCTGGGCTCGTGCAACGGGAGGCGAGCCTTTTGAGAGTGTGGAATTGTTGCGTTTGGCCGATGACAAAGCTCAATCTTTATTTGACAACTGCTTTGAAATTGTTTCGGGACCAGACGCGCCTGATGTGACCATCCAAGAGTTGGAAAATGAGCTCATCCTCTACCTGACCAACGGCAACCCCTTGTCGAATAATTTTGAAGAGGAATACAGTGCGAATGATCCATCAATTCCATCGGAACTTGAGGATGGGACAGTTTTGAGCGATGAGCAACGCAGTTACTTATTCGAGGGCTACCTCGTATATCAGTTACGTGATAACGCTGTTAGTGCTTCGGAGCTCAATGACATCGATGCTGCGCGACTGATCGCTCAGTGCGATGTACAAAATGAAGTGGCGCAAGTGATCAATTATACATTTGATCCGATTATGGAACTGTCTGTCCCAACTTTGGAAGCAGATGGTCAAAATGAAGGCATCTTCCACAGCTTGCGTGTTACAACAGATGCATTTGCTCAAGGCGACAACCGCATGGT
>DCPZ01000030.1 GCA_002323795.1 Flavobacteriales bacterium UBA1531 | reverse complement strand
GATTGATTTGAATTCAATTCCTCACGGCGGAAGCGGGCATTGAAGTCCACCGTGGCTGTGATTCGTTCATTCACTTCAGCGAAGGTCATAGGGGTGGGGTGAGTCGCCAGGTTGGCGCTGGTTGAGGCGAGTGGGGCACCAATGCCCTGAATTATGAAGCTTAAATATGGATCGGAAACCAAACGCACTGCGATGGACCCGTCATCCCGAACCATGCCCGGTGCAAAATTGTGCTGGACTTTACTTCCCATCGTCCCTACCAGTGTGACGGGACGATTGCTTACTTCCAATAATTCCCATGCGGCTTCAGGCAAGTTGGGAAGAAGTCGCTCCAGTTCTTGTTCCGAGTCGACGAGCATTAGCAAGGTTTCTGATAAGGGTCGTTCTTTGATGTTAAAAATGCGCCTTACCCCCGCATCAGACGTAGCGTCTGAAGCGAGCCCCCAAACGGTATCTGTAGAATGCGAAATGACACCGCCTTTGCGCAAGGTTTGCACTGCGGCTAGAGCATCTTCATGCCAAGGTGGACGTTTCTTACCCATTGCTGTTGGCTGAGATCCAGCTAACTACTGCTGTCTCGATGTCGATTTCCAAACTTTTTGAAGCTATGCGTTCGAAGGAGCGCCCTGTAACTTGTTCGAAGAGCCCAATGTAACGTTCGGTTATTTCATTGATGAATGCTTCGGGCATCTCAGGAATGGATTGACCTTCGAGCCCCATGAAGCCGTTGGCCATGAGCCACTCTCGGACAAACTCTTTGCTCAGTTGTTTCTGTTGCTCCCCTCGATCTTGGCGCTGTTGATAGCCTTCGGCAATAAAATACCGTGAACTGTCTGGTGTATGAATCTCATCGATTAAGAACAATTCACCATTACGCAGTCCAAATTCGTATTTGGTGTCCACGAGAATCAATCCTTGCTTTTGAGCCATTTCTGAACCGCGTTTGAAAAGCGATCGGGTCACGCGTTCAAGTTCTTTGTACAGAGCAGGAGATACAATTTTACGTTTCAGGATGTCTTCCTTACTGATGTCTTCATCGTGGCCTTCTTCCGCTTTCGTTGCTGGCGTAATTATCGGTTGTGGGAAGCGGTCGTGTTCCTGCATTCCATCCGGCATGGCTACGCCACAGAGGACGCGCTTTCCAGAACTGTAAGTGCGCCAAGCGTGACCCGTAAGGTAGCCGCGGATGACCATTTCCAATCGGATTGGCTCACAGGCGTGTCCGATGGTCACCTGGGGGTGCGGCGTATCCACTTTCCAGGTAGGAACAATGTCGGACACTGCATCGAGAAAGTAGCTAGCAATGCCGTTGAGCACCTGCCCCTTGAATGGAATGGGTTCGGGCAAAATCGCGTCAAATGCGCTGATGCGATCGGAGACTACAGCGACCATCATATTATTCGCTATGGAGTACATGTCGCGAACTTTGCCATGGTAGGCATGGGTCTGGGTCGGGAAATTGAAGCGCGAAGCGTGAAGGGATTGGCTCATTCGTTGGTGTCCGGAGTTTCTTCAGATTTTTCAAATGCCTGGATGACAGCCCTGACCAACCGGTGCCGAATGACATCGGAGCCGTCAAGCTCAACGAAAGAGATGCCATCAATACCAGGCAGCAAACGCTTGGCGTACTTCAGGCCAGAGGTTTGTTTGTGGGGGAGGTCGATTTGAGAAGCGTCTCCCGTTACGACAAATTTGGCTTCTTTGCCCATGCGGGTTAGGAACATCTTAATTTGTGCAACGGTCGTATTCTGGGCTTCATCCAAAATAACAAAGGCCTTGTCAAGCGTGCGACCCCGCATGAAAGCGAGCGGGGCGATTTCAATGATTCCTTTCTCGAGGTAATCAGCCACCTTGTCGTAGGGCAGCATGTCCGTCAACGCATCGTACAGGGGCTGCAAATACGGGTCCAGTTTCTCTTTCAAGTCACCTGGTAAAAAACCAAGGTTTTCGCCGGCTTCAACAGCAGGACGGGTCAAGATGATCTTTTTTACGCGTTTGTCCTTCAGAGCAGCAACGGCCATTGCAACGGCGGTATACGTCTTGCCCGTGCCTGCGGGGCCTATGGCGAAGACCATATCGTCCTTTCGGATTGCATCGACAAGGCGTTGCTGGTTAGGAGTGCGGGCCGTGATTCGATTTCCGTTCGGTCCATAGACCAACGTATCGTCTTTTTTGGATTGGGTCAGCACTTTGGATTCATCCGCGCCTATGAGGCGGTGGATGTCATCTTCACCGAGTGCATTGTACCGGTCGATGTGCCAAAGAATCATACGCAGCACCTCATCAAACCGCCCCACATCTTCTGTCGCACCTTGGGCGAACACGGTGTTGCCGCGTGTAATTAAATGCAGTTTGCGAAACGCTGATTTTAGAATGCGCCAGTTCGCATTTTCGGGGCCCAAGAGCAATAGGGGATCAACACCTTCGATGGATATCTCTTTCTTTTGCATGTTCAAATACAAAAATACGTTCCCCACCTTTGTAAAATGCCAATCGTTACACTAACATCTGACTTTGGTTTAGACAGCCATTACACAGCTGTTATAAAAGGAGCGCTGCACAAGCGCGTCGAAGATTTGCGTATTGTGGACATTTCCCATCGCATCCGGAAATTCGATGCCGTTGAAGCCGCTTTTGTGTTGCGATCGGTGTACAAGGAATTCCCGAAGGGATGCATTCATTTGATTTGTGTGCGCAGCGCCGAAACACCAACGAGTCCGCATAGATTGGTTCGTTTGGATGGGCATTATTTCATTGGTGCCGATACGGGCGTGTTTCGCTTGCTCTCCGATAAAGAACCAGAAGGTGTCTTTGATTTTTCAGGATTGAATATGGATGTGGCAGCGCCGACGTTTCCTGAACGCGAAGTATTCGTGCCGGCAGCAGCTCATATTGCTCGGGGAGGGAAAGAGGACCTCATCGGTCGCACGATGGGAAGTTTGAAGGAGGCACAACCTCGCCGATTGAGTTATGACGACGATACATTGGTTGGACATGTTGTCTATATCGATGATTACGGCAATGTCATCACCAATATTTCCCATGGCGCCTTCAAGGAATTTGGAAAAGGTCGCCCGTTTGAAATCCAATTACGTACCAGCCGAATGTCAATCCGTAAAGTATCTGAACACTATGAGGATGTGCAAGTCGGCAAGGAGGTAGCTGTTTTCAATTATGCGGGCTTGTTAGAAATCGCTATGAACAACCACAGCGCACCTGGAGACAGGGGAGGAGCGGATGCCCTTCTCGGATTGAAACGCGACCAGGTCGTTCGCATTCAATTTGAATCTGGAACCTTGTAATGATGCTTTTGCGCGTTGTCAAAATGGAGTTTCATCCGTCAAACGTGAAGGCGTTTGACAGCTTATTCGATAGGATTCATGCGCGGATTGAGTCCATGCCAGGCTGTCACCAAGTCCTTCTGCTCCATGGGCAGGGGGTTGGCGCGGTTCGAACGACATTGAGCTGGTGGGAGGACGAAATCGATTTAGAGGCTTATCGAAAGTCGGAGCTCTTCGGGGAGATTTGGCCAAAAACGAAGGCCCTTTTCAGTGCTCCACCTGTGGCCTGGTCGTCAGCATGGCCGGAGAGTGAACCTTTCCAAGTGCTGAATGAAGGCTAAGCCTTAACTTCGCCATTACGATGTTCGCACTGGTTCGCAAGGAATTTCAAGCCTTTTTTAGCACCCTTTTGGGTTATGTGGTCGTATCCATGTTTCTCCTGCTCAACGGCCTATTTCTTTGGGTATTCCCGGGAGAGTCCAATGTTTTTGATGCTGGCCAAGCATCGTTGGAGTCGTTTTTCGTCATTGCGCCTTGGGTTTTGATGATCATCGTTCCGGCGATTACGATGCGTTCTTTCTCAGAGGAATACCGCACCGGTACAATGGAGCTGTTGGCGACGAAGCCGATTCGGCCCATGGAAATTGTCGGTGCCAAGTTCCTTGGTGCATTTTCAGTGCTGCTCTTTGCTTTGTTGCCCACGCTGTTGTTCATTCCTATCATTGGTTTGTTGGGGCAGCCGCATTGGAATTTCGACGCAGGAGCCATCAAAGGCAGTTACCTCGGATTGGTACTGTTATGTGGAGCGTTTACATCCATAGGAATCACAGTCTCGGCATTGTCGAAGAATCCGCTGATAGCTTACTTAATCACAACGGTGGTTCTCGTGTTTGGTTTCATTGGATTCCAAGCGCTAGCTAGCTTCGATTCCTTCGGAACATGGGACTTGGTGTTTAGCCAGTTGGGCATTAGCGCTCATTATCAAGCGCTGAGTCGAGGGTTGATCGGCTCGAGTGATTTGGTCTATTTCTTTTTGATTGTGTCGTTGTTTCTCTTACTCGCTCGCTTTGCCTATGTCTTCCAACGGTTGCGCAGTCGGGATCAGTTTGTCGAATGGTTGCTGGGCACTGCGATAGCTGGTGTGATGGCCTGGGGGTGTTCATTCGCTGCGTTTCAGCTTGATTTCACAGAAGAAAAGCGATTCACCATGACTGAGGCGACTCAATCACTGCTTGAATCATTAGAGGAAGAGGTGTTCGTTACGTGCTATTTGACCGGCGATTATCCGGCTCAATGGAAACGATTAGAACGCGCCATTCGCTATCAATTGGAGGACATGGCCGCCTTATCTGAGGGAAATCTTCGTTTTCAATTTGTCGACATCTATGAAATTGATGACCGGCAGACGATTGGTCAAAATGAAGAAAAATTGGTCGAGCAAGGATTGAATTATTCCCGCATTGCTTTCACGGAGTCGGGTGCCCAAGCGTTCAAGACCATCTGGCCAGCTGCTTTGATTTCATACCAAGGCAAAACAGAACCCGTGCAGTTTTTCCGGTCGGAAATGCCTGAGCCGACGGAGTTCATGATACAGGGTTCCATCAACGCGCTGGAATACGAGTTGTCAAGAGCAATGAGAAAGCTGATAACGATGGAACGACCGCGTATAGCGATTGTGGAAGGGCATGGAGAATTGAGCGAAGCGGAAACGGCTGATTTTGTGATGGATTTGGAAGCAGATTACGATGTGTTCAATGTTCGTATCGATGGTCAATTGAATATACTTTCTGAAAAAATCGAAGGCATGGCACGGCGGTTGAACCGATTTGACCTCGCTATCATAGCAAAGCCC
>DCPZ01000016.1:1689-47596 GCA_002323795.1 Flavobacteriales bacterium UBA1531 | reverse complement strand
ACGCCCGAATGCCGGCCGCATCACCATCAAACAACACCGTCACATTCTTTGTATAGCGACGAATCAACTTGATTTGTTCCACCGTTAAGGCCGTTCCGCTGGACGAAACCACGTTTTCAATGCCCGCCTGGTGCATGGCCATGACGTCCGTGTATCCTTCAACCAAGAGCACACGGTCTTCCTTGGTGATGGCTGGTTTTGCCAAATGCAGGCCAAATAGCACCTGTCCTTTGCTATAAAGCGAGCTTTCAGGGCTGTTGAAATACTTCGCGATTTTTTTATCGCTGCGAAGCGTGCGTCCTCCAAAAGCAATGGTTCTCCCGGTCGCATCTCGGATCGGAAACATGACGCGACCTTTGAAGAAATCCCACGGCTTGCCATTGGTTTCCTTGACAAGGCCTAGGGCTAACAATCGCTCCTTTGCATAGCCTGCGTCCAACGCCGCTTGGCTCATGGCATCCCATGAATCCGGACAATAACCAATTTTGAATGCATCCAAAACGGGTTTGCGAAATCCTCGCGACTCAAAATACGAAAGCGCAATCGCCTTGCCCTCGTCCGTTTCATGCATTTGGTCTGTTAACCACTTTTGAGTCCACGAATTCAAATCGAGCAGACTCTCACGTTCGGTCCTTGCCTGGTGTTGTTCCGGTGTTACCTCCTCCTCTTCAATCTCGATCCCATAACGCTGAGCCAACTGCTTGATGGCCTCTGGAAAACTCAGTTTTTCCAATTCCATCAAAAAAGTCACCACACTACCGGCTTTTCCGCTGGAAAAACACTTGAAAATCCCCTTCTCAGGAAGGACATAGAACGAAGGGGTTTTCTCGTTCGTAAACGGACTCAAGCCACGGAAAGAGCTGCCGGATTTTTTAAGTTCCACATAATCCCCTACCACCTCTTCTATCAAGGCAGTCTGCATCACCAAATCGACGGTTTGAGCAGGGATCATGTTTTGGTCTTAAGCGGGCATCAAATGTAAGGATTTCGACTGTGACATTGAGCGCCCACCCCCCCTAAATTAAAGCATTCCCCGGGCGATTGCTGGGAAACACCCCTTGAATCGCTTCGCATCAAAGTGTTAAGGGTTGTTGAATTTTTGCTGCATCGGCTTCTGGCAGGCGAGTCCGTGTAACTTTACCCGTACAAGATGAAAAAAAGCAAACCATTCGTTTTCCCCTGGTTCGCAGGAGCCATGGTGTTTGCCTTGGTCACGATGAGCACGGTGCAGATTGTCTGGTTGCGTTCGTCTGTGAATATGCGGCAGCAAATTTTTGATGACAATGTTCAGCACTCGTTGAACCAACTCTCTGAAATGCTGACGAGGCCCTCCGCAGATATCCTTCAAATTGATTTGGAAGCGATTCCCGAATCCAACGAAAACGATCTCATTCAATCCGCTGCGAGTCTCGGCACAAGCTTAGACGACGCCGAAAATCGCATGTTGAATCGTGTTAGAGCCTTGAAAATTGACAGCCTGACCCCCGTCATCCTAGCGGCACATGGCATTGAAATACCGGTCATCGTGTCCGTTTTTGACCGCTATGGCCAACCCGTGAAATTGGCCGACGAAGATGACGTCTTTCGGGAAGCACTTGAAATCACCCCTTATCAGACAGCCATTGAGGCGCTCAGCCTGCGCATTCACTTTCCCAAAATGAACCGTTACCTGCTGCATGAATTGCTGGCCCAATTTGCATTGACGGGACTCATGATTGCGATTTTGGCATGGGGATTCTTTTCCGCCGTCACAGGAGCCGCGCGAAACAAACGCATTGACCGCATTCGGAGGGACCTCATGAACAACCTCACCCATGAGCTCAAAACGCCAATCAGCACCATTGGACTGGCAGCAGAAGCATTGAAAGATTCCGATATGCAAAAGGATCCGGAGAGTTTCAATTACTACATCGGATTGATCCATGAAGAAAATAAGCGGTTGGGACTGCTGGTGGAAAATGTGCTGCAGGCCAGTTTGGCAGAATCCGGTAAAATGCAGCTCCACATGCAGACCCTCAATGTGCATGACCTCATCAAGGAAGTGCTCAAGAACGTCGCCATACAGGTTCGAAAACGCGGTGGAAAAGTTGCGTTGGAATTGGATGCAGAATCGGCATTGATCTTCGCAGACCGCACACACCTCAGCAACGTGGTTTTCAACCTAGTGGACAACGCCCTGAAATATGCCGATGGGAATTTATTGCTCAAAATCACCTCGCAGCAGACAACAGATGGCGTGGAATTGCGTTTTCAAGACAATGGCATTGGAATTGCCAAAGAACATTTAGGCAAGGTATTTGATAGACTGTATCGCGTCCCTACCGGTAATGTTCACGACGTGAAAGGTTTTGGGCTGGGTTTGAGCTACGTAAAGACCGTAGTCGATCGGCACAGAGGAACCATCAACGTCGAGAGCGAACCCGGGAAAGGAAGCACATTCATTTTGAACTTGCAAAAGGAAAAACTGACAGATTAAATCAGACGAAATAACAAGAATGAGCGATTCAAACCAACTCAGCATATTGCTATGCGAAGACGATCCCAACTTGGGGCGTTTGCTCTCCGACTATCTCCAGGCGAAAGGCTTTGAAACCATCTGGGCCAAGGACGGCGTCGAAGGATTGAAAGAATTCCACCGCAATGCCTTCGACTTTATCATTCTCGATGTGATGATGCCACGCAAAGACGGATACCAAGTCGCCGAAGAAATCCGCAGAGAAAACAAGCACTTGCCCATTCTTTTCTTGACTGCCCGCTCCACCCAAGAAGACACTCTTGAGGGATTCAAAGTAGGAGCGGATGACTATATGACGAAGCCCTTTAGCATGGAGGAGCTTTTGGTGAGGATTCAGGCAATCCTCAGGCGCAGTGCAGCACTCCCCGACGGTGAAGAAAAGGTCGGCGATATTGCCATTGCCTCCTTTCTGTTTGATTATAACACCCAGATGCTGCGACGCAAGGATGGATCGGAACAACGCCTAACCACGAAAGAAAACGAACTCCTCTTTTTGTTGTGTAAACACCGCAATAATCTGCTAGAGCGCACATACGCGCTCAAATCAATCTGGGGCGATCCCAACTATTTCAATGGTCGGTCAATGGATGTTTACATCGCGAAGTTGCGGCGCCATTTGAAGCCTGACGAAAGCATTCAAATTTTGAACGTTCACGGGAAGGGCTTCAAGATGATTGTCCCTGAATGATTCGATGTTTTGCTTTGGCATTTGGAACGGTATAAAAACCGGGCAAAACCAACGCTCATGATTGGCGAATAAAGCACCTCTGCGGTCCTTTTCAATAGAGCCAAATGTCAAGACTCTTCACCGCTTAAAATTCCAGTGATTTTCACCATCCATTGAATTCCTGTGGACAATTGCAAAACACGTTGGCTTTCCGCGAACAAAGCCGTAGATTTGCATCCCTCTAATGACTTGCTAACGTGTCCCATATGCTTAAAATTCTTGCCGGTTCCAGCTCCACTCCTTTTGGTGAACAAGTCGCTTCCGCGTTTGGTGCTGAATTGGTGCCCGTGAAAACAACCAAGTTTAGCGACGGTGAATTCACAGTAAGCATTGAAGAAACAATCCGCGGAGAGGAAGTTGCCATTGTTCAATCCACCTTCCCGCCAACCGACAACCTCATGGAGTTGCTCTTGCTCATTGACGCTGCGAAGCGAGCAAGTGCCAAACGGATCATCGCCATCATTCCATATTTTGGCTTTGCACGACAAGATCGAAAGGACAAGCCCCGCGTGGCCATTGGTGCAAAATTGGTAGCCAACCTTCTCACAGCCGCAGGCATTGACCGGTTAATGACCATGGACCTGCATGCCGACCAAATTCAAGGCTTCTTTGAAGTCCCGGTTGACCATTTGTACGCAAGCGCTTTATTTGTTCCTTATCTCCAAAAGATGAACACAGGCAATCTCTGCATTGCAACGCCTGATACCGGAGGAACGAAACGTGCCAACTCATACGCGAAAACCCTGGGAGTGGACATGGCCATTTGCTACAAACAGCGGAAGGTTGCAAATCAAATTGAAAACATGACCGTGATTGGTGATGTTTCTGGCAAAGATGTTGTCTTGGTAGATGACATGTGCGACACCGCGGGGACCCTCACCAAAGCCGCTTCATTGATGATGGGCCACGGCGCGCTCTCGGTAAGAGCGCTCTGCACCCATGCCGTACTGAGTGGTCCAGCCTATGAGCGGATCGCAGACAGTGCGCTCACGGAATTGGTTGTGACCGACAGCATCCCTTTGGACCAAACAAAAAACACTGACAAAATCAAGGTCATTTCGGTCCATGATTTATTTGCGAGAACGTTAACCTGTCTGGTGGAAAATCGTTCCATCAGCGACACTTTATTAATTTAATAAATATGAAAACTGCTTCATTGAGCGGCTCTCCTCGAGAGAGCGTAGGAAAGAAGGATGCTTCACAACTTCGATTGAACAACCGAGTACCGGCTGTGCTTTATGGAGGTGGAGAGCAAAAGCACCTGTCTATTTCTGAATTAGCTCTTTCCAAAATCATCGTCAATCCAGACGTATTCCAAATCGATTTAGATCTTGACGGATCGGTGCACAAGTGCGTCATTCAAGAAGTCCAGTTTCACCCGGTAACGGAGCGGATTGTGCACGTAGACTTGTTGCAAGTCATCGATGGAAAAACCGTCCGTGTTGAACTCCCTCTGCGTACGACCGGCACCGCACAAGGTGTAATTGACGGAGGACGCATTCAGATGTTGTTCCGTCGACTGCCCGTTCGCGGATTGATCCAAGACCTTCCCGAGGCCATCACAATCGACATCAGTGATTTGGTGATTGGCGATAGCGCCCGTGTCCGAGACATCGAGGTGCCGAATTGCACCGTTTTACTCAACGAATCAGCTTTGCTAGTCGCCTGCAAGCGAACACGTGCAGCAATGTCAGCTGATTCTGAAGAAGAGGGCGCTGAGGGTGCTGAAGGGGCTGAAGGGGCTGAAGGCGCTGAAGGCGCTGAAGGGGCCGCTGCTGAATAAATTTTCTCCAATGAAAATTGGAGAAGGCTTTATCTGCCCAGCATGAAATACCTCATCGTAGGACTCGGCAATCCTGGATCTGAATATGAGGAAACCCGGCATAACATCGGGTTTAAGGTGGTGGACACCATCGCACGGATAAGTGGCGCTTCTTTTGAAGTAGCACGACTGGGCGAGGTGTCCACCGTCCGTTTCAAGGGGCGCAGTATGGTTCTTCTCAAGCCATCCACGTTTATGAATCTCAGTGGAAAAGCTGTACGATATTGGATGGATGCCGAAAAAATCCCGCTGGATCGAGTGCTCATCATTACAGATGATCTCGCGCTGCCCTTTGGAACCCTCCGGCTCCGTGGTAAAGGAAGCGGTGGCGGCCACAATGGCCTTGGTGATATCGAAAAAGTACTTGGGCACGCCAAATACGGTCGACTGCGCTTTGGCATCGGCGCCGAATTCTCAAAAGGTCAGCAGGTGGACTACGTGCTAGGAAAGTGGACGATCGAGGAAAATAAATCACTTCAAGAGCGCTTGGAACGCTCGTCAGATCTAGCAAAATCCTTTGCAGCCATCGGTCTTGATCGAACGATGAACTTATTCAACAATACTTGATCACTCGTAAAGATGATTGTTGCTGATGTAGTTCAATACCTTGTCGTGAAGCAAATAACGGATGTCTTTTTGGTCGGTAATCGCCCTTCTGAGGTAGGTTGACGATATGCTTATCATTGGCGCGTCACACCATTGAATGTTTCGGTGATTTCGAGGAATTACATCTTCCGATTTTGCAGAAGGAAGCGCTGGTACATTCTGATCTGACGACCTCCGCGGATAAACCAAAATCCTATGATTTTCAACGAGCTCCCAATGGTCTCGCCATGAATGCAATCGTTCAAAATTGTCCTCCCCAATGATCAAACTGAAATCCACGTCAGGATGATCCGCGCGCATGTGCCGCATCGTGGCAGCAGTGTAGTTGGGTTGTGGTAAATCGAACTCAGCATCACAGCCTTGAAGTAATTCATTCTCAGAAACAGCCAACAACACCATTTGCAATCGGTGACTTTGGTGAATCATTTCGTGAGCACCCTTTTGAGGGTTTTGCGGTGTAACCACAAGCCAGACCTCATCCAAATTGGTATAGGTCACCATATGATTGGCAATGACCAAGTGACCCATATGGATGGGATTGAATGAACCAAAATACAGCCCAATTTTTTTTGCCGACCGATCCAAAACGCTGGTCATGGTTCAATGGATAATGGGGGTTTATTGACGTGCGATTTCACCATTTCGATTGCCTCGTTGCATGCGTCTTGCAAATTATCATTGACCAAAATGCGATCGAAATGAACACTTTGCTCCCATTCCCAACTCGCCTTTTCCATGCGCTCTTTGAGACGCTCCGGACTTTCTGTACCGCGCTGTTCCAGTCGCAATCGCAAAATCTCCATACTCGGGGGCTGCACAAAGATGGATAACGCATCTGCTCCAAGTGCCTTTCGAAGCTGGAGCCCCCCAACGACGTCAACATCAAATAAAACCGTCTTTCCCGCCTCCCATAACCTCTCAAGTTCCGACTTTAAGGTGCCGTAATACTTTCCGGGGTAAACTTCTTCCCACTCCACCAATTCTTCGCGTGCAATGCAAGCTTGAAACGCTTCAATCGATCTGAAGTAATAATCAATCCCATCCTGCTCAACACCTCTAGGATCCCGTGTTGTAGCGCTCACAGAAAACCCCAACGAAAGGCCACTATTCTCCAACAAGTGTCGAACAATCGTAGTCTTTCCGGCGCCCGATGGAGCCGAAAACACAATGGCTTTTCCTTTTGATTCAGAGGGCATTCAGAACTTGTTCTTTAATTTTTTCCAATTCATCTTTCATCTGAACGACAAAACGCTGCATATCTGCATCATTGGCCTTACTCCCCAGCGTGTTGATCTCACGACCGATTTCTTGAGCGATGAAGCCGAGTTTTTTCGCCTGACCCGCTGGCTGCTCCAATACTTCAATGAAATAATTGCAATGAGCCTTGAGACGTACCCTTTCCTCAGAAACATCAAGCTTTTCAAGGTAAAAAAGAACTTCTTGCTCAAATCGATTCTCATCCAAACGGCCTCGGTCTTGAATTTCGTCAAAGTTCGTCTGAATGCGTGATCGTATGCGCTTGATCCGTTCATCCAGCAATGGTCCAATCTTTTCCTCCATGGCCGCAATGTTGGCAACGTGCTTTCGAAAATCGGTCTCGAGCGTTGATCCCTCGTGAACGCGAAATGCCAAAAAATTTGACATGGCCGCATCAATGAGCTGTTGAATTTCCTTCCACTCATCCGGATTCAATTCCTCTTTCCCTTGCTGCAACACATCAGGCAAGCGCATGGCGACCTGCATCAACGACCCTTCATCATTGTCATATCCCCGCGATTTAGAAATGGCCTCTAGGTCCTCGAGATAAGCGGCGATGAGCGGTGCATTCAAGGCCTTTCTTTCCACACCATCCGCCACATAGTGCAACGAAAGATCACATTTTCCACGGCCAATGGCTTTCGCCAGTGCCTTCCGCAACTCCATTTCCTTTTCGCGAAATGCAGATGGCATCCGAACGCTCAGGTCAAGTTGCTTTCCATTCAACGATCTAATTTCTGCGGTATACCGGCGGGTACCAATCGTTGCGGTTGACTTACCGTATCCGGTCATAGAGTGAATCATGGGAGGGATTTTCGACAAAGATAAGTCCCCGTGACAAGGTGAAGTGGGGCGTACCTTTGTACCATGAGCAAAATGGATAAAATCCAGGGCCCAGTCGCAGACGATATGGCGAAATTTCAAGGGCATTTCAAACGTGCAATGCGCACCGAAGTCCCGTTGCTCGATCGCGTCACGAGGTACATCATTCGAAGAAAAGGGAAACAGATGCGGCCTTTGTTCGTGTTTTTGACTGCCCGCGTCGTTCTCGGAGAAAAATCCAGCGCTCTGCCTGAACGCAGTCATGTCGCCGCGTCTTTAATTGAATTACTGCATACGGCAACTCTTGTGCACGATGATGTTGTCGATGAAAGTCCTTTGCGGCGCGGGTTCTTTTCGATCCAAGCGCTATGGAAGAAAAAAGTTGCCGTGCTGGTGGGAGATTACCTGCTTTCCAGAGGGCTACTTATGGCGGTGGATGCAGAGGCATACGACTTGTTGAAAATCACCTCTGAAGCGGTCAGGCAGATGAGTGAAGGAGAATTGCTTCAAATTGAAAAAGCACGTCGGTTGGACATCACAGAAGAAGTGTATTTTGATATCATCCAACGAAAGACCGCATCCTTGATTGCAGCCTGTTGCGCTTGCGGTGCTGCCTCTGTAAGCGACAATCCTGAGGCAGCTTCCAAAATGAAGCGATTCGGAGAATTGGTAGGGTTGGCCTTTCAAATAAAGGACGACCTGCTCGACCTCGGGGATGGAGAACGCATCGGCAAACCCACGGGAGGTGACATTCGCGAGCGCAAGATGACCCTTCCGCTCATTCATACCTTGAACAAGGCAACCGCTGGCGAACGGCGACGGCTCATTCGATTGGTAAAGCATCAGAATCACAAGGATTCCGCAGTGCAGGAGGTAATGGATGCAATCATCGAAGGCCCCGGGATGGCCTACGCACGGAAAAAGATGACAGATCTTCGAGACGAAGCTATGACGCTGCTGGATGCATATCCCGACTCAGAAGCAAAATCAGCACTGGTTGGCCTCGTTGATTACACCATAGAACGCAAGCGATGAAGTTCAAAAATGCTGAGAAATCGGCCTGGTTTCTATCCTGCCTTTGCTTTGTTTGCAGTTGTGGCTCAGTCGATCATACTGAGAATAAATCCTCAGCTGGAACCACTTCAATCATCACCTCAGAATGGCCTGACGGAACAGCCCGCCGAATCGTTGAAGTGGCGCAAGGGGACACGGTATCAATTTCCATTTTTGACGCCGGCGGACAGTTGACCAAATATGGCGAATGGAAAAACAGCAAGCGCCACGGTGCTTCCCGCGCTTTCTACCCCAATGGCACACCTTGGTCTGAACACACTTATAGAAACGGAACTCAAATTGGGCCATATCAAACATGGCATCCCAATGGAAATCCTTTCATCATTGGTCATTACGACGAAAGTGGAAACCCAAGCGGAACTTGGCAGTTTTTTGATCAGGCAGGTGCATTGATTCAAGAAAGATCTGGAGAATCAATCCAACCTTGAATTCACATTGTAACGGGGAAAAATGGCCAAGCCACCTCATGCATTGACCCATAATCCAAGTTAAGTTTGTAAGGTGCATGGGGCTCTGAAAAATACGCGTGTGTTTTCCCACTTTAACGTCATTACTGCTGTAGCGATGTGGATGATGCTATGGCTGGCAATCGGATTGTCAATCACCGCATCTGCACAACCTGCTGAATTGAGTCCGTCTGAGCGGTACATTGAGCAGTGGGGCGATGAGGCCGTATATCAAATGGCTTTGTACGGAATTCCCGCAAGCATCACACTAGCACAGGGAATTCTAGAAAGTGGCAATGGCAATAGCCAACTCGCCATGAAATCGAATAATCACTTTGGCATCAAATGCCACGGACAATGGACAGGTGAAAAAGTTTACCATGACGATGACGCCAAGAACGAATGCTTCCGTGCTTATCAAAACGCTGCTGAGAGCTTTCAGGATCACAGTGAGTTTTTAAAGAAGCCACGTTACGAAAGTCTTTTTGTGCTGAAACCGACGGACTACAAAGGATGGGCCAAAGGCTTGAAAAAATGCGGCTATGCTACGAATCCCAAGTATGCCAGTAAGCTTGTTGGGCTCATTGAAGAATACGGCCTCGAGCGTTATGATGAGCAAGGGCTGACCCTTGCGGCAGACCGTGCAGCCTTTGCTGAAGCCAAAAATGCCACAGACCGTCAGCAGCGCAATACCAAACGCGATGTCAATGCACGCGCAAAAAACCCGAATAAATCAGGAGAAGTACTCAGCGGCATTCGTTCGGTTCAAATCAGCGAAAACGATATTCGATACACCTTGGCAAATGGTGGTGAGTCATACGAGTCGTTGGCAAAGGAATTGGATATGATGACGTGGCAGCTATACCGCTACAACGGTGTCAAACGCACCGCCCAGTCCACACCGTATCGACCGGCAGCAGGCGAAACCGTTTATCTGCAACCCAAGCGCGCCCGAGGACAAACCGATTGGTTGTCCATGCGGCAAGGAGAAAGCATTTGGGAGGCATCACAGAGAAGCGGTGTTTCCGTCAAATCGTTGGTGAGAAAAAATCGCCTCACAGAAGATAATCCGCTCCCCGAATCAGGAAAACTCTCCCTGAAGTGGCGGCTCACCCCAGAAGGTAAAATGCCTGGATGGTTGCGCACAATTCGCGGTCCGAACGGATAGACTTGGACTTTTTTTCCTTGGCATTTTCTGTCCCATGTCAGTCGAACTAACTTAGCCCAACAGTTTGTTTGCGTTGCACAAACTGAATCGCACTAAAACTAGCCGGCATGCCATTCTACCAAAGCCTAGGAAACATCCCGAAAAAGCGGCACACCCAGTTTAAACAACCGGATGGGTCGCTGTACCACGAGCAGTTGTTTGGAACCATCGGGTTTGTCGGAATGAGCTCCCTGCTCTACCACCTTCGCAGGCCGACCATGGTCAAACGCGTCGAAAAGTCCGTGAATGTCACGCCTACTGCTGCCATTGAGAATAATTTGTTAAGCCGCAAACTTGAAGGGTTTAGAGTGAAACCGTGTCCGGATTACCTGACAAGTCGCACGCCCGTCCTCTTCAACGCTGATGTAACCATTTGGCTTGCAGCACCAAGCGAAAGCATGGCGGATGACGCTTTTTACAAGAATTCCGATGGGGATGAAGTGATCTTCGTGCATGAGGGGAGTGGCGTGTTGCACACCATGTTAGGTAAAATCCCGTTTGATTCAGGTGATTACTTGGTCATCCCTCGGGGCATCATCCATCGGTTTGTTTTCGCCTCTGAAGCCAGTCGCCTTTTCATCACAGAATCTGCGCATCCAGTGTATACGCCCAAACGGTACCGCAACCATTTCGGACAGTTGCTTGAACACAGCCCATATTGTGAACGTGACATGCGCCCACCTTCCGATTTAGAAACCTTTGATCAGATTGGGGAATTCACCATTCGCATCAAGAAACAAGGCCAACTGCACGATTACGTCTATGCGTCACATCCTTTTGATGTGGTAGGTTGGGACGGTTACCATTTCCCTTACGCTATGTCGATTCACGATTTCGAACCCATCACGGGCCGAATCCATCAGCCACCACCCGTGCACCAAACCTTTGAAACAGACGCCTTTGTCATTTGCAGCTTTGTGCCACGCATGTATGACTATCATCCAAAGTCCATTCCAGCACCATACAATCATTCAAACATCGATTCCGATGAAGTTTTGTACTACGTCGAAGGCGATTTCATGAGTCGAACGGGCATTGACCGCGGGTACATTTCGTTGCATCCTGCGGGGATTCCACACGGGCCGCACCCCGGAACGTATGAAGGAAGTGTTGGTAAGACCAAAACAGAAGAACTCGCTGTCATGGTAGACACCTTTCGACCGCTTCAAGTAACCGCCGAAGCGCTTTCCATTGAACATGACGATTATCACCAATCTTGGCTTGATGCCGACATGAAAGATTGAACCATATCCGCGCCACACCATGCAAAACCTCTCATCGTCCCTCGAAAAAGTAGTCCCTGAAGCGGAGGATTTTCTCCCGCTCCTCGGCACAGATCACATCGAACTGTACTGCGGCAATGCGAAGCAAAGTGCCTACTACTATATGATGGCATGGGGCTTCAAGCCCATCGCTTTTTCCGGATTAGAAACGGGTCGCAACGATGCTGTTTCGTACGTGCTTCAACAAGATAAAATCACCTTGGTACTTACGTCTCCCCTCAGTGCAGACGGCCCAATCAATGAACACATCAATCAGCACGGCGACGGTGTAAAAACAGTTGCAATTTGGGTGGATGACGCCACGAAAAGCTGGAAAGAAACCACCTCTCGTGGAGCTGTTAGTGTTTTTGAACCCGAGATTCGAAAAGATGAACATGGCGATGTGGTACTGAGCGCAATTGAAACCTATGGTGACACCATTCATCTATTCGTAGAACGCAAAGATTACACGGGCGTCTTTTTGCCCGGTTACGAAGCTTGGTCAATGCCCACGGACATTGAACCGGTGGGACTGAAGTATGTTGATCACATGGTCGGTAATGTAGGCTGGGGCGAAATGAACACGTGGGTTGATTTCTATGCAAGAGTGATGGGATTCGCCCAGTTGATTTCATTCGACGACAAAGACATTTCAACTGAATACACAGCTTTGATGTCGAAGGTGATGTCCAATGGCAACGGCCGCATCAAATTTCCCATCAATGAACCGGCAGAAGGTCGAAAAAAATCACAGATCGAAGAGTACATCGATTTCTACAACGGTGCAGGAGTTCAGCACATCGCCGTGGCCACCTCCAACATCATTGAGACTGTAACGGAGCTTAGAAATCGAGGCATTGAATTTCTGCGCGTTCCGAATTCATACTACGAAACTGTTTTGGATCGCGTTGGGTCAATAGACGAGGACCTCTCACCGCTCAAAGAACTGGGAATTCTCATCGACCGCGATGACGAAGGGTACCTCTTGCAAATTTTCACCAAGCCAGTGGTTGATCGCCCTACAATGTTTTTTGAAATCATTCAGCGAAAAGGCGCCAAATCCTTTGGAAAAGGAAATTTCAAAGCATTGTTCGAAGCGATTGAACGAGAGCAAGAATCGCGCGGAACCCTCTGAGAGCTCTGATGAACGGGCCGCTCATTCGCATTGATAACTTGACCATCGCCTTTGGCGATAATGCTGTCGTTCAAGATGTTTCGTTTGAGATTGCAGCCTCTCGAACAGTCGCTCTCGTTGGAGAAAGTGGTTCCGGCAAAAGCATCACAGCCTCTGCAATCATGGGGCTTTTACCTCAAAACGCTCGCGTCACGGCTGGGCAAGTCCTTCATTTGCCCAGTCAAAGCACTTGGATCGCTCCCGGTCAAACTCCTTGCTCTCCTCTCGGAAAAGGCCTGAGCATGGTCTTTCAAGATCCCATGTCTTCGCTTAATCCTTCCATGCGCGTTGGATGGCAAGTCGCAGAATCCCTGATTGTGCATCAACAAATGAACAAAACTGGAGCCAGAGCAGAAGCCATTCAATTGCTGGATGAAGTGGAACTCCCGGAACCCTCAGCGCTTTTTGAACGTTATCCGCACGAGCTCAGCGGTGGGCAAAAGCAGCGCGTAATGATTGCTCTGGCCTTGGCTGCAAAACCCGATTTACTGATCGCTGACGAGCCCACCACTGCATTGGATGTCACCGTTCAAAAAGCTGTGTTGCTGTTGCTCAATCAACTCAAGGTGCGCAGAAAATTGGCCATTTTATTCATCACCCATGACCTTGACGTCGTCCGCGACATCGCGGATTCAGTGCTGGTCATGCAACACGGGAAGTTGGTGGAACAAGGAAGCATGGGGGCGCTCATGAATCAGCCCAAGCACCCCTACACACAGGCGCTCATCGCTGCAAAGTATATCCCCAAAAGATCCATCGGAGCGAAAATTGGAGAGCCCCTCGTGGTCGCCTCAAATGTGACCAAAACATATTCCCTCCGAAAAAACTTGTGGGGGAAACCTGTCAAACTTTTCAAAGCCGTTGATGACGTGAGCATCAGCCTGCGTGCTGGCGAACGAGTGGGGCTCATCGGAGAGAGCGGCAGTGGAAAGTCTACGCTGGGACGAGCGCTTCTCGGGCTCACTGACCTGACTTCAGGCCGAGTGAGCATCGATGGTGTTCGAGTGGAGCACCATCGATCCTCATCAATGCAACAAATCCGAGGGAATGCTCAACTCGTATTCCAAGACCCATACAGCGCTTTGAATCCAAAAATCCCGGTTGGAAAGGCAATTTCGGAGGTCTATGAACACTTGGGGATGGATGCCAAAAATGCAGCCAAAAATGCTGTGCATTTAATCCAAGAGGTGGGGCTAAAAGCGGAGGATGCCCAACGATACCCTGGAAATTTCAGCGGTGGTCAACGCCAGCGCTTGGTAATCGCTCGCGCACTCGCTGTCGAACCCCGTTTCATCATTTTGGATGAGAGTGTCGCTGCCCTCGATGTTCAAATTCAACGTGATATCCTCGATTTATTGGCCAAGATTGGAGACGAACGAAACCTTACCTACCTCTTCATCAGTCATGATATTTCGGTCATCGCATCGTTTTGTAACCGATTGCTCATCATGCACCAAGGCTGCATTGTTGAGCAAGGCGACACCGAAGATATTTTGGAGCGTCCGCAGAATGCATACACCCGAGAATTGTTAGAAAGCCGCCCGGGAAAAATTCCGTTGACAACTGCCTGAAATTCGTCCCTTCGGGATGCGGTCATTTTGTAAATTGGAGGTCTCAAAGCATCTCCTCTTTCCATGTCCGATTCGCTGATTCTACAACAAAAATCCGATGGCATACTGACCATCACCATTCACAGGCCTCAAGCGCTTAATGCCTTGAATGCCGAAGTCATCAAGGCATTAGCTGACGCCATCGATGACGCACAAACCGATGGCGAAGTGCAAACGATTGTTCTCACAGGGAGTGGGGATAAAGCCTTTGTCGCCGGTGCAGACATCAAAGAATTCGCGGATTTCTCTGGCAAGGAGGGAAGAGCACTGGCCAAGCAGGGCCAAGAAATTCTATTCAACCGGATTGAACGGAGCACAAAACCCGTGATTGCGGCGGTCAACGGTTTTGCTCTGGGCGGAGGACTCGAATTGGCTTTGGCATGCCACATTCGCATTGCCTCGGACAATGCGCGCATGGGACTACCAGAAGTATCACTGGGTGTTATCCCAGGATATGGAGGTACCCAGCGATTGCCGCAGATCGTCGGGAAAGGAAAGGCCCTAGAAATGATCCTATCAGCTAAAATGATCGGAGCGGAACAAGCGGCATCTTGTGGCCTCGTAAATGACGTAGTGCCCCCGGAATTGCTCACTGAAACAGCAAATAAAATGGCTCGTTCCATCATGAAGAATTCCCCCAAAGCTGTCTCAACAGCCATTCAAGCAGTGCTCTCCGGCTATGAAGACGGAATCAATGGATTCGATGCTGAAATCAATTGTTTTGGCGCTTCGTTTGAAACGGAAGACTTCAAGGAGGGCACCCAAGCGTTCATCGAAAAGCGGAAGCCAAAATTTTCTGGCAAATGAGCAATATGTCTGAAGTATTCATCCGCAACCGATCAGGTCACCCCTTGCCGGAGTATGCAACAATCGCAAGCGCTGGGCTCGATGTCCGCGCCAAACTCGAGCAATCTATTGTCTTGCAGCCAAGAGAATGGAAATTGATCCCCACCGGACTTTTTGTCGCCCTGCCCGTAGGGACAGAGCTCCAAGTGCGGCCGCGAAGTGGATTGGCATTTAAGCATGGTGTGACCGTATTGAATTCTCCGGGTACCATCGATGCAGACTACCGCGGCGAAATTGGCGTTTTGCTTATCAATCATGGTACCAAACCATTTACCGTCGAGCACGGAGAACGAATTGCACAGCTTGTATTGGCGCGTTACGAGCAAATCAAATGGAAAGAAACTGAGAATCTCCCCGCATCTGATCGCGGAACCGGAGGATTCGGAAGCACTGGCACGCGATAATTACAACCAATGAACATCATCATTCCCATGGCTGGACGCGGCAGTCGCCTCCGCCCTCATACCCTCACCATTCCAAAACCATTGATACCCGTTGGCGGAAAACCTATTGTCGAAAGGTTAGCGGAGGACATCGTTGCGATGAGCTCTGAAAAAGTAGAGGAAATCGCTTTTGTCATTGGTGACTTTGGAACTGAAACCGAGCAACAATTGTTGGAAATCGCCGAACGCTTAGGTGCCAAAGGTCACATTTGCCATCAAGATGAGCCCCTCGGTACGGCTCACGCCATTCTGTGCGGTGGACAATGCCTTGAAGGGCCTGTAGTCGTTGCGTTTGCGGATACATTGTTTCGAGCAGATTTCACCATCGACCCATCGGCCGATGGGGTATTGTTCGTAAAGCAGGTCGAAAATCCCAGCGCCTTTGGGGTGGTCATAACCAACGAGCACGGAGCCATCACCGAATACGTTGAAAAGCCTGAAACATTTGTCAGTGATTTGGCCATGATTGGCATCTACGCTTTCCAAGATGGAGCAAGGCTCAAGGCTGAATTGCAGCGGCTCATTGATGAAGACATCATCAAGGGTGGCGAATATCAACTCCCTGACGCATTGCGCAACATGACGCAAGCAGGGTTGCAGTTTGAGCCCGGAACCGTGGACGAATGGATGGATTGTGGGAATAAAGTGGCTACGGTCGACACCAACCAGCGTATCCTAGAATTGACCAAGGACGAGTTGACGATGTCATCAGACGCTGTCATCGAAAACAGTCTCATTTTACAACCTTGTCACATCGGAGAAGGCGCTGTAATACGCAATTCTATCGTCGGCCCGCATGTAAGCATCGGAATTGGCACAATCATTCAAGATTCGCGAATAAGCAATTCCCTGATTCAATCGCACACTCGGATTCAGAACAAAGTTCTGGACGGCTCAATGGTCGGCAATCACGCCGCCATTGAAGGTAAAGCCGAGAACATAAGCCTTGGAGACTTCAACGCCATTTGATCAACATTTACCAACTGCGCGCAACATCGAACCCATGAGAGGTCTTCATTCCATCTGTACCGGTCAGCACGTTTTGCACCGATTTGTGCTCTCCTGCTTCGCAACGCTCGTGCTTTCATTAGTAGGATGCCGTCAGGGATTGGACCTAAGCGCCCTTCCGACTTATCCGGAAGACTTTCAACGGACCTATTTCGACGCGCAAAGTCATTTAATCAAAGGTGATTTGGACCTCGCATACACGGGCTTTCTCTCTTGCTTGGAATTGCAACCCGAGGAAGCCGCACTGCGGTTTGATCTTGCCAAAATCGACGTTCAACTCGAACGCTACGAAGCCTCATTGAACCACCTCAACATTGCCTGTGATTTAGATGGGCAAAACCGCTGGTACAGAGAATATCGAGCTACAACAGCTCTGGCTTTGCTTCTTTTTGATGATGCCTTGGATGACCTAATCTTTGTGCAAGAGCAGCGTCCAGGTGACCTCGATTGGAGCTTGGAATGGTCTTTGTCGTTAGCAGATGCGGGAGCCCCAGAGAAAGCCTTGCTGCTTTGTGAGCACTATGAATTGCTTGCGCCGGGGGACCCCGAGATTCTTCTTCAGAAGCTGTACTTCCACGAACTGCTTGATCAATACGAGGAAATCTATACCGAACTCGAAACGGCGGTAGTGAAACACCCGGATGTACCCGAATTTAAAATGCAATGGGCGCAAATGCTTAAGGCTACAGGCCAATCAGAACAGGCCTTTCAAGTCCTGAAATCATTGGCCAACGAAGACCCTACGAACGGTATTGTGCAGCTGGAATTGGCTCAGCTTTTCACCCAATTCGATGAACTCGAAAAAGCCCAAAGCGCGCTTCAAAATGCCTTTGTATCGGAGGAGGTTTACCCCGAGGAAAAGCACGAAATACTGTTGCAGTATCTCCAGATCATTGCACTTGCGGAAGCCAATCAAGAAATCACATTGGAAAGCGATATTCATGTCGCCTTTAATAGACTGCTCGACATCGCCTTAAAAATGCACCCAGACCATGATCCCATTCTCATGGTAGCTGCTGATTTTGAGCAATCCAAAGGCAACGAAGCAGAGGCTCAACAGCACTTGATCCGGGCTTTATCAGCCAATCCGGGGAACCGATTGGCGTGGTCAAATCTCATTGCACTCGATGCAAAACTGGGCCAAATTCAGCACATGGCAGAACACGCCACTGACGCAATGGATCGGTTCCCTTTGGATGCTGAGTTTGCTTTAATGGCAGGAATGGCTCATTTAGAGCTGAAGGATTATCCCACAACAGTGGATGCCTTGGAACGCGGTTTAGGTTTGCTCGTCGACGATGCAGCACTTGAAGCCCGCGTTACTGCCATGCTTGGTGATGCGCTCCACGCCTTAGGCAAAGATGAACGCGCTGCGCAGGCCTACGAACAAAGCTTGACGCTTGACCCCGACAATCCCATGGTCTTGAACAACCATGCCTACTACCTCGCGCTATCAGGCAAAAGCCTCGAGCGCGCGCTTGAATGCAGCGGTCGTGCATTGGAATTGAACCCTTCAAACGCCAACCTCATGGATACCCACGCTTGGGTACTTTTCAAACTGAATCGCTTTCCTGAGGCGATGGATTACATCACACAAGCCCTGATCAATGCTGAAAACTTAGGAGCCGCTTTCTTAGAGCACGATGGAGACATTCGAGCGGCCATGGGAGATCTGGAAGGTGCTGTCAATTCCTGGAAAAAAGCAATTGAGCTGGGCGGTGATGCCAAATCCCTAGAGCCAAAAATACAAGGAAATCGATGACATTTCGTTGCCGTTATATCATCCTGCACCTATTCATGGGCATCGGTTTGGTCGTCGCTCTGTCGAGTTGTTCCAATGAAAAACGCTTGGCAAAAGGCAAGCCCCTGAGAAACTTAAGTGCCAATCAGGTGTTGACCAACTTCAAAGAAGCGGAGGTACAGTGGAATTGGATTGGAATGAAAATCAATGTTTCTGTTGATTCCCCTGAAGGCCGTCAATCTTTCAAGGCCACTGTTCGCATGGCCAAAGACAGCGCAATATGGATGAGCATCTCCCCTGCCTTAGGAGTAGAGGTCGCGCGCATCCTGCTTTCACCAGACTCCGTTCAATTTTTCAGTAAGATCCCAGGGAACAAATTTTTCTACACGGGCAACTACGACGCCCTTGGCGAATGGGCGGACAGTCCGCTCGATTTCCGAGACATACAGGCCATTCTAGGGGGAACGCCAATGGGATTGGATTCTGAAAACGGTAAGTACATCGCTCGCACTGATGGGCAGCGTTATGCGTTGGTCGGCAAATACAAAAGACAAGTGAAACGTGTGATCGGAATCAATGACAATTCATTGGCACCACAGGATTCATTGAACATTCAACTTCCATCAAAACGCTATGAACGACTCCGAAACCGCGCAGACGACGAAGATTTATTGATTCAACGCCACTGGTTCGATGGGATAACCTTTGACCCGTTGCAGGATCAATTCAACGATCTGTACTACCAGCGGTCTTTGACCTTGAACCGATCCGAATTCGAACCAAGCGACTATGGCCGCTTTCCCCGTAATTTCGAAGTCCTGATCCAAACCACGGAAGGGGATTTACTGCTGGAATGGGACATCTCACGCATTCGATTTGGCCGCGCCTATGATTTTCCGTTTACCATCCCAGAAAACTATGAACAGCGCACGGGATTTTAAATTGAACTTTGGCATGGCCACTGGAAGGCCACTTGCCTTCGTGATGGCAGCTCTTTTCTGGTCTAGCGCGCTTTGCGCTCAAAACAAGGCAGCCCTTCAAGCTCAGAGGGATGCAATAGAACGGAAGCTAGCGACCACGGAACGTTTACTCAGCGAAGCTGCCTCCAATAAAAATGATGCCGTGGTTTCGCTACGCCTCATCGACGAACGCATGGCTTTGAGGGAACAGCTGATCCGACACCACCGAGCCGAGATCCGATCCATTGAACGTTCCATGACCAGCACGGACAGTGAGATCCGAACCTTAGAAGGCCACATCGATGCCCTAAAAGATGAATATTCGCGCATGATTCAAGCCGCACACAAACAATCGTTATCTCAAAACCCTTGGCTCTATCTTTTCTCTGCTGCAGATTTCACACAAGCCTCCATTCGCTTTCGCATGCTCCAGTCCTACAGCTCTTTGCGGAAGAAGCATGTCGAGCAAATTGAATCGGCACAGGTCAACCTATCTGACAATCGAAAAGACCTTGTCAATGAAAAGTCCGCCATGGAAGTCGCATTGAACGATGTCCGAAACGAACGCAATGCGCTCGTCAAAGACCGAAAAAAGCGAGCGGAAATTGTGCAAGATTTGAAGGGAAAAGAATCCAACTTGCGCGCCGAGGTCAAAAAATCGAAAGCAGAGCAAAAGCGCTTGAGCGAGTCCATTCGAAAAATCATTGAATCCGAATTGGCTGCAGAACGGGCGAGTTCGGCGGGAGAGTTTGCCCTCACACCTGAAGGAAAAATCGTCTCAGCTGCATTTGAAAGCAATCGAACTTCGTTGCCGTGGCCTGTGCTTAGAGGGGTCATAACTGGAAAGTTTGGGAAGCAATCCCACCCCACTTTACCAGGAATCACATTTGAAAACAACGGCATCGACATCAGCACAGAAAAAGCAAGCTCGGTACTCGCGATTTTTGCTGGCAGCGTATCCAGTGTGTTTCCGATTCCTGGGGCAGGACAGACAGTAATCCTTTCACACGGTGCTTTTCGGACTGTTTACAGCAATTTGGAAGGTGTCCAATTGAAAAAAGGAGACCACATCGAAGCGCGTGAAAAAATCGGCTCAGTCCGCCCCGAAAACAATCAAAATGTACTTCACTTTGAAGTTTGGAAAGTCACCGGTAATTCCCAAACCCCGCAAAACCCATCAGCATGGTTGGTCAGGATTTAACTCACTTGTTTAGGGGATTGAATGGGCATTCCCTACTCCCGAATTTTGCACCGTGAACATTGCTCTCGTCGGAAATCCCAACTGCGGAAAAACAACGCTGTTTAACCGCTTGACTGGAAGCCGATCCAAGGTTACCAACATGCCCGGGGTAACGGTAGAGCGCTTCGACGCATCTCTGAAAAAAAGACCGGATATCACACTGACTGATCTGCCCGGCACCTACAGTTTGTTTGCGCAAGCAGGAGACGAACGAATCACTCAAAAAGCGCTGCTAAGCCCAATTGAAAGCCAAACACCCGACGCGATCTGGTTGGTTGTAGAATCGGCTCACATCCGAAGCAGCCTCTTCTTGGTCTTGCAAGTGCTCGAAATGGAATTTCCTGCGGCTTTGTTGATCAACCGAACAGATGGAACCGAAGTAAACGTCAAAGAGCTTCACCAGATGCTTGGTGTACCCGTCGTACAATTGAATTTTGAGCGAGATCGAACCGAGGCCTTGGAATCTGCGATTTTGGAATTACAACCCAGCATTGGCACGCATTCCGAACCTCGGATTTCGCCCGCTGAGTGGCAAACCTCCTTTGCGATTCTTGAAGAGGTGTTTCCCGAATATCCTCATTCGCGCATGGCTTGGTACATGAGATCAAGCTCCATCCCCGAATGGCTCGAAGAGCCCGAAAAATTGTCGGTGTCTCTGGCCCGTGAGCGAGCGAAGGCTTCGCCTGCCGCATTGCAGTTGGAAGAAGCCGGATGGCGCATGGAATCCATCCGCACGTGGACATCTCGACTCTTTCTATACAACGACAGCCCGCAATATCCTTGGCAGGAGGAGAGCCGTCGCACGACATCACTTGACCGAATTTTGATCCATCCCATTTGGGGCAATGCAATTGTAGCGCTCGTATTCTTTGGGATTTTCCAAGCCGTCTACTCTTGGTCCTCGGCCCCTATGGACGCTGTGGACGCCGCATTTGGATGGCTGATTCAAGAGGCCGATAGCACACTCCCTGAGGGCTGGTGGAAAAGCCTGTTGCTTGATGGTGTTTTAAGTGGAATCGCGGGGATTGTTGTTTTTGTTCCGCAAATCATGATCCTCTTTGGACTGACCAGTGCGATGGAAGCCACAGGCTACATGGCCCGTGTCGGATTTTTGGGAGATCGGCTACTGCAGCACCTCGGACTTAGCGGTCGATCCGTCGTGCCTTTGGTCGGCGGGTTGGCTTGCGCCGTTCCCGCCATCATGGCCGCACGGTCCATCCAAAGCAAACGAGAGCGACTCATCACGATTCTCGTCACACCTTTAATGACGTGCTCAGCCCGTCTGCCTGTTTATGCCTTTCTCATCGGATTCCTCGTGCCCAATGAGCATGTCTGGGGTGGAATGTTCAACCAGCAAGGGCTCTTCCTATTTGCCTTGTACATCATGAGCACTGTCTCGGCACTGGGTCTCGCCTGGGTCATGCACCGAGGCTTGCCAACAAAAGCCGAGAATCAATTCACCATGGAATGGCCCGCTTACCGTTGGCCAAAATTGCGTGAAGTATTAACTGAAATGATTGCCAAAGGCTGGGATTTTGTAGCCAATGCCGGCCAAGTCATCTTGATCATATCAATTGTCATCTGGGCGTTGAGTCAGTTTGGTCCATCTGGAGAGATGGCAAAGGTTGAGCTTGATTTTGCACAATACGAATCAAGTGAAACCACTGATTTAGAAAAAGAAGCCGCATTGATGGAAGCCTCTTGGCTTGGAAAAGTGGGTCAGTGGATTGAACCTGTGGTACGACCACTTGGGTACGACGGACGCATGGGCATTGCCATCTTAAGCTCATTCGCTGCACGTGAAGTGTTTGTCGGGACCATGTCCACCCTGTTCCCCGACGCCTCCAGCGATGCAGGCAGCATCCTCGGACTGCAGCGCAAACTAACTCAAGAAATACATCCCGCAACGGGAAGGCCATTGATCAACCGTGCTTCAGCGGCTTCGCTCATCATTTTTTACATGTATGCCATGCAATGCATGAGCACAGTCGTTATCGTGCGAAAGGAATTGGACAGCTGGCCGTGGGCGATTGCACAGGCCTTGGGTTTTACACTGTTCGCATATGGGTTGGCACTGCTAGTTTTCCAGCTGTTGGCAGCTTAATTAGAGCGCGACCAATTCGTCAGCGCCAATGCTACGGGCACTGGCCACAGCATTCGGTACCATCCAAAGCAAGGCTGCCGCTTGTTTTCGCAGGGCCACTTTTCTTCCCCCTGAAAAGATCGCCATTGGACCATTTCCTGGAGAAACATGGGCCACAGTAACCTTCTCTCCGGGACAGCAACCCATCTCCACGAGGGCCATCGCTGCCTCTGGACATTCGACGCGTCCGATGATTCCCGATTCGGTCGGTTTCATTTCAGAAAGGCGCTTTTCTTGCATAACGCAAAGATAAGACCCGCTATCTTTCGAGTACATCCCCTCTTTAGGGTATATAAAATCAATATAAAAACCATAGCCATGCTCAAGCATTCCTTGATCATACTGTTCCTAGCACTCACCTCTCACGCCTCAGGTCAATCGGTGATTTTTTCGCCCGAAAACGAGCCTTTGGAGGTGGCCCCTAGCTCCTTTGGAAACAAGGCGATTCGAATGGTGACAAATGCTTCTGATCAGCCCGTGATCGCCTTTGGTGCAAATGGCCATTTGTATGTAAGTATTTGGAACGAGGCGGCCGGAACGTTCGATGCACCTTTAGAGATTGATTCGGAATCCAATGTTTTCATGTCCGACGCCGAAGGACCTCGCATGGCAAGCCAAGGAGATTATGTGGTAATCACTTATCAAATTGCAGGCGAATGGGCCAACGGTGCACGCAGCGTGCATTCAATGGATGGCGGTCTCAGTTGGAGCGACCCTGTGGCAATGGTCTCCGAAGCAACCGTTGACCATTTCATGCCTTGCGTAGCCATAGACAACGACGGCAATCCCTTTGCAGGCGTCAAAGTGGGCAATGATCCTTCGAGCGTTTACGAAGGCATTCTGCAATCCCAAGATGGTGGGGCCAGCTGGCTTTCAGCCGCTGATGCGAGCGCCAACGCGGACGGTGATGCCGTTTGCGAATGCTGCCCATCACAACCGTTCTATGCCGCTGGGCGCTATTACGATTTGGTGCGTAACAACAACGCGAACATCCGTGACTTTTGGCTGATGAGTTCAGCAGATGGCTCTAATTGGGACGCCGCCTTGGACATTGACCCGCTGGATTGGGAAATAAATTCTTGTCCGGAAAGTGGTGCGACGGTGACCGGACCAATGCAAGGATCGGAGTACCTCACTGCATTCATGTCTGCTGCTGGGCCGTCAGGCCAGTCGCGGGTCTACGTGAGTAAAATGGATCTTGAGGCAAACGGCGGACAAGGTGACTGGCTCTCCACCGAACCTGTGACCGTGAGTCAATTTGACAACGCCACCCAGAATACCCCCATTCTCGGTCATTGGCAAGGGCCAGACGGCAATTCCATTCTGGCATTGGCATGGGAGCAAAACGCAGGAGGCTATGATGTCCAAATTGCCCTGAGCTCAAGCGAAGATTGGTCGCTGACAGACGTCGCACAAAACCTCACCGCCGAATGGTCGGGCCAACACCGCAAACCCGTGTTGGTTTTCACAACCGACGCCAACGGTGAGCCTCTGTTGCACGTGGCTTGGCAACACAGCTCTACAGGCACGGTTCATTACCTCAGAGGTAGCATTGCGTCTTCCGTTGGAACGGTTTGTCTTTCTCATCCAGAACCCCAAATCATCTCCGATCAAAATGGAATCACCGTTGAGGTTGGCAGCAAATGGAGCAACAGCATTTACTCCCTCTGGACAAGCCAAGGGCGATTGCTGCGAACGGGGGAAATCCAAGGCAACGGCGCGCAGTCAGGACGTGTTCATTTTTCGCATCAAGACCTTCCAGCGCACATGATTTTTAGCATGGAACGTTCGGACGGAACCCGTTGGGCGCAGCAGATCATCCGGTAAAATCGAATCAACTCCAAAACAATCCGTACAAAACGGTCAAGACAATCATCACAGCAAA
Source organism: Flavobacteriales bacterium UBA1531 (assembly GCA_002323795.1). Lineage (GTDB taxonomy): Bacteria > Bacteroidota > Bacteroidia > Flavobacteriales_D > Sanyastnellaceae > UA16. The sequence continues at coordinate 22,809 of DCPZ01000016.1, read as the reverse complement.
AGCGCCGATGTTGAAAATCGGACCCGTTCGAAAGGTGCTGCTCGAAATGGCAATGCCTTTGGCGTCTTCTGTCCCATTGTTTTCGCTCCAACTGACAACGGCAATCACCGCCATGGTCAATAGTGTCGTGTACCCCATTTGAGAGAGGAACGGCAAATCCATAAATACCCCGCTGTCCGACCATCCCTTGGGTGCGACCTTAAAATACATCGCAATGGGAATCGATGAGAGCGCACCCACAATGGCACCGCGATTGGTGGCCTTCTTCCAAAATAAGCCGAGCAAGAAAACCGCCAAGATCCCTGGACTCACCACCCCCGTGTATTCCTGAATGAACTGAAAAGCTTGATCAATTCCACCGAGCAAAGGCGCCATGACACATGCAATCGCCAAAGCCACAAGAGCAGAAATCCGACCCATGTTCACCGTAGCCCGATCTCCCGCATTGGGATTGATGTACTGCTTGTAGATGTCCATGGTGAAAATCGTCGAGGTCGAATTCAACATCGACGCCAACGACGAAACAATGGCCGCGGCCAGCGCAGCAAACGCCAATCCCTTCAGGCCTGTCGGCAAAAACTGCAACAACCAAGGGTACGCCTTATCGGCTTGAGCTGTGGAAGGCATGTTCAATTGACCCGCCTCGCCCAATCCCGCCATGATCGCTGGATCATTGATCATGACATAAGCAGCAATGCCCGGAATCACCACGATGAGCGGCAATACAAGCTTCAAAATGGCAGCAAACAAAATGCCATTCTGCGCTTCCTTCAAGGACTTCGCTGCCAACGTTCGCTGGATGATGTATTGGTTGAATCCCCAGTAGTAAACATTCGCAACCCACATGCCACCAATCAATACACCAATACCAGGCAAGCTTTTGTACTCGGGATGAGACTTGTCCAAAATCATGACAAATTTGTCTGGTGCCGCTGCATAAATCGCCTCGAATCCGGCCCACATGCCTTGGCCTCCTGAAACCGTATCCAGCGCCAAATACGTCGTGACCATGCCACCAATGATCAGAAACACCACTTGAATCACATCGGTCCAGGAAACCGCAGAAAGCCCTCCATACAATGAATAAGCTACAGCAAACAAAGCCAATCCAAGAACCCCATACATCATCGGAATGCCCATGATAGTTTCCAACGCCAACGATCCGAGGTAGAGCACCGAAGCGAGGTTGACAAAGACATAAAGCGCAATCCAGAAAACCGCCAAAATTGTTTTGAGCTGCGTCGAGTAGCGCTTCTCCACAAATTCCGGAATCGTGTAAAGTCCTTTATCAATGAATATGGGTAGAAAGAATTTTCCGACGATGAGCAACGTAAGAGCTGCCATCCATTCATACGATGCGATGGCCAACCCCAAACTGAATCCGGAACCTGACATGCCGATGAACTGCTCAGCTGAAATGTTCGCCGCAATCAGCGAGGCCCCGATGGCCCACCAAGGCAGCGACTTACTTGCCAAAAAATAATCCTCTGCACTCTTCTCCTTGCCCTCTTTGTTGCGAGAAACATAGAGCCCAACGCCCAAAATAAGCGCGGCATAAACAAAGAAAATGATGTAATCCGTAAGGGCGAATGTTGCGTTCATGGTAGTCAGCAATGTGAGGTGAGGCCTTTAGCCTATGCCGGAATCATTGCGCGGCATTGTGTTGTGAAAATTAGTTGTATTCCGGACACGTACAACACAAAAAGGAACAACCCAATCACTCAACTCGTTGTGCCTGCTTTGTCAGAAATAGCCAGAAAAGAAAAAGCAGGATACTGCCTCAAAAATGAGACGCATTCCGCTTTGGATAGTGAAGTGTCCTGAAGCCTTTAATGCAACTCCTGTTGCTTTGAAAAAACGCAGCGATCAATCAATGCGGTGATCGCAGAGCGCGCTAGGATATCATATTGAGCTTGCAGCCGGTTGGCTTATTCATAGAAATTATTTACGTAAGCCGCATACTCTTTTTGATTCAAAATAATTCGTTTCCAAGAGGCACCAATGAACCCAAATCCGTAACCCAATAATTGAGTGTAGCTTGTTACAACTGAAACAATTCCAATTGCAATGTTCTTGTTTTTGAAGCTTGAGTCGATTAGCAGAATTAGCGCATGGATCACCATTGGAAGTAAAAAAGCTGCTGAGTAAAATATTGAAGCCAGCACTAGACTTATTGAACCAATCGTGAACAGTGCTGGTGCAAAATGAACTGCCTTCAAAGACTTCGGATGTCTTTTGAATAAGTTAATTCTGGCAATCCCCGAATTAAAGACCTGTTTGAAAAATTGCCTAATGCTTGTCCTTCTCTTGTGATACACATAGGCCTCTTTTATCAATCTTGTTGTAAAACCATTTTGCAATATTCGAATGCTCATATCAATATCCTCCCCAAATCTCATCTTCGCAAACCCTTTCGTTGCGTCAAATACTCGTCTCGAATACCCCATGTTAAAACTCCTCGGATGAAACTTGTCAAGTTTTTCACTCGTCCCTCGAATTCCTCCTGTTGTGAAAAATGAAGTCATCGAGTAATTGATTGCTTTTTGCAAAATGCTAAAATCAGAGTGTGCTCGATCGGGCCCACCAAAAGCATCAACATACTCTTCCTTCAATGCACTTTGAACAATTTCAAAATAGTTCTGAGGTAGAACACAATCAGAATCCAGAAAAACACAATAATTGCCTTGCGCTTTTGCATATCCGTAGTTCCTGCTTTGACCAGGCCCTGTATTTTTTTTGTAGAAATATTTTAAATCAAGCTTGCTTTCAAACTGCTTGCATATCAAGTCACATTTCACATCTGAGCCATCCTCAACAACAACAACCTCAAATTTCTTTACTGTCTGCTCAAGCATACTTTGAAGCAGCTCGGTAATTTCATTCGGTCTATTGTAAACGGGAATGATAAACGATATGGATATGTCTTTCATTTAATGCTTTTATTGGGCTGCGTCTTCCCTACGATCCACACGGGATTATATTAACCTTTAATTCCGGCTTAAACCTCGGCCAAAAATTTTCATTTTCTTTGATCCAACTAACATAAAAAACATTGGTGTGAATGAAAAAAGCGGAACACTTTCTCAAAATGAGATGGATTCCGCTTTGGTGGGCAATACTGGATTCGAACCAGTGACCTCTACAATGTCAATGTAGCGCTCTAACCAACTGAGCTAAATGCCCTCTAGCTTGCTCTCTGCACCGAAATGGATGCGCAGAGCGGACCGCAAAGATACAAAAATCTCTAACCCGACGACGTTACGATTCACGAATGTCTGTGGGTCGTATATTCGTCCCCATTCTCATTCACAACCTGCGCCTATGGAACTTCCCATCGTCCGATTCAACCGCAAGCCCTCTGATTTTAGCAAAATTTTGAAAGAACGAGTGGACACCTATTTCAAGGAAAACGGTTTGTCTCGGCAGGGAGATTGGCGCATGTATGCAAAGACAGTCGTCATGCTCGCTTTGTTTTTCACCCCATGGGCGCTCATTGCTTTTGGAGGGGTTGGAGGAGGCTGGCAATTTTGGGTGGCCGAAGTGGTGATGGGTTTTGGCTTGGCTGGAATTGGACTCAATGTCATGCACGACGCCAACCACGGCGCTTTCAGCAAGCACAAATGGGTGAACAAAACAGTGAGTTATGTTCTGGATCTTGTTGGCGGTAGTTCTGCTCTTTGGCGCATCCAGCACAACGTACTGCACCACTCATTCACTAACATTGAGGGACTCGACGAAGACATTGATACTCCGGGCATCTTGCGCTTTACGCCAAACCGTCCGCTCAAGAAAATCCACAAGCTCCAATTCATATATGCTTGGGGTTTCTATAGCATTATGACTTTATTTTGGATGACTGCCAAAGATTGGCTTGCGCTCGCTCGTTACAGGAAAAAAGGGCTCGTCAAATCATCCGGCAATTCTGTTGGAGAACTCACGCGTGATTTAATCATCTCCAAAGTGCTCTATTTTGGATACATCATGATCTTACCTGCGCTGTTCAGTGGGTTGCCTTTCTGGAAAATTTTGGTCGGTTGGATGGTCATGCATGCGGTGACAGGACTCATTCTTGCTTCCATCTTTCAACCGGCACACGTGCTGGAGGATTTGCAATTCGCTCAAGGAGAGAAGGGCGCAAGCATGGAGGACGACAGCCTATCGCATCAACTTAAATCTACTGCAAACTTCGGCACACGTTCCGGCATTTTCACTTGGATGTGCGGTGGTTTGAACCACCAAATCGAACACCACTTGTTTCCACAAGTTTGTCACATTCACTTCAGGAACCTTGCGCCAATCGTACGCAAAACCGCTGAAGAATTTGGCCTCCCCTACCGGTCTTCCACGACTTTCGCTGGTGCTCTGGCGTTGCACACCAAAATGCTTTGGAAACTTGGTCGCGAAGAGTCTTGGGCGTAATCTAAAATCACTTTCCGCGGCAGCCGTTTTTTTTAATACCTTCAAAGTGAGTCCGTTGCTTACTGGTATTCAAAATCACGGTCATGATCAAATCAAATCTTTTTTCGTTCCTATTGGTTGGTTTCTTTGCCAGCATTGCCATCAAAGGATTGGCGCAGCTAAGCCACGGAAGCGAACCTTTGCATTGGCATACGTCACAAGCACTTGACGTTGAATGGATGGAATTTGAAGCGCTCGATTTGGAGGTGCTTCGCCAAGAAGACGAATCGACTGCCAACTTCAAGGATGCCCCCTGGCGCTTTGGAATCGAACATGAGGTGACCTGGAATATGGAAACACACGGTGTCTGGTCGCAAGAACAAGGAATGCGCGTCTGGCGGCTCGGCGTAAAAGCTGATGAAACGTCCAGTTGGAGCTTTTATCTTTCAAAATTTCAAGTCCCAAAAGGCGGTCAATTGTTTGTTTGGAATGGCGATCGCAGTGCATTTCTGGGTGCTTTTACTTATGAAAACCAAAAGCCATGGGAAGGCTTTGCAATCGGGCTCCTCGACGGGGATGCCGTCGTCTTGGAATACCGACAACCTGCGAACGTTGCGGCTTTTCCGGCAATCGAAGTTGCCCAGGTCGTGCAAGGGTATCGATCGCTGTTAAGCCGCGCAGCTGGCATGATAGAGAAAAGCAACAGCGAAGGACCATTCGGCAACAGCGGGGCGTGTAACATCAATGTCAACTGTCCAGAAGGCGCCGACTGGCAAATTGAGAAAAAGGCTGTTGCCTTGATTGTGAACGGCGGATTTGCGGCTTGCACAGGGTCTTTGATCAATAACACGGCCAATGATGGCACGCCATACTTTCTCACAGCAAATCATTGCCTGGGAAATCCAAACACGTGGACATATTATTTCAATCACGAGAGTTCCACTTGCTCGGGGAGCTCAGGCCCCACAAATACGAGCATCTCTGGTGGGACGCTGTTGGTCGCTGATGGTGGGGCCGACGTCGCCTTGATTGAATTGAGCGATGAACCACCAGCTGCATGGGATGTAGAATTCGCCGGATGGGACGCATCAGGTGCTACCCCAGAAAATGCGACTGGAATTCACCATCCATCAGGCGACGTGAAGAAAATCTGTTTTGAAGAAGACAGTCCTTACACCTCCTCAACAGGAGGAGCGCAAGTTTGGTGGATCGATGCGTGGGAGGCTGGAGTGACAGAGCCTGGGTCATCGGGATCGCCCTTGTTTGACCAAAACCATCGAATCATAGGGCAACTGTACGGAGGAGCAGCCGCGTGCTCAGGCTCAGTCAATAACGGGGCTTTTGACTACTATGGGCGCTTCGGAGTGAGCTGGGGTTTGGGCGTCAGTGATTATTTAGACCCCCAAAATACAGGAACGCTGAGCATCGACGGCTACCCCTCTGGTTATAACAGCGATCTCGGTTGTACAGATGCCAGCGCATGCAATTACGATGCTGACGCCACCGTCGATGACGGTTCGTGCATCAGCGGCGGCACTCAAATCACATTCACACTGCTCACCGATAATTATCCTGCCGAAACGACTTGGACACTTCAGGATGCAAGCAGCGTGACAGTGATGTCTGGCGGACCATATGGCAGCAATGCAACGATCTACACTAGCGAAACCTGCCTCGCAGACGGCTGCTATACTTTGAGTGTCCTCGACAGCTACGGCGATGGACTCTGTTGTGGTTACGGCGAAGGTTCGTACGAACTCACCGATGCAGACGGGACGATGTATGCTTCAGGAGCGAGTTTCCAATATTCAGAGGTAACTGATTTCTGCATCGAATCCGTCTCTGCGACGGAGGGCTGCACGGATTCCTCGGCCTGCAACTATGACCCAAGCGCTGACGTTGATGACGGATCCTGCGCCGAATTCGATGCATGCGGCGTTTGCGGAGGACCTGGTACCGACAGCGATGGCGACGGCATCGCTGATTGCAACGAAATCGCCGGTTGTTCGGATGACACAGCGTGCAATTACAACCCTGAATCGACCGACGAATCAACGTGCGATTATCCTTCCGATGGCCTGGATTGCGATGGCAATCCCATTAGTTGTCCTGAAGACCTGAATAACAACGGAATGGTGGAAGTCAGTGATGTGCTGTTATTGCTTTCTGACTTTGGCTGCAACACAGAATGCTCGGTTGCCGACGTCAACGGGGACGGAAGCGTGAGTGTTGGCGATGTGTTGCTGCTGCTTGCGGCGTTTGGGGAAGCGTGTTGATGATTGCAAAAAATGAATCTCAATCGAAGAGCGCCCATCGACCCAACACGATGCACTTCTGACGAGAGATGGGCCCCGTTGGAGGCACCAATCTAAAGACACTGCGCAATCGGAAACTTATATCCCTGTTGTGGGTGAACACGATGCACATGTATCAAAGTTGAACTACAAACCAAAAGTTCCGCATCAAAAAACCTCGAAATCTTACGATTGGTAACACCGTAAATGCAATTAGCCCGGCTGAGAGCCGGGCTAATTGTCATTACAATAAGATTTTATTTTCTTACCTCGCTGGAATCGGCAGGAGATTTTGCTCCCTGCGACGGATGATCATGAATCCACCGAATGCTGCTCCTCCAAGCAGCAGAAACAACACGCCGCTGTCTATGGGTGTGCAGCTGAGGTCGCAGCCTCCTGTGGCTGAATAGTCTGGATCGTAGTTATTACAACCAGGATAATTCGTTCCGTTGCATGCATTGTATACTACACAACACGGATTCTGACCCCCGCAAGGAATTTCGTCACCATCCGTAACATATGAACCTCCGCATTGCGCGAGAGACTCGTTCTGTGTGAAAGCAGCAATGGATATGAGGAAGAGGAGATATTTCAGGCTTTTCATTTCAATCTACAGTTTCAATTGTCATTACTCACATCCAGACCCGAATTGTGGTAAGAACATTAGTAGGTCTAAAGTCGTCATGACACCATCGCAGTCACAATCCGTCTCTGGGAAAGAACCTTCAAAGTTATCAACAGGCTGGATACCTACCAGTAAGATCAACAAATCAGTAATGTCGCGCTCACCATTCAAATTGAAGTCTCCCATGCAAACTTCAGAAATCGTGACATTCGAGTGAACTTCACACTGAGAAAATGGATCTGTTGCTTCTACATCATAGCTACCTGCATCAAGTCCCGTTACACAACCAGAGCCTGACAATTCTCCTCCCGTCATTTCCCAACTTACGTCCCAAAGCTCTGCATCTTCTCCATTGAAGTGCAGTATCCCTCCTTCGCAGTGACTCGAAGAAGCTTCAAAAATAGGAGCGCTCAGGAAGTTAATCACGAAACGATTCTCGTAAGCCGTCTTCGAATCCAAATCAACGACGAGCGGATCGCCGCCTAAAGCAGCTACTTCACCGGTCTCTAAATCCTCGATCACTGCACAAGTGCCCGCGGGCAAATCATATTCCTCATCCATTGAGATGATTACTGTCCCCTGTGATCCGCTTTCCACAACGAAAGGAATACTCATGCCATCCTCTAACGAACCCATGCTATTGATATTCAACTTGTGGCCGTTTTCCAGTTTGGTGTATATCTCTGGATTCGCACTATTTCCGGAATGGCGGTGTGAAGCATCCATTTCCCACTCCCAGCCTGGTGTGCTCTCCTGGTGGAACTGTATGAATGTCTTCCCAAACTTTCCATCCTCTTGGGCTACGTTCAAACCAAAGAAGGCCTCTTCGATAGAATCAACCTCGCGAATAAAACTGTTTGAACCATGAGTAAGTTGCGAAGTATTAAAACTCACCGCTCCCGCTGAAGATACTTGCACCCAAAAAGACTGTCCTATATCGATGGTGCTTGGAGATCCAGCAGTGTATGTTGTGAAGTTGTCGTTGCTGTTGTCATACTGAGCATAGGACGAAAAGTTACTGTTCTCTGTGATGAATTGACCTCCATCTATCGGGCAAGGAAATGGGTTGGTCAAAACATGCCAGCCTCCTCCTTGCTGAGCGCCATTTGATAACGTCAGTGACGCCGTTGTGACGCTGCTTGCATTGTACGTTCCAGCTGCCGAAATTGTAGGGCTTGAGTTTGCGCTCGTGTAAACCGCATATCCAAATTCCGAATCTTCAAGAGTTGCTGCATCAGAACTAACAATTGTCCAAGCATTTGCTCCGTTGCTCGCATCCGTATTATCCACCGTGTGGGTCTCATCCCATTGAAAAACAAGGTGGAAATCAGACCCAAATGAGGTGTTCCAATCACCACGTGTCGCGCCGACAACATAATTACCCAATGACAACCAAGATGCACCATCCGTCACAGCAGGCACATACCGCTCAAAGGTGATGTCGCCGTTGACATTTGAACCGCCCCCAGTGTTGTCTAAGGTTGCGATGCGCGCCGTACCGGTTGCATCAGAATTCATTGTAAACGTTTCGCTGTTAATTGGGCCGTCAACATCGACCGTGCCATCGAGCGGATTGAAAACGCCGCCAGGCGTAATGTCAACGTCTGCTTGAAAAACAACATCATTGGTCGCTGTGTCGGAATCCTTGCTGTTCGATACCACCAGCGAATCAACGGTGATTTTGTTCCCTGCGAAAAGCTGGGTTGCAAGTCCATCAAATTCAACCATTCCAAATTCTGAACCCGTCGTATTCAGCGTGAAGTCACCTGCACAACTGATGTTGCCTTCATCTCCACTGATGGTAAGCGCATTGGATGTGCTTTCGCCTAAGGTGAGGTCACCTTTCACATCGAGCGCTCCTTTGCCCTCAGTCGAAGGCATCGTGAGGGTGACCGATTGACCAGCTACACCACCAATGGTGCAATTTCCGTTGACGATTACGTCTCCAGTCATGCTTGACATATCCATGGAGCCTGAAGCACCTGTCACTGTCAAGGCTGAGGTAACTGTAAGGTCTCCTGACATGGTGGCCATGTTGAGGGATCCCGATCCGTTAACCGTCATGTTCCCGGCACAAGTATAATTGTCTGATGTCGTTCCGAACGACAAGATCGCTCCGTCGGCAATTTCGACATGAGTCGGAACACCTTTGGTCGAGGCCGATGTCTGATTTTCAGTCCATTCCGTGCTCACCGTGTAGTCGTCATTGTATTTCAAAACAGAGGCCCCCTCGTAGAAAGGCGGGTAAAGGACTACTGCACCACCGTCCAAGGATAGGGTGCCAGTAATGAGACACTCGGACTGTACACCTTGGCCAATGTTACCGCTTCCAAAGTCGACCACTGAGCCCGCTGGGATTTCAACATTGTAAAATGTCGTCTCGGTCGCGCCATCCACAGTTGGGTCTCCGCTGTTGTTGTCAGCACGTGTGGAATTGAAAACCACTGTTGACGAATTTGCATTGAGATAACCAGAGCTGTTGTTGAGGTAATCCGTGACCGTCAGAGTCTGTGAACCCAAATTCAAAGTCCCTCCATTCTCAACACTAACAACCGCTAACGAAATGTCCACGTCCAAGTCCACAACTCTGTTCGTAATTACAACTGAAGCTCCGGCACTTGGCGCTGTACCACCGATCCAAGTGCTACCGTCACTAAAGTTTACAGGAGTCATAGAAACCAGCCCGACAGTTGTGTACGTCGTGCCTGATTGGGCAAGGGACGAGGCCGGGGCCGCTATGCAGAGAGTAAAAACTCCAATCGCTGTGAGAGAAGCTGACAATACGCTTCTGCGCAGTGGGGTACAGCAACTCTCGAGGAGGTTTATCAAGTGTGACATGAGTAACGATAGTTAAGTAATCAAATTTACGCCAAATCACTCGATATTAAAAATGAATTGCTTTTTTTCGTAGACGAAGGGTGCTTTTTAATTGTTGAAATCTTTGTGCTCGAACAACGCTTTAGGTGTTAAAACGCTTGATTTTACAAGGTTTTCAGATGATTTACAGGGACTCCACTTATCAACATTTCGATGTTCAATTCGGTGTTCAGAAAACCATTTATTGTTACAAAAATCAGCAGAAATGGCGATTTTAATGCGTCCAAATCGCGCCGAAAACAGTGCTTTTGCGGGTGCCAATTGCGGAGGATTGCAAAAGAAAATCTGCAACAATAAACACACCGCATGGGACCTGAAATCTTTTGTTTAATTTCCGGCCTCAGACCAATACCTACCTAACCTCTATGGCCGTTCGATTTTTTCTCACGTTTGCAGCCATTTCATTATGCTCATTCGCCAGCAGCCAGTGCGCAGATTGCGTTCCTGCTTCAGACTGTTCATCTGACGATGGATTTCCGACCATATGTCCCGAGATCCTTCCTGCTGCAACAACTGGCACGTTTTACGAAGAGACCATAACGTTTTTCATGCCAGCCGACGTCATCGATCCAGGCTCTGGAGTGAGCGCCTCGCTGAACAGCGTAACCGTTACGGCAATCACCGGTGTTCCGCTCGGACTTGAAGTTGCATTGGACGAATCCGACGCAGTCTACGAACCTTCCAACGGTCAAACCTCTGGTTGCGCGAACATCTGCGGCGAACCAGTGCTCGCCGGTGTGTACGATATGGTCATCAGCATATCAGCTGTGGCTTCGGCCTTTGGGCTTGAACAAGTGGTCAACGAGTCTTTCGCCTACGTATTGGTCGTTGAGGAAGGCGCTGGCGGAACAGGAACTTTCGTGTTTTCACCAACCAATGGCTGCGATTCATTGTGGGCCAGTTTTGAGGCTAGTCTTGTTGGTGGCCCGAACCAAATCACCACATACGGGTGGGATTTCGGAAACGGCATCACCTCGGACGCCTCAAGCATTGACAGCATCCTCTTCAATGGTACAGGATCATACGATGTGGTGCTGCAAACCGTCATTGCCGATCAAGTTTTGACTCAAATCACACTAAATTCTACTGGTGGCGGAGGTTGGGACGACGGATTTTTTCCAGATCCAGATCCATATTTCGTGCTTTCCGATGCCAACGGGTCTAACATTTACACTTCAAGCACGGTGCAGGAAAGTTATTCTGCCACATGGAGTGAACTGTCCATTGTTTTAACCAACCCTCCTTATTCCATCGCTTTCTACGATGAAGATTTTCTCGCCGGAGATGACGGTTTGGGTTCGACAAGCTTCACTCCCAGTGGAGCCGGAACCATTGACTTAAATGCCAATCCAAGTTACGCGGTCGCAACGATTGGACTGCAAGAAGCCATCAATATATTGGACTCCGCGACGGTCATGGTCAACTCCAGCCCAGAAGTGGGTCTGCTCTGGCTAGATGATGACACCTTATTATGCACCAACCCCTCCCTCGGGCAGTACAATTGGATGTGGGGCGATAGCCTCATACTCTCGAGCCCCGAATTCGAATACGCTCCAGAGGAAAATGGGTTTTACTCCGTCATTGGAACTTCCGCACTCGGCTGCAGCGCCTCAAGTGACAGCCTCTTGCACTGCTCGGACGAAGCATTCCTCGGATTGGATTTGAGCACAACCGCTTCCGGCGATCCAGAATGGCTGTCAACGGATGCCGGTTTGACCGAATACATTTGGAATAGCAACGGAATCGCTTTAGACACCCTTGAAGACATGGAAGGCCATTTGTGGTATCCAGCAAACAGTGGCTGGTACAGTGTCTTGGCTTGGGACAGTTACGGATGCCCCTGGAACAGTGATTCGATGCTCGTCTGCTGGCCACTGCTCGCTCCTGAATTAGCTGAATACGAATTTGGTGCGCTCAGCTTAGACAACCCCTATGCGGTTTATCAGTGGTTCCTAGATGGGCAAATCCTCACAGGAGAGACTGATTCAATGCTCATCCTCGAAGGCGCGGGACTTTACTCTGTTTTGGTTGCAGATTTTGACGGATGCCCCGGCGTCTACAGCAATGAATGGTTGGTGGTCGATGTGGACGAAAACGATGCGTCGCTTGGGCTTGAATGGAATTTATTTCCCAATCCGGCTGATGCATTGCTGCAGCTGCGAATGCCTGATGTCGTACTCGACAAACCAGGTGATTGGAAGTTGAACATCTACGACGGTTTAGGCAAAGTCATCCGATCAATGCCCATACAAATCCATCAAAAATCATTGGATGTAACGTTTCTGAGCAGTGGCGTTTACACTGTTCAGTTGATGCCTGAGCGCCCTGAAAAATTTGAAAAGTTGCCTGTTACAAAGAGGCTCATCAAACGATGAACAACGGCAAATATGAAGCCGCCTCTATTTGCGGTCCAGACTCCATTTTCCCGGTCCCGTTAGTGCCAAAGCCAAGGCTGGGATGAAAAACAAAAGCGCGTGCTCCTTGTCCGATAGTGGATCATCCCAGTGAACCATGAATGCCGCCACGCCCATCGTAATCGCCATAAGTGCAGATCCCCATCGGGACTTCCAACCAATGACCACCATCAACGGTGCGATCAATTCGCCAACAACTGTGAGCACCAATGACGCGGTAGAACCGATTCCAAGCCAATCGTAAAACTGAACCCCGTCTTCGGAACTCAGGCCTTCAATGAGTCGCTCCAATTTGGACCAGCCATGGGGCAACATCAAGCCTCCCGTTCCCAATCGCAAGATTAGAAGCCCCCAGTCTTGTAGTGGTTTCATGACTTAAAAGTACTGCATTCACTGTCGAGAATATGGCCTTCACTGCTTTTTGTATTTCTATTTTTCGTAAATTAAAGAATGATGCAACGTGAACTTCCTTCCGATTGGCTGACCGGTGGCGTGCTGGATGCCGAGTACAAACGGTACATCCTGCTGGCTTGGCTAAAACACGTTGAACGCGATTTTCGCAAAGTCAAAATTTACCCCGGATTGGGCAACCTCGTCGAGCAACATCGGGCATTGCAATCGTTTCAAACCGATCAAAAACACTGGCATCAAAAACTACGCGGCTCCCTCAAAGGACTCAACTTCGCCAGCCGCCGCATGATTTACGAACACTTCACGGCACATCCCGAATTGCAAAGCTACCTTGACGAAGTGCTCAACTTTGCGATTCCTCAAATCGAAAAAGCCATCGCCAATGGGCGGAATCTTTACGAAATCGTCGAAGATCACCTGTACCTCGAGCCCTTAGGAATCCAACCTTTGTACCGCGATGAAGGCTATCTGTTCGTGTACGATGAAAGCCTCAAAACGGTCAACAATTACCGCTTCTCAAAGTCCAACATCATCATCGATGATGAGCCGCATGTGCGCTTAAAAACACATCCGGTCGAGCGCGTCAAAAAGTCATTGAATGAGACTTTTGAACACATGAAAGTCAGGCTCACAAAGGAATTTCCAGACTGGCCAAATCCCGCTGTTTTTTTAGCCAGAATGAGCTACACATTTCCACTGCGAGAAGCCGCATTGCCAGTCGCCAAAAAGCGCCTGATGCAGGCTTTGCAAAACTAGTATAAACCGCTTTTTATTGCTGCTCCAGCGAAGCGTAGGCCGACTGAAGATTGCCATAGACTTGTGTCCAAGCTATTTTACCTTCGGCGTTGAAGTCAAACGATTCGTAAATTTTGATATCGACCGATTTAGCCTCGGTGCTATCCGTCGCTGTCTTCGTGATGTTCCATCTGAAATAGCCTCGAACGGAACCGTCCGTTTCTTTGGAATTCGGATTAACGCCTGGCAAAAAGTTCGGCTCTGACGTCAACTTGTAATCATACTTCCCCCATAGCTCACGATACATGGGAGAAACGTCTGCTAGAGGAATTGAGTCCGGAGAATTCAAACTTGTACCGGCCCAAAAAGCATCTTCTGCGAAATGGGTGAAAAAGTGCTCATCCTCTGCCTGAAAATCTGCGAAAACATGCGCAATTTTAGCTGCATTGGCATCAAAAATCGCAGACACATCAGCCTTCGTGTCGGTAGGTGTGTTGCAACCCGCAAAGGTTAAGCCAATAGCCGCGATGATTGGCGCAAAACTCGATTGAAAAACATTCATAAGTAGGGAGTTTGATTTCTCCGAATCTACTGCTTTGGCCTTGAAAAATCACAAAGCTACCCCCGAATACAAGGAATTTATTCGGTTGGCTATGCCGCTGCAGCGCTCCATTCGGGTGCTTCTGTATCACGTGCTTCATTGCCCTCAGCGCTGTTGCTAAGCTCGGGGCCGCGATCGATGCCGATTATTCTTGCGACACGGACTAGATGTCCCGCGATGAGCTTCTGGAAATCCTTGGCAACAATAGAGCTGCTTTTCAAGGGCCCTGAGAAAGCGACAACTCCATTCGGATATTGGCTCGATCGTAAACACAATCCTCCGGGAGTGGAATTTCCACAAAACCGCACTTCCGGTACAAATGCAGCGCACTTTCAAGCTTGGTGTTGGAGTATAGCTCCAAAGTGTGAGCGCCACGCGCTTTGCATCGCCTCAGGATATAATCCATCAGTTGATTGCCTATTCCCAAACCTCGCTGGTCTTTACGAACGGCCATCTTGTTCAGTTCAATCGAATCGTCCGCAGTTGGAGTCAAAGCGAAAGTGGCGACGACCTCCCCATCGATGGCCCCAAAATAAATCTCCCCTCCACGATCCAATACCATTTCTTGAGGATTGCTCAGCACCTTCAAATCGTACGGTTCGATGAGAAAATAAGCTTCCAGCCATTCTGCATTTAATTCAAAAAACGCGTCTTTGAATTCAACTTGGTAAGGAAAAATGGAAAGCATTGGTTCAGACTTCAGCTTCATCCGCAGAACGGTTTCGATTTCAATCCAAAAATACCCAAAACGCACATTGGGTTCAAAACGACCGCATCGGCCCATGCCCATTGGCCAAAAGGATGCCCTGCAATCAACGTTTGATTTTTTGGGAAATTTCGCGGGGGGGGGCTACTTTTCGGCGATGAAAAAACTCCCCCTGTTTCTATTGATGGCCTTTTTTGTGGGCCTTTCCAGTTGCAAAAAAGAAGAAGGTTGCACCTACCCGAATGCATGCAATTATGACGCCGACGCGATTGTAGATGATGGTTCGTGCGACTATGAATCCTGTTCAGGGTGCACTGACCCAAGTGCGTTGAACTATGATGCTTCAGCAGAATCTGACGATGGCGGCTGCATTTACGACCCCTCTGTGAGCACAGCAGATTGCGAATCAACCATCACGTTTGACTCGTACAGCTACCCAATAGTGGCAATTGGCGGACAATGCTGGTTTGCTGAAAACCTCCGAACCACCGTCTTCCGAGATGGCTCAGAGATCCCTTACGAAGACGGTAGCGACTTCCCCAACCTGGCGACGCCTGCTCGAACCAATTACAACAACAGCGAGTTCATCTACAACAACTACGGACACCTTTACAATGGATTTGCGGCAACAACAACGCTGAATGGCGGAATTTGCCCAACCGGTTGGCACGTACCAACAGAACTCGATTGGGTTGAGATGGAATCATTCCTGTACGCTGCTGGCCAAGGTGAACGGATGGGAGCTGCACTCAAATCAACCGAAGGGTGGTCAGGCAATGGCAACGGTGAAGATCTCTATGGTTTTAAGGGAATTGGCGGAGGTCACGCCTGGCCAGATGGCAATTTCTACAGCTACAACGTATTCGGAGCTTATTGGAGTTCCTCTGAGACCGAAGCATCGCCTGTCAGCGCAAATTATCGGCAGCTCGGCAATTCAACAGAGCAAATGGCCAGTGGCTCTTATTGGTCGGTTACCGGATGCAGTGTGCGTTGCGTTGAAGACTAACAATGCCTTAAAGGGAAGAGAAAAAGGGAGCCTTGCAGCTCCCTTTTTTCGTTTCTCCATTGAAGATTGGGTGGGGATCAGCAGTCCCGTTTGGTATCGTTAAAACGTCCTAATCTGGCGCAAGGAGAGTAGAATTAGTCACGCATCTTCTAAAGGAATGGGGTGAATTCCAATCGCTCGCTTTATTTTCGCTTCGCTGTAAACGCACAGCAACTCGACCCCGTTGGCTGTAGCTAGGATGCAAGCAGGGCTGAAGGTCACACGACAACCAACTATCACGTTGAAATGAGCGAAAAGCAGAACAGCACGCCAATATATCTGGGTCTACAGCCCTTTCAAACTTCAAATACACCCACTGCAGGAGAAGAAGTCACCATCGACGGCGAAACGTACTACAAAATCAGTACCGTCGACCGGATGAGGCCCTTTTTCATGAGCATTGTCAGTCATTCCGATCATTGGATGTTTCTGGCCAGCAATGGCGGTCTGTCTGCGGGAAGGGTCAACAGCGACTTCGCATTATTCCCATATTACACGGATGACAAGATCACGGAATCTGCAGAAACAACGGGTAGCAAAACCATCATATTGGTAGAGTCCGACGACCGCCGCATGCTCTGGCAGCCTTTTTCAGAGCAGAATGCCGGGGTTTACTCCATTGAACGCAACCTGTTCAAGAATGCATGCGGAAACAAAGTGATTTTTGAGGAGATAAACCACGACCTCGGCTTGACCTTTAGCTACCAATGGGCAGCAACTGAACGTTTCGGTTTCATGCGGCATTCACAACTCACATCCACAGCTTCAAAGTCAAGGAAGGTGAGTCTGCTCGATGGGGTTCAGAACCTGCTGCCTCATGGCGTTCCGGAAGGACTGCAGCGGGGAAGCAGCAATCTGGTGGACGCCTACAAAAAATGCGAGTTAGAAGAAGGTAATCTTGGGATTTATGCGCTCAGCGCCATCATCTCCGACAAGGCAGAACCCAGTGAATCCCTGAAAGCAAACGTTGCCTGGTCACTGGGATTTGATTCGCCCAAAGTGCTCTTGTCTTCGAAACAACTGCATGCATTTAAGACCGGTGCTTCCATCGTCACAGAGACTGACATCAAAGCGGAGCGCGGAGCTTATTTCATTCAAGCTTCCTTCGAACTAGCCGCCAAGGAGAGCAAAGACTGGATGATCGTTGCGAATGTAGGCCAATCCATTCGCGGTGTCATTCGTTTGAAGGAAGACCTTCAATCTCCTGACGCATTAAAGAAGCGTGTGCTCCAAGACGTGGAAGAAGGATCCAAGCGTCTCATGGCGCTTGTGGCGGGCAGCGATGGATTGCAACTGACGGCCGATCGCCGCCGAAACATTCGACACTTTGCCAACACCATGTTCAACATCATGCGTGGCGGAATTTTCGATCATAATTATGCCATTGAACGCGCAGACTTCATGGCTTACATCGACAGCGCCAATCACAACGTCTTCTTACAGAAGTCTGAAATGATGACCGCTTGGCCCGAAAAGTTTGATTTGACTTTCCTTCAAGAACAGACAAAACAAGACGATGACCTCAATTTCAAGCGACTGTCTGCGGAGTATTTGCCGCTGAAGTTCAGCCGGCGCCATGGTGATCCGAGCCGTCCATGGAATCGCTTTTCGATCAACCTTCGCAATGAAGACGACGGATCAAAGGTTCTTGACTACCAGGGAAATTGGCGCGATATCTTCCAAAATTGGGAGGCCTTGGTCCATGCCTACCCTGAATTCATTGAGGGAATGATTTTCAAGTTTCTCAATGCCACCACCTTCGACGGATACAACCCCTACCGCGTCTTCAAAGACGGTTTCGAATGGGAGTCCATTGAACCAGACAATCCTTGGTCATACATTGGCTACTGGGGCGATCATCAGATCATTTATTTGCTCAAATTCCTTGAGTTTTTGCGGGCCTATTATCCCGAAAAGCTAGAAGAATACTTCCACAATGATTCGTTTGTTTACGCCAACGTTCCCTACCGAATCAAGCCCTATGACGCGCTGTTGGAAGATCCCAAAAACACCATTGATTTCGATCACGAGCGGGAAGAAAAAATTGAACTCAAGAAAGCGGAAATCGGCGGTGACGGAGCGCTTCTTCGGGAGTCTCATGTTTTTATTTACAAGGTCAATTTCATCGAGAAAATCATGGCGACAATGCTCGCCAAAGTTGCCAATTTCATCCCCGAAGGAGGGATTTGGATGAACACACAGCGTCCCGAGTGGAACGATGCAAACAACGCCTTGGTCGGCAACGGGGTGTCCATGGTTACGCTCTATTATTTGCGCCGTTTCTTGGTTTACTTCAAGGATTTGTTGTCCACAACGACACATCAAGAGACGATGATTTCAGACGAATTGCTCACATGCTTCAACGGCATGAATGCCACGCTCTCTGAATACCGTTCCTTGACTTCAGACCGCATCTCCAATGCTCAGCGACGATCCATCCTCGACGGGTTGGGCATGGCGGCAAGCGATTACCGTCAAAAAATTTACAATGAAGATTTTTCGGGTCAAAAATCCCCTTTGAAGTTGTCTGACCTTGCAACGTTCGTCGACGTGGCGTTGGACCACTTGGAACACTCCATCAAAGCCAACAAGCGAAACGACGGTCTGTACCACGCCTACAACCTGATGACCCTTGAGCCCAACGGCGGCATCGAGATCACCGAATTGCCTGAGATGCTTGAAGGCCAAGTTGCGGTCCTCAGCTCAGGCCTTTTGGATTCAACGGAAAGCCTCGAGGTTTTGGATGCGCTGAAAGCGAGTGCACTCTTTCGCGATGATCAATACAGCTACGTGCTGTACCCCAATAAATCATTGCCGCGGTTCCTGGATAAGAATAACATCGATCCGTCCGTATTAGCAGGTTCGACGCTCTTGACCCAACTGGTTGAAGATGGGAATGCTGACATTGTAACCAAAGATTGCTTGGGCACATTCCATTTCAATGGTAATCACAACAATGTCAACTCATTGCGCGCAGCACTCCGTGCATTGCCCAGCCAATATGACAACTTAGTGGCTTCGGATCAAAAGCAAATTGAAGCGATTTACGAAGGCATCTTCAACCACAAGTCCTTCACCGGCCGCTCTGGAACCTTCTTTGGGTATGAAGGACTGGGGTCCATCTATTGGCACATGGTTTCCAAGCTCCGACTTGCAGCATTCGAAGTGACCAAGGATGCCTTGGAACAAACGAAATCTCCTGAGGTAGTTGGACAGCTATTCAATCACTATTTCGAGATCAATGCGGGCATCGGCGCGCACAAGTCTCCAGAACTTTATGGCGCATTCCCAACCGACCCTTATTCTCACACGCCGGGCGGAAAAGGCGCACAGCAACCGGGCATGACAGGGCAAGTGAAAGAGGACCTGCTTTGTCGTTTTGGAGAGTTGGGAGTTCGCGTTTCCTCCGGTCAACTTCATTTCGATCGGGCCATGATGCATCGCGAAGAATTTTTGACCGAACCGGCAACCTTTGAGTATGTGGATGTCCAACAACGTTGGCAAAACATCGAGTTGACTGCAGAAAGTTTGGCCTACACCGTATGCCAAGTACCGGTCGTGTACAAACGAGGAGGCAAAGCCGAAATTGAAATTATGATGACCGATGGGCGCACCGAACGCATCGAAGGCTCAGTCGTGCCCCGAAAGCTGAGCAGCACAATATTCCGCCGGTCGCACGAGGTCATGCAACTCACGGTCATTTCCTGATGCTTGCGTAAATCAGATCCCATGCAACTTAGCAAAAATCGCCTGCCATTCACATTCATCGCATTCTTGCTTTGGCTCGGTGTGTCATCCTGTATGTCCGAATCAGGTGGACGAGTTTGGGCTGAAAATGGGGGACTCCTGACATCAGACGGCCCTCATTTCATCAAGGGTGTTTGCTATCATCCCGTTGCCATCGGTCGCGATACACGCAGCTTCGAGTTGCTCGCGCAGGATTTACGCATCATGAAGGCGATGGGCGTAAACACCATTCGCGTTTACGAACCGATCACTTCGAAATCCGCATTGGACGCAATCAGTCAAGCCGGATTGTCCGTGATCATCGGTTTTGGATACAACCAAGATGGTGTTTACGATTTGCAATCGGGAACCTACTTGGATTACATCAAATCATTCAAGTCGCACCCTGCCATCCTCTTCTGGGAACTGGGAAATGAGTACAACTTCCACCCGGAGTGGTTTGAAGGATCGTTGGATGTTTGGTACACCACCCTTCGAGAAGCTGCCGACGCGATTCACACGGAAGACCCCAATCACCCTGTTGGTACGGCACATGGTGAAGTTCCAGACGCGGATTTGATCAATGCGCTTGCTTGCATTGACATCTGGGGATTGAATGTTTACCGCTGGGATGAATCCCACACGGCGCTTGCCGATTTTGCTCAACTCAGCGACAAACCGGTATATTTCTCTGAGCTTGGCGCGGACAGTTACATGGCGGTCGGTCAATTGGGATACGCACAAGGTGAAAATCAGCGAGCCCAAGCAGATGCCACGCAAAATTTACTCGATCACATTCTAACCGATTCTTCGCAAGTCGCAGGGGTATCGATCTTTTCATTTACCGATGGTTGGTGGAAAGCGGGGGAACCCGAGCAGCAAGATGTTGGCGGCTGGGCACCCGGAAGCAGCGGCGTTCCGTATGATGCGACGGCCAATGAAGAATATTGGGGGCTTGTGGACATCCATCGAAATAAAAAAGAGGCCTACTGGATCGTGAAGTCGCATTACGATGCATACCGTAAATCCGAACGGTAATCGCGAGTGAAATAGCCTTTTCGCATTGATTTAGAAGCCATTCAAACGATTATATTAAGCGCCTCACAAACTCTCAAATCACTAAAGCCATGGAAAACTCGATATCGCCATCAACACATGCCGTGTCAATGGGCCAAAAAGTCGCATTTGGCTTCGGCATGCTGGCCAACCAAATGTTTCCAGCTGCACTCGGTGTATTCATTATTGTTTTGGTTCAAGACCTCGGTTTTGCCGCCCTTCTTTGGGGGGT
>DCPZ01000016.1:0-1303 GCA_002323795.1 Flavobacteriales bacterium UBA1531 | reverse complement strand
GACAATACGCGCTCAAAATGGGGCAGACGGCGGCAATACGTTTTCATCGGAGCGATCTTGATGGGGCTTGCCTACGTAGCCATGTGGCAGCTTTACGAAGGAGATGGTCTGCTCTACAATTTCATCTATTTCCTCGGTTGGTCGCTTGTATTCTACCTCGGACTGACCATATTCAGTGTCCCATACGTGGCCATGGGGTATGAAATCAGTGAAGACTTTCACGAGCGAACACAGATCATGGCCATTGCTCAGTTCATTGGTCAGTGGGCCTGGGTGATCGCTCCTTGGTTTTGGGTGATTCTATACGATCCTGCGTGGTTTCCAGAGGGCGCCGCTCAGGGCGTGAGAGATCTTTCCATTTGGGTGGCCATTCCGTGCACCATATTCGCGCTGATTCCGGCCATTTTCATCAAAAGCAAGTCCACATTGGACCGAACGGACTTTGTTCCCATTAGCGCGGCACAAGTGATTCGAAGTGTGAAGGACATCTTCGTCTCCGCATTCCAAGCTTTCCGCATCAAGCAATTCCGGCAAATCGCGGGAGCGACCTTTTTGATTTTCAATTCGTTCAATGTGATTGCCGCTTACACGTTCCTGATCATTGTGCACTATTTGTTCAACAGCGATCCCGCGAGCGCGGGAGTCTGGCCGGCTTTGCATGGTTCTGTGGGGGCGTTGGTCACCACCTTCCTCGTGATTCCGGCGGTTGCGCAAATGTCCAAGCGCATGGGAAAGAAGAAGGCATTCATCGTTTCCCAGCTGATTTCAATCATCGGATACATCCTCTTCTGGTTCTTATTTGTTCCCGGCAAACCGCACTTGTTTCTCTATGCGCTGCCCTTCCACTCCTTTGGGATTGGAAGCTTGTTTACCATCATGATGAGCATGACAGCCGATGTCTGCGATTTGGATGAATTGCAAACGGGCAAAAGACGCGAAGGTGTGCTTGGAGCAGTTTATTGGTGGATGGTGAAACTCGGTTATGGTATCGCTGCGCTGCTCGGCGGTTTCATCCTCTCCGTTGTTGGGTTTGATGCCAACGATGTAACTGAATCCGCGATAACGGGGATGCGCTCGTTCTACTCGATTCTTCCCATTGCAGGGGTTCTGGGAGCCATTTTGATTATGAAAAATTACGACATCACAGAAGAGAAAGCTGAACAAATCAAGGCCAAATTGGCCGAGAAGCGCGAGGCTCCTCAAATTTAACCTGATGATGACCAAGGCATTGGTAGCCCCGCCGAGAATCGAACTCGGATCTAAAGTTTAGGAAACTTCTATTCTATCCATTGAACTACGGGGC
>DCPZ01000096.1 GCA_002323795.1 Flavobacteriales bacterium UBA1531 | reverse complement strand
TCGAGCAACTCTCTCAACCCTGAAATTGCTGCCTCCTCCCCATTGTTGATGGCCTCTGTCAGCCCCTCTAACTTCACCTGCATGTCTCGGCTTTCTTGGCGGTTCTGGTTCAATTTCAAATGATGCAATGCATCCATTAAAGCTTTCTTCAAATGATCAACTTCTCGCGCAGGAAAAATCTGATGCACCTCTCCCCATCGCTCACTGACCTTATCCTTTTGAACCAATGCGTCAGCAACAAAAGACTGAAGGCTTGGGTCTTCATGTTTTAGAAACTGATCCATTTCAGGAATTTCTTGTTCTTCCTGAGCCTTTTCAAAAATCTTCCAAATGGACTGGCACACATCCTGATGAAAATTCACTTCTAATCCCTCAAAATGATGCGCTGCAAACTCTACAAAGGTAATATTGACAAGTTCTGCCTTTTCAGTCTCATCCTGAGTTTCCTCCTCAATCTGAATCCTTTCTGACCCATAAAGCAATAGCAGCCGAATCAAGTCGTCTTCCAGAACATTCCGGTGCGCAATCAATGGGTCATGGTCAACGGCTTGACCTCGTTCCTCTTGAATTGAGAACTGCTGGCTCCAATCTGCGGGCACTTGAAGGTTTGGAGGAGCAATTGATGGAGCGCCTGAGTCCAATCCTTGTCGTTGACGAAAGGCTTCTCGTTTCTCAGCTTTTTGTTGGTCCAGCAGTCGCTGACGCTGAATTTTATTCAGTTCGAGCTGCAACAAATCCTCGGACATGGACAGTTCACTCGCAGTCAACTTCAGATAAACGCCCTGCTGAATACCATCGGGAATCGCCGCAATGGACTCAATGATGCTATGGATCATCTCAGATTTGAGCACCGGATCGTCTCCCGCTTCGCGCGAGAGCAATTCCAACTTGAATGCCACAAAGTCCTTGGCTTCCTCCCGGATATGCCTTTCCAAGGTTTCTGATGGAACTTTCTTACTGAAACTATCAGGGTCGTCCCCGTCTGGAAATAACACCACTTGAACATTTAACCCTTCAGCCAGCAACAAATCAGTGCCGCGCAAGGAAGCACGGACACCCGCATCGTCACCATCGAACAAAACGGTCACATTTTTCGTGTAACGTCTGATCAATTTGATTTGATCCACCGTCAATGCCGTACCACTGGATGAGACGACGTTCTCAATGCCCGCCTGATGCAATGCCATCACATCGGTGTAGCCCTCGACCAAGAGCACCCGATCTTCTTTGGTGATCGACGGTTTTGCCAAGTGCAGCCCAAATAAAATCTTACCCTTGTGGTACAAGGGACTCTCTGGACTGTTATAATACTTCGCTATTTTTTTGTCGCTCCGCAGCGTCCGTCCGCCAAAAGCTATGGTTCGGCCCGTGGCATCTCGGATGGGAAACATGACCCTCCCTTTGAAGAAATCCCACGGTTTTCCATCTTTCTCTTTGACAAGGCCCAACGCAATGAGTCGTTCCTTCGAATAACCGGCATCCAGCGCCGCTTGGCTCATAGAGTCCCACGAATCGGGACAGTATCCAATTTTAAAGGCGTCGAGAACTGACTTTCGGAAACCACGGCTCTCAAAATAAGACAGCGCAATTGCCTTGCCTTCATCCGTTTCATGCATTTGATCTGAAAGCCACTTTTGTGCCCAAGCGTTCAAAGCCAACAAGCTTTCTCGCTCCGTTCGCGCTTGATGCTGCTCCGCAGTCACTTCCTCTTCTTGAATCTCAATCCCATAGCGCTGAGCCAGCTGCTTAATGGCTTCGGGAAAGCTCAATTTTTCCAATTCCATTAAAAAAGTTACCACACTTCCTCCTTTTCCACTGGAAAAACACTTGAAAATGCCCTTCTCGGGCAAAACATAAAAAGATGGTGTCTTTTCGTTCGTGAATGGGCTCAACCCGCGGAATGAACTGCCCGATTTTTTGAGCTCCACATAATCGCCAACCACCTCTTCAATCAAGGCGGTCTGCATCACCAAATCTACGGTTTGAGCAGGAATCATGGTTTGGACTTAAGCGGATAGTAAATGTAAGGGTTTCACTTGGCACATTGAAGCAAAGGCAGGTCAAATAAACCTTATCCCCGCATTCGACTGGTTCGAAAATTGAACACTGCATCAAAAAGTTACCGTTGAGAAGTGTTAAGGGTTGTTGAATTTTCGTTTCGGAGGCATCTTGGAGGCAGGTCAGTGTAACTTTACCCTAACACGATGAAAAAAAAGAAACCGTTTGTCTTTCCGTGGTTCGCTGGTGCAATGGTATTTGCCCTGGTCACAATGAGCACGGTGCAAATTGTCTGGTTGCGTTCTTCAGTAAAGATGCGGCAGCAAATTTTTGATGATAACGTCCAGCACTCGCTGAATCAGATTTCTGAAATGCTCACGCGGCCCTCCGCCGACATGCTTCAAATCGATCTTGAGGGCATTTCCGAAACCACTGACAACAATCTTTTCCAGCCGCAATCTGTTCTTGGAACAAGCCTAGATGAAGCGGAATCCCGGATGTTGAATCGAGTAGAAGCCCTGCAGATCGATAGCCTCATCCCCGTTATTCTGGCAGCACACGGCATCGAAATTCCGGTCGTTGTCTCCGTCTTTGATCGGTATGGGCAGCCCGTGAAATTGCTTGACGACGACGATGGT
Organism: Flavobacteriales bacterium UBA1531; assembly: GCA_002323795.1. GTDB lineage: Bacteria > Bacteroidota > Bacteroidia > Flavobacteriales_D > Sanyastnellaceae > UA16. The sequence continues at coordinate 173 of DCPZ01000096.1, read as the reverse complement.
TTCCGAGAAGCCCTCGAAATAACGCCGTACCAAGCAAATATCGAGGCGTTGAACTTGCGCATTCACTTCCCTAAAATGAATCGGTATTTGCTGCATGAGCTTCTCGCGCAGTTTGCACTGACGGGCTTGATGATCGCACTATTGGCTTGGGGGTTTTTCTCAGCGGGAACGGG
>DCPZ01000052.1:474-5065 GCA_002323795.1 Flavobacteriales bacterium UBA1531 | reverse complement strand
TGCTGTGTAAGCAAGGGTAGCATTCTCATTTTGCATACCAATGATGAGTGCATCATCGTTCCATCCCGAACATGATAAGCGATTGACCACATGAAACTCAACCACGTTGGAAGTTTCATGCAAGATGAGTTGTGCGCTTACAAATTGATCTTGGCATGTGCCTCCAAATCCAAAAACACAGAGCTCATTCCAACTGACCACCCACTTTCTTTGTGGAGATTCTCCATCAATGCCGTAATGAATGGTACCACATGTGCTAGGATCCATATCATTGTAGACGGCAAAAATGGCCGGAAAAGGCAATGCATCACTCGGCAACTGCCCGTCAATGTTCCACGGAGAATAACCCGAACTCATTGCGCTATCATCAAAGAATAAATAGCCGTTCGAACTCACTTGGAATTGAGTGTACGCCACACCAAACAGCTCAAACTCCCAATCCATCAAAACCGGCTCAGAGAGCCAATCGTCCGAGACTTGAGTGAAAACAATTCCATAATCCAATGGATACGGGACATTGTGCTCGATCTCCGTAAACACATAGCCCAAGCTTCCAGCGTTGACTCCATAGTTGATGGCCACTGAATCTGTGCATCCACCAAATAAGCAACTCGCGTCTTCTATTTCAGCCAATGGGTTGTAATTGATCGCCACCGGGTGGGTGCAACCGGACAAAGCACAGCTGCCATCATCAACCGTTGCATTCACAGCGAAATTCACAGCGAAAGCATAGGTGCAGCCATAAAAAACATTCCCACCGCATTCTCCGAGATCATCTTCATAGATATCACAGCCGCAAGCACCTTCTGGATCGGCCTCAACACAATCACAAATCCCATCACCATTGGCGTCTGATTCACACCACCCACCGCAAATGCCTAGCGCATCCAATTGATTTCCGTCGCAGTCACAGTCGCCTTCTGGAATATCGCCACAGCTGCACCCTATAGGTTCCAGAGGTGGATCAAAACATCCGCATTCATAAACCTCTCCCGGACCGTTGCATATTCCACACGCATCCACTTGGCCAATGCAATCGTCTTGATCATCGCATATGCCGTCATCATCTGCATCATTGTAAATACATAGCCCGTCGTCCGCAATGGCTTCCGGATTAAAGTTGCATGCAGAATCATCGATGCAACCGAACAAACTCGCGCAAGAACCATCGTCAATTTCTGCGCCATTATCATACTCAGAGAAGTCGGGATTTGTGCAACCAAATGCAAATTCTCCCTTCACACAACGGACGTACCTGCCTCTCGCACGCAAGACAAGATTGCTCGTGACTGAATATTGATTGAAGTTCCATCCTTCACCACTCTGCGGCAGCCCCGTGCTCGCACACCAAAGTGAGGTGCCTAGACTCCAACTATTATCTCCTCCCAAATAACCGCGCGATCCAAAGGGTTGAATAGACATACCCGTTTCATCCGTCCCTTCAATTTCGACCTCCCAGTATCCTGTTCCTTCGCTTGCAAGACCTTCAGCTCTGTATTGAGCTGAGCCGTTGCCCAGTGAATCCATTAGACCATTGAAGTCTGTAGAAATCGGCACGTGCCAACCGGTGGGACACAGTTCACTGGCATCCACTACCGCTGAGTAGTTATAAATTAAACCGGCAATGTTGGCCAGTGAGTCGCTATCGTTGTATTTGCCTCGACGAGGCAATGACTGGCTGTTCCAACCAGCGGAGTTTTCTTCAAAATATGGAATTTCTTGTCCATTCCTAAATGTCTCAGAACGCAAGTTTTCTTGAAACCAACAATGAGAACCTATGGCCACGACAGGATAGGTGTAGCCATTGTACGTATAACTCGATAAGCCTTCACAAGGACCGAATTCAATGCTATCACAAAGGCCATTTTCATTCTCATCGACCTCACAATCACCACCACAAAGCCCAATTGCATCTTCATACAAACACGAATCTTCATCCTCAAATTCTGCCTCCGCATCGAAGTTGCAGGCACCTTCATCCAAACAGCCCATTGCAGGCGCCGTCCCATTGTACAAACCCCAAACTTCATGAAGCTCAAGTGCACGATTCCAAATCCCGAAATCATCAATTTGCCCTATGTAATTGTATGGATTCGAGAACATGGATTGTCCTAATCTGAAAATTCCAGGCGAATTCACAAATGACATTACGCTGCTCTCATGGACCAGCATGCCATTCACAAACATCTGTGCAGAATCGTCGTCAAGTGTCATCACCAAGTGCTTCCAGTCCTCATCGTCTTCATAGGCATAAGAAGCGTAGGAGCTGTTCTCTGAATACAGGCGCAGCGTCATGTTCCCTGAGGAGGCTTGGTCCCAAACAGTCACTTGAAAATTATCATACAAACCTGGTGTAGCACCACTTCGAAAGATGGTTTGACCCCCTGTTGCGGGATAATTCACCCAGCACGCAACAGTGATGACAGATGTGAAAATTGAATCCACCGCTGCCGGCAAGTCAACGTAATCATCCGAGATTGCAGAAAGGTCGAGAGCTGCATCAGGCTCTCCAAATCGATTCTGACCCCACATGACATTCAAAGGCGTGCCATCGAATTGATTCCCACTCTCATCGTTCGCATTTCCGTTGAATGGATACCACGCGACCAACCCGTCGGTTGAAACGTAATTAGGAACTTGCGCACTGAGGTTCGACCCCAACGCAATGGCAAACAATAGGATCAGTAGCTTTTTCATTCTTCGGTGTCTTTGAGGCAACGGATGGAATAGCCATTGGAAAAATACCCATTGGAATATGACAAAATCCAATCCGTATACGATTGCAGCATCCTGTACCATGAAGATGCTCCTGCTTCAGTTGAGGCCCAAAAAATTGTTGTTACTCCAAAATCTAAAAATTCGCCATCGTCGTTGTTTCTATACCCATTAGGAAGGGCGCTAAAGCCAACCGCATTTGTGCCATTCCATTGGAGTTCATCGTTGGGAGATGACTTAAGCAAGCCGCCGGTGACCTCCACACCTCCCAGGTTATCTGTCAACACATTCCATTCTGTGTGGGTAGGTATGTGCCAATCGCTAGGACAAAGTTGCCTTTCATCGTTTGCCGCAAACCAATTATAAAACCGGCCGTAAATGAGTGCATTGGCTTCTAGGTTGTCCAATACACTTTGACCTGGATCCGTCAATGCAGCCCATTGTTCGTTATCGAATCCACCCTGAATGCTATCTCCATTTCGATAGGATGCGGTTCCCAAATTCTCGGCAAACCAGCACTGCTCACCAATCTGCACTGTGGCGTAGTCGTAGCCATGGTAGTTGACAGGATTGCCGCACATCCAAATCGGACACATCGTTCCAAAGGATGAAAGCAACTGCATCAGGTCGTTGATTCCAATGACGCCATCGCCGTCCAGATCTTCTTGGCAAAATTCGGAAACGACGCACGCTTGAATGTTCGCGTCCCAAATCGTGCCGTCGCCACAGAAAACGCCGCCCGTCTCACAATCGGCTATTCCCTCTGGTGGGTAGATGCATGAATCATCTTGAAACGAAGCATCGGATGTATGGTTACAAGCACTCTCATCCGTGCAGCCAGGGATCAAAAGCTGTTCAAGGAAAAGTGAATTAATCTCCATTTCAGACAAAGACCGACTCCAAAACCCCATATCATCGAGTTGACCGAAGTATCTTCTATTTTCGTAACCATGACCAATCCCGCCAGAGGGATACCAGGGGTCTGTTCCAAAAGAGATGTGAATGGAGCGATCTGACTCCCCACCCGTGGCAGCCCAAGTACCATCAATGTATACAGAGGAAACTCCATCGGCGTAAACAACGACATAATGATGCCAATCCGACAAGTCCTCTTGAAGAACAATGGGTGCCGTATGCCAATTATCAGAGTGTTCAATGAGTGACAAGCCATTTGTTGCAAGGGCCAAGCCAAAGCCAGCATGAGCAGAATCTGGACCGAAATGAGTGCCATGAATCGCATGAATGGCTACCTGTCCGTTTGGGGGGATTTCATTGCCGGTTTGGCCTTGAATTGGGAAAATCACGCTCTCGGCAGGTTTGCCCCAAAATGAAACAGAAAAAGAGTTTGATACATCAGTGACCAATCCAGGCAGAATCATTCGGCTTATGGATTCGCTAGCTCCCATTCCGAACATTAACGCAGCATCAGTTTGGCCCAAGCGATTGCCCCCCGCAACAGCCCCATCTAAACTGCCGTTGCTCTGATTACTGCTGAAGTCAAGTGCATTGCCGTCCATTGCGTACCAGCCCATTAGGCCGTCAGAAGAAACGTAATTAGGCAGATTTTGAGCAATCACCTCAAAGCATAGGCAGCACATCGCCATACAAAGGGTCATCAGTTTGTTTCGCATCACAGTCAATTTTAGCTGTTACTAATATAATGAAATTATCACTAAATCATTTATAAAGAATTATTTCAGTGATATCACCTGCTAACTTGCATGAGCTTAATATCACCGCGCTCGCATAGCTTTACCAAACAAGGTGTATGAATCCATGCGCACAAGGTGCGAACGCTCACAATTTGTATTGTTAACGGTTGTGCAGGCGTCTATTTGTATATTGTATGTGCAAAACCGACCAAATGAAACACTTA
>DCPZ01000052.1:0-291 GCA_002323795.1 Flavobacteriales bacterium UBA1531 | reverse complement strand
AATATCACCGCGCTCGCATAGCTTTGAGTGTTGGGCGGATTGCCTATAAGTGACCCATTCAGTTAGCGAAAGGCTTGGGAGTGATCCGATCGATCAGGCCGATGATGATATGGCCTGCGGCATCCATTCTTTTCGCTGAGATATATGTATTATCTCCAGCTCAGTGTTTCCTCTGTCTAAAATCTACCACAAACGGCTGAGCAGTCCAGTAGACACGTCTTCGCCACATGAATCTAACCGCTTAAAACCGAGAGATGCTCCCTGACCCTGTTCATAAATGTAAGCACGCTG
>DCPZ01000043.1 GCA_002323795.1 Flavobacteriales bacterium UBA1531 | reverse complement strand
TATCATCGACGTAATAGTTTCCAATGGTTTGTCCGTCACCGTAGCCAAAGAAGTTTATACCACCAAAGGGAGAGTCAAATGGGAACGGTTCACCCGTAACACCATCAATTGTCAATGTGATCACATCATTATCCATGTCAATTAAGTGATGGACCTCGAACCATTGGTCCAAAGGGAACGTGCCACCACCAACTGTGACTGCGTCTGCTACAACTTGGAAATCTCCGGAGAATGCGAAGGTTACATCCAATGCCCAGCCAACTCCAGGGGCGACGTCTTCCTGGACATTGTAATAGCCTGATGATCCGTCAGGAATGTACATCCAGAATGAAGCTTCGTATACACCACCATCTAGCCCTGCCGTAAGTACGACATCCATAGGACCGCCTGTGGCAACATCAGCAAAAAGATGAAGTGAGTGCATGCCTTCATGAGCCTGGTCCATAGAAACTTGAGCGTCTTCAGCAGTTTCATCACCACCAGCCCATGTGATCCAAACATCGCTTGATGAGATATAATCTCCAGCAGAGAAGCCTTCAAATCCTTCTTCATAGAGTGTTTGAGCAATGGCAGAAAAGCTAAATGTTAGCCCGACCAAGAGTAAAATATGTTTCATGTGTGTGAATTTATTCGTAAACGCAAGATAAGGATTTTCGATCACTTTTCCGATAAATCATCAACATTCAAAACAAGGCCGTTTGTAAATTTGTAGCATGAAATGGCTCGGGAACCTTCGAAAGATGGCAACACTCAGCGGAGCTCAACCCTCCGCAAATGTTCACTATTCTTTAATTGGGGCAGATGTTTTGAAGGAAATGCCTCCACTCGACATCACCGAGTTAATTGGCAAGGAGGTTTCGATTCATTATCAAAATGAAATTCATTGCACGGTCACTGGCAAGGTCATTCCAAAGGCATTTGGGGATGGAATGGGTTACAACGCATGGATCAAGGCTCCCTCTGCCGTGGAAAGCGTCTTACGTCCAGAATTGAGCAGGATACACGAAGGCGTAGCCTTGCGCGATTTTGCTTGGGAGCAGGCCCACCACAATCAGCCACATTGTGTATACGTTAGCCAAACAAGCGGGTTCAAGGTTGGAGTAACCAGATCCGCCAATCGTCCTTATCGTTGGCACGATCAGGGTGCCGTTGGTGCTATCGTAATTGCCGATGTGCCGTATCGTCAGCTTGCAGGTGAATTGGAGGTTTTATTGAAGTCAATCATGACGGATAAGACGAATTACCGTAAAATGTTGCAATTCGTAGATGCGGATATATCGGCACTCGAATCTTGGAGGGAAGAATGCTTCGATGCCTTAGGAGAAGCTTATGAGAGTTTCTTTGACGAAACCAGCGAGCCGTTGGCCTTTACTTATCCCGTGACATTTTATCCGGAGAAGATTAAAAGCATTCGGTTGGACAAAATTCCAGAGGTCTCAGGTCGGTTGGTTGGCATCAAAGGACAGTACCTTTTGTTTGCGGATGGCAGTGCACTCAACCTAAGAAATCACTCGGGCTATCGCGTTTTGATTGAATGGTAAGCCTCAACGGGGGCAAGTCGCTTCAGTTCAAGGATGGATCCGACGGTGCGTTTGCTATGTGGCCATATCCCTTGCCCATTCCCTCAATCAACTGTTTCCAAAATGACTCTTCATCCACCGTGGTATCCATTATGTTCGCAATGGAAGTTTCTGTCACAAACCATGAGTGACTCTTGATTTCTTCTTCAAGTTGCCCAGGAGTCCACCCGGCATAGCCGATGAAAAAACGCAACTCTGATTCTTTGATTGCACCAAGATCAACGGCTGATTTCAACCAATCAAAATCGCCACCCATGAACAATCCTTCCATGACCTGAACGGCACCTGGCGCATTTTGCTTGGTATGGAGATAATAGAGGTTGCCATGTTTTACTGGCCCTCCTAAACTGATTCGCGCGCCCCACTCGGGCAGTTCCTCTAAAAGTTCATTCAAATCGACCTGCACAAAATTATTTAAGACAAATCCAAAAGATCCCTCTTCGTTGTGCTCGCACAACAATATAGCTTTCCTGCCGAAGTAGGCATCACTTAAAAATGGCTCAGAAAGAAGAACCTTGCCAACTTCTATATCTGCTTTTGATGAGGGGGTGAACCGAATCATGGGGTAAAGTTCCGACTTTTGCCCAAACATTGAAAGCAAATTGATGAAATACCGTCGAGCGAAACGTCGGCCTTGCTCGCTGCGGGGCGTGAATTGTTTAAAAAGGAGCACGCATGTTCTTTTGATGGCGCTCGTGGCATCCAACGCAATGGCTCAAATCGGATTGGAACGTTCGAAAATGAGCGCAACAGATAATTATTCACCCACGTGGCATGAAACTATCAACGCTTTTGAAGAACTCGCTTCCAAAACCAAGCATTCAGCTTTGTTTGAAATTGGCAAGAGTGATGTAGGGCGTCCCATACATGCATTTTTGCTCGGCCAGAATGCCGATGATGTTTCAAATCTCCTCGATCTCAGTGAGTTCCGGGAGTCCAATCAAAATCGAGTCTGTTTGCTAATCAATAATGCCATTCATCCAGGAGAACCATGTGGTGTAGACGCTTCTTTGTCATGGTTGGAATCCTTGATGAACGATGCGAAAAAGCGAAGCCAGATGCTTGCAAAAATGGATGTGCTGATTATTCCTATGTACAACGTTGGAGGAGCATTGAATCGAAATTGCTGCACCCGAACCAATCAAGATGGACCAGAGGAATACGGATTCAGAGGAAACGCTCGAAATCTTGATCTCAATCGGGACTTCATTAAAATGGACAGTCGGAATTCACACGCCTTTGTGCAGTTGTTTCATGCGATTGACCCTGACGTATTCATAGACACCCATACGAGCAATGGTGCGGATTATCCCTACGCCATGACATTGATTACCACACAAACCGATAAGATCGGGCCTGTGCTAGGCCCATTTTTAGAAGAGGTCATGGTCCCTCATCTTTTTGAATCCATGCGTCAATTGGGGCAGGAAATTGTTCCATATGTGAACACTCGGGATCAGACCCCTGAATCAGGTATCATTGGTTTTTTAGAGTCACCTCGGTATAGCACGGGTTACACTTCGTTATTCGGTACACTCGGATTCACATCAGAGGCGCACATGCTTAAACCATTTCCAGTTCGTGTGGCTGCAACGATCCAATTGATTGACTGCATAGCATCGTTCAGTATGGAGTATGCCGAAGAGATATTGGACATCCGACAAGCAGAGCAAGAAAGATTAAAAAATGCCGTTGAGCTGCCTGTGCATTGGGAGCTGAACATTGAGGACTCGACCTTGATGCCATTTCGTGGCTACAAGACCAGAAGGGAAGTGAGTCAAGTAACTGGAGACATTCGATTGCGCTACGACCAGGAAGAAATTTGGGAGGAAGAAATCCCATATTTTAATCATTATGAATCTGATGAGCATACCTCAGTTCCTAATTTCTATATCATACCTCAGGCTTGGAAAGAAGTGGTTGAGCGTTGTCAATGGAATGGAGTCAAAATGTCAGAGCTTCCTTCCGATACGATTATGGAGGTTGAAGTGACTTACATCCAAGATTTTAAGCCGATGAGTTTTCCTTACGAAGGTCACCACATCAACCGGTTAGATTCGATTGATCTCCGGGTGGAATCAGTAAGATTATTTAAAGGAGACTGGATCGTTACCACCGATCAGAAATCATTGCGTTACTTAGTCGAAACGCTCGACCCTCGTGGTCACGACTCCTTCTTTAAATGGAATTTTTTTGACAGCGCAATGGAGCAAAAGGAATATTTCAGTACATACGTATTTGAAGAAACTGCCCTTCAGTTGCTGCAGTCTGATGACGACTTAAAGAAACGATTTGAACGAGAAAAGCTGAAAAACAAGGAGTTCATTGATAATAGCAGAGCGCAATTGAACTGGCTTTATTTGAATTCGGTGCATTTCGAGGGTACAGTCAATCGTTATCCCGTCTTTCAATCAATTGAAAAAAAGCAATAAGTCATGCCTGAGTTGCCTTCTTCGTTGTGGAATATTCCTGAGCGATTCATAAGCATCACCCATCAATTGGGCAGGAGTTGGAGGCGAGATGTGATAAAGATGACTCCGGAGCAAATCCGGCTATCACTTGATGGCTTGTCTCGACTTTATCCTGGGCAGTTTGGGATCACATTTGAAAAAGTTAAGCTGGGGGATGTGCCCTCTGCGAGAATTCATTATTCATCAGGCTCACCTCAGAAACTGCAAAAGGCAGGTCGCATTCTGATGGTTCACGGCGGCGGCTTTGCATTTGGCTCAGCTAGAACCCATCGTGCGCTTGCTACATCTCTTGCCAAAAGAACTGCAACGGACATCTTCATCCCCGATTATAGTTTGGCGCCAGAACATGCCTTTCCAGTAGCGCTCGAAGAATTGATTCATTGCTATGACTTTCTTTCAAGAGAAGACGGTCCAATCTGGCTAATGGGTGATTCGGCTGGTGCAAATATTGCTGCAGCGTTATTGAATGAGATCATTTCCTGCAATGGAAAAAGTCCAGCAGGAATCATACTGCTTTCGCCTTGGATTGATTTGCGGCCATCGTCAAAAAGCAATGAATTGGATCAATCAAACTGGAGCCCTTTTGAACGGTTGGATATGCTAGAGTACGCCACTCATTACCTTCAAGGTCATTCACCCAACGATCCCAAGGTGTCCCCAATATTATCGCCACTCAAGCATTGGCCTCCTGTGTACCTAGAAGCCTCTCGATCGGAGTACCTGTGGTCAGATGCCGAAATGCTTTCCAAGAAATTGCAAGCGGAAAACATCCCGTTTGAATTTCGAGTAGAAGAATCAGCACTGCACGCGTGGCAGTTGTTTCCGGACATTTTGCCTGAAGCTAAGCGCTCCATTGAGCGGATTTCTGCCTTTATAGCCTCTCATTCTTCCATTCCACGAGAAGCAGCGCAAGCATCTAAAGTTTGACATAAAATATCGGTGGCCTTCATCCATGTTGAACGATCCATGGTGAGTGGAGGAGCCACCCGAAAAGAGTTGGGCGTGCTCAAAAAGAAATAAATCAAAAGCCCGTTGTTCAAGGCGTGCTGGACGCAAAACTCAACCGCATCTGCGTCGCACAATTCAATTGCAATGAATGCACCAATGCGCCTTACTTCCTGCACGAGGATATGCTTCCCTATTCGGCTTTCGAACTGTTGTGCGAACATTTCTATTTTCTGAAAATCAAGTGCTTTTAAGATGGACAATGCCGCCGCAGCTGAGGCACAGGGTAGGGGGTGCCCCCCAAATGTGGTGATGTGACTCAATTCAGGCGAGGTGGCAAATTGCCGCATCCATTTTTTATTGCTGACAAATGCACCCATTGGCAAGCCGCCACCTAAAGCCTTTCCCAAACATAGAATATCAGGTATCACACCAAAATGCTCAAAGGCGAAAGGACGACCAGATCTTCCCATTCCGCACTGAATTTCATCCAAGATTAGCATTACGCCATATCGCGAACATGCCTCACGAAGGTTTTGAATCCAAGTAACATCTGGAATCCGAATTCCTGCATCTCCTTGTATTGTCTCGACAACGACTGCTGCAACCGTATCATTTATGGCACTTAGCCCCTCTGAATTGTTCCACGGAATGAATTCAATTTCAGGAAGCAATGGAGCAAATGGAACTTTCCTTGCCTCATTCGAACTCACACTTAACGCACCAAAGGTGTTGCCGTGATAGCCACCGTGAACTGCAATGATTTTACCGCGTTTTGTCGAACGACGAGCCAGTTTAAGTGCTCCGTCTATTGCTTCTGCTCCCGAATTGACGAAGTACACGGCATCCAGAGACGAAGGGAGCAACGCACGTAATCTTGCGGCTGCAAGGTCCTGCGAATCCTGTCGCATTTCACCGTACACCATCACGTGCAGATGCAGGTCAATTTGACGCTTCAATGCAGCTGTTATTTCGGGATGTCCATGACCAAAAGAACTCACACCGATGCCAGAAATGAAATCAATCACCTCCTGACCATCCTCCATCTGGAGCATGACGCCTGCCGCACTCTTGACCCTCAAGTTTAAAGGGTGCAGGGTCGTCTGTGCAAGTCCATCATTCAAGAGTTGTTCGTTGGACATCACGTTAGAATTGGCTGATTGATCTTTCAAGGTTCATTGAGTGCTCATTCGATCCCGAGGCGTATTTCATCTAGAAAGACCCAACTTGGATGCCCTGCTCCTAAATGTTCTTCAGGCAAGGGGCCGAAGTTCCTAACCTTGAATCGCAGATAACGAGCGTCCTCAGAACCGTTGATTTTAAAATGATGCACAATTGCTTCATCATCATCATTTGCTATGGAGTGACCTGCGATGCCTTTTCCAAAAGCTCGCCAGTTCATGGAGTCTAAAGAGACTTCTATTTCGACTTCACGCGGCAGGAAAATCCAAGGCCGGATATCCCGTAAAGCGCCTATTGACGCCATTTTTATGTGTTGCACGTTTCCAAGGTCAATGACACCTTTAACGTCTTCACCCCAGAAGCCCTGCCAATCTCCCGTTTGATAATGAGGTGGTCCAGTTATTCCATCAATCAGTGCATTGCTGCCACTTGCAGCATATTGCGGGTCAAACGGCGTGTGAAGTTTCAAATTCCAATCGTGGCTGATGCGCCGAATTTGATGAGCGACCGCGCTTGAAGTTTTGCCGGCTTCATCTACACTGCGCGCCCAAATTTCTGAATCAGAATCAATCATCAGTGGCTCCGTGTAATTGGACCATGATTGATTGGGACCAAAACCTAAGGTGCTCGTCACCTGGTATTCAATGGAAGCACCTTTGGCATTGGATAGGATGGGGACCGGGTGGGTATCGGTGCGAAAGGTCATCGGAGCATCAATGACCGGAACTCCAACAAACAAATCATCTTTCCAAGATTCAGCCGGACGTGAATCGATGGAAGCACCAAAAAGACCGTCTTCACCATTTCCAGTTTTGAACCGAATGGTTCCACCTGACCGAATGTCTTCTTTACTGAACCAACTGGCCAAATCATTGGAAGGCGACTTTGACCCGAAAAATGCTGTTTCAATGGAGTTCACGGCAGGGCCATATCCTTTGCGCTCAATGATTGTGGTTTTAGGCGAATCGGCATCATTGACACCCCCATTTGGCGTCACGATTAACGAATGAAATGAAGGGATTCCTGCGACCAATTGATCAGATCCGGGGCAAACGGGATACATCCCCAGTGCACTCCATACGTGCCATGCACTCATTTGGCCGCAATCTTCATTCCCGGAAAGTCCGTCAGGTGTGTTCTGGTATAGATTGTTTTGAATCTGATCAATGAGTTTTGCAGATTTCTTATGATTTCCGGTGTATGCATAGAGGTAAGCCATGTGATGACTTGGCTCATTGCCATGTGCATATTGACCAATCATGCCGGTAATGTCGGGTTGATTTCTTCCGGTAGTTTCACTGGTGCTTTGGAACATGCTGTCCAAAAGTGCTTCATATTGCTCGTCACCTCCAACCAATTGAATGTGTCCGTTTATGTCATGCGGAACATAGAAGTTGTATTGCCAGCCATTTGCTTCTGTGTAATTGAAATTAACTTCGCGGGGTTCGAAGTTTGCGAGCCAAGCGCCACCTCGCTTTGGCTGTATGTAACCTGATTTTGAATTGAATAAATTTCGGTAAGAAAGGGCCCGATTTTCAAAGCGATTGACAACCGCTTTGTAGGCATTCGTTTCTTCCGTCATGGAGCGCTGAAAAAGACCTTGAGCAAACAAAGCAATACAGGCGTCGTCGTATGCATATTCCAATGTTTTTGACACGGACTCATGCTCTTCATCCAAAGGGATGTAGCCGCGCTCGATGTAGGCGGGTAAACCGAGATGAGCACTATCAGCGGCTTGCAACATAGCTGTCAAAGCAAGTCCTTGATCGAAATCATCTATGCCCCATGAAACAGCGTCAACAATGACAGGGACGCTGTGGTAACCAATCATACAACCGGTATAATTCGCTGCAAGCTCCCAAACGGGAAGCTGTCCACCTTGCTGATACATTCTCAACATGGTGCGAATGAAATCCCTAGATCTTTGAGGCTCAAGCCAATTTAACAGAGGATGCAAGGCCCGGTAGGTGTCCCAAAGCGAAAAAACAGTGTAATGATCACCTTCGTTTCCCGAGAGCTCGTGTACGTTTAAATCGGTACCACGATAGAGGCCATCCACATCATTGGCAATATTTGGTGTAGTAAAACAGTGATAAAGCGCGGAGTAAAACTTTTTACGCTTATTGTCATCGCCTCCTTCTGCTATTATTGTGGACAATTGGTCATCCCAGCTGGCAGTTGCTAAGTTTTTGTAATGTTCAAAATCTCTATTCTTGGCCTCGGCTTCCAAATTTTTAATGGCTCCATCGATGCTCACAAAGCTTAGTGCCACCCGCGCGTTTAGTTCATCCACCATTCCGAAGTCACATGCGAAAACAGGGACGAACTCCATTTCTTGGAGCAATCTTCCATCTGCATCAGTGCCCAACTCGCGAACTTCAGAGAGTTGATCCCTCCATTCAAATGCCCGGTCAAATCGTGCCGCGAAATACACATGTTGTTCACGGGCCCAATTGTCCGAAACTCTATGGCCCACAAGCGTTGTGTCATCAATCGGGTATATGCTATAATGAATTAACTCATCCCTGTGATTCATGTCTACGATCAAGGTAAGCGTATCAGGTTCCTCTAGCTGATATCGATGAATCCCAACGCGCGGCGTAGCGGTTAGATCAACACGAATCCCGTGATCAAGCAATTCAACATGATAATGTCCTGCGCTTGCATTTTCGAGATCGTGCGAGAAACGGCTTTTGTAACGATCGGGCCAAGACAGCTCATTCTCTTTGAATCGAGTGCACGGCATGAACAAAATGTCGCCGTAGTCGGAAACGCCAGTACCTTGGAGGTGGGTATGGCTGAACCCATAGATGGCAGTATCGGAATAATGGTAACCGCCGCAGCCATCCCAACCGGTGAGACGTGTATCGGGACTCAACTGCACCATGCCAAATGGAGTGGTTGCTCCAGGGTAGGTGTGGCCATGCCCCCCAGTACCGATGAATGGATTAACCTCTTTGTGTAAAGGGCTTTGCTCAGTGCTTTTGCAACCGCTGAAAGCGGTAAGAGCCAAAACAAAGAGAAAGGTGATGGCACTTGCTGAAATAGCTTTTCTAAAAAAATACATGGCACGAAAATTAAGCATATCAAAACTTAAGGCATAGGATGCAACCAACGCAGGGCTTGATCAAGAAAGGGGTCGCGATCGAAAACATAATCTTGAATGGTTTTCGTTACAGGAAAATCGGGTAGAAGTGGACGAGTCTCCCAACGAATTGGAGCTTCGGTGTAATAACGTGCCGTCGCTACATTCATCTGCATTCCCGAATTCGGTAGTGTGATTCGAATGGGATTCCCGAAGGTTCCACTGATGCTACCCATTGGTGGTTCACCGATGGTTTTGCCACGTCCAGAACGCACGAACCATGCTGCTAACGAGACGGAGGCCGAAGCAGACAAACCATCCAAAAGCATAACGGCTGGCCCGTCATAGTTCAATCGTCTTCGAGGTGTTATAGCTGATTCAAAAGGAACAAACGTCATATTTGATGCTTTGCGATTTCGAATGGCCTGATTCAGAATTTTAAAATTCTTCTGGTATCCGAAGGGGACGAGTGAACGACCAAATGTTGGCTGCATCAGCTGTGCCTTCGCCTCCGGACTATGCTTGATTTGAGCGCCATATGGAATTCGCGTAGGAACAGAGGCGAGGTAGGGTAAGACCTCAGCCATAACGCCGATGTGTCCTCCAGAATTTTGGCGAAGATCTATGATCAAACCTGTAATGGGTTGACCGCGCTGCTTCTCTCGTTCATGAATGGCTTTAAAACAATCTTTTAGTTCGTGCTTGAATTTCTGGAGTTCTTCGGGATGAAACGAGCGAATGCTGAGATGAACCACATCGGGATATTCCTCAACCCAATCCCACGAGATGTCTGGAGTCGATCCGTGCATTTTCAATAGGTCCATTTCTTCCCTTACCAATGTTGGCAACATGGTTTCATCTTGAAATGGTTGGTCCAAGACAAATGGCACGCGATCCCCACCAACTGCGCCGAGGGCAAATGGAACAAGGTCATTCCATAGTTTGTCGGCCATTCGCAATTTGGAAATGACGGCATCTCCTTCCTGTGGGATCAGCGACATCGACATGCCAAGGATGGATCTTGAGTCTATACCACCGATGGACTCTATGACCGATCCGGGCATTATAGTTTTCGTCCAGTCCCTGACAACCACAGTTTTATTTTCTACAGTAGCAATTTCAATGGGGATTTGACCATTCGAATTCGCTAAAGAATTCGCGAAGTGTTGAAGTGCGATTCCCGTATGGCTGTCTTTGAGAAGGCCGGTCAAATCAGAGCAGGCCTTGGCTATTTTGTAGATGTTTCCTCCACCAAGGACCATGCGTTTGCTTCTGGCAAGTTGGTCGGACCAATCTTGCTCAGAACAATGAGCAAAAGGAGCTGGGTGCATGCGAAGAATAAATTCCGACAGGCTATCCAAGTCATTCTGCATCTGAGCGCCACTCAAAAAGACAAACCCACTGGAATCAGTATCGGTTTTCCCGTAAACAATTGAGCACAAGGCCAGCTGAAGGCAAAGCAGGCGTGTTTTCATGATTTAAACTTCAGTTGAATCTCAATCAATCTTGGTTGCGAAATTTCACCATTGTTAAAATAGTTGCTATCGCAACGCTTTCACCTTCTTGATCGTACATGTCAACGTAAAACCTGACGATTCCTTTTTTGATGTCATCATCAGATCGCTTCTCTTGCTCCACTTTTTCCTTGACAGTGAGCTTCACCCCAACAGTGGTTCCAGGGTAAACGGGCTTGGTGAACCGCGCTTCTTCCACGCCATAATTAAGTAAAACGGGCCCCTTCTTTGGGTCAACAAACAACCCCGCAGCCTTGCTGAGTAAGTAGTACCCGTGCGCAACACGCTTTTCAAAAATGGTACCATCCAAACTTGTCTCATCAACGTGAGCATAAAAATGGTCCCCGCTGACATTAGCAAAGTTCACGATATCTGCTTCCGTAATGGTATGTTTCGCTGTGGTGACAGTATGCCCCACAATGAGGTCTTCAAAATGCTGTTGGAATAAGTGAGGCTCAGCCTCTGTTTGCTTTCCACCTGCATGGTACGATTGTGTGATTTCGGAGAGCATTGTCGGAGAACCCTGAATTGCTGTGCGCTGCATGTAATGCTGAATGCCCCGGAGTCCGCCCATTTCTTCGCCACCACCAGCGCGTCCTGGTCCGCCATGAACAAGAAGCGGAAGGGGCGAACCATGCCCGGTTGATTCTTTGGCACATTCGCGATCCAATACAAGAATCCTACCGTGCATAACGGCTGTTCCCATGACAAAATGCTTGGCCTCACTCGAATCATGGCTGACGAGTGAACAACACAAAGATCCTTTGCCTCGATTTGTCAGTGCAATTGCATGGGGCAGGTCGCGATATGGCATCAGGGTGCTCACAGGCCCGAAGGCCTCAACATCATGACATCGAATTGCATGATCTGGATCATTCATTCGCAATAAAACAGGTCCCATAAAGGCAGCGGCATTGACATTGCCAATGGGCTCTGATTCATCCCGAAATACGCATTCGGCTTCTGACTCAAGTTCTCGGATTTGACTCAACACCTCTTCCTTTTGTTCCGCATTGACGAGTGAACCCATTCGAACACCTTCGAGACTGGGGTCGCCTTTGGTTGTCTTTGATAAAGCGGCTACAAGTGCTGTTTGAACCTCGTCCATGAGGTGTTCTGGGGCGAAGACTCTGCGGACCGCGGTGCATTTTTGTCCGCATTTTACGGTCATTTCTTTCCTAACCTCCTTTATGAATAGGTCAAATTCTGCATCACCCGCCTTCACGTGATTGCCCAAAATGCATGAGTTCAGTGAATCCGCTTCCATATTGAATGGGACCGAATGTGCATTGAGGTTGGGGTGTGCCCTCAACTTCATGCCCGTTGATGCTGAACCGGTAAACGTTACAACGTCTCGTTCATTTACATGGTCGAGCAGTTGACGTGCTGGTCCACATATTAATTGAATGGCTCCTGGAGGAAGGATTTCGGACGAAATGATTTCTCGAACCACACATTCAGCGAGGAAACTTGTCGCTGTAGCAGGCTTGATGATTGCAGGAACGCCAGCAAGCCAATTAACCGCTACTTTCTCGAGCATTCCCCAAACCGGGAAATTGAAGGCATTGATATGCACAGCAACACCTTCCTTAGGTACGAGCAAATGATTGGCTACAAAACTCCCTCCTTTACTAAGTCCAATGGCATCTCCATCTATTGCGAAAGGTTGATCACCAAATTGACGACGAAGGCTCGCATAGCTAAATAAATTACCTATTCCACCTTCAATATCAATCCATGAATCGACTCGAGTTGCTCCCGTCGCCTCACTCATTTGGTAAAATTTTTCCTTCTTGGCATGCAAATGCAATGCGAGAGCCTTTAGCATACGTCCGCGTTCTTGAAATGTCATAGAACGCAATGCGGGATTACCAACTGACCGACCGTAATTCAGGATTTGCTCCCAATCAAGCTCCTCGTTTGAGGTTAGCGCATGAACGTTACCGTTAATTGCATGTCGAATTTCTACATCATGCTGGCCACTGGTTGGTTGCCATTGACCATGCACGAAATGTTGTAAAAAAGATGGTTCCATATGGTTTCAAATATGTTCAAGCCGAATATAGGAGCAAGGCGTTCTGTCGGTAACCCAATCGCTCGAATGAATTAACGCAAGATTATTTATAAGTACAATCCAAGATCCTCGAGAAATAGACCTTGATATACTTGTGGTTATCCACGAGGGGTATTACATTGCGTAAGTCGCTGAGGACTCATCTTTCGTCTATGAACTTTTTGTTAACTTCGATAAAATAATTTTGGGATTAAAGAAGGTTTGTCATATCTTAGCCTCAACAGACATCAAATCTTGACCAAGAAACATTTAATAATTCATTGAAATGAAGAACCTTTTCACACTGGCTGCGGCCTCTTTTCTCGCTTTCGGTGCGAGTGCTAGCAATGTAGAGCTAGTCGTCGAAGCCGTTGACAATGGCGGCCAGGTTGAAGGAAACACGTACCGAGTGTACGCTGTTCTGCCCTCAGCCGAGCATTCGTTGCACGCTGTCTTCGCTGACGGAGAACACTTGTTGAACCTAAGTACCACTGGTAATTTCTACCAGCACCAGTACGGTAGCTTCTCATCTTTAGACGTAAACGAACAAATCGTTGCGCTTGATGGGTCACTCGAGTATGATAGCTGGGTAACGATTGGAGCTTCTAACAGCACCAACAATAACCTTTGGACAGTTGGTGTAGATTACAACTCATTCTTGAGCGGTTCTGAATTGACTGTTACTGATGGCGCGTGGTTTGTTGTTCCAACTGACGTACAAGCGGCAACTGCTGCAGGTGATCGCGTATTGTTGATGCAATTGACTACTGACGGAACTGCCACTGGTATCCTTAACCTACAAGGTTGGGACGCAGAGGGCGCTGCATGGCGAGCATACGACTTGACATTCTCTTCATCAGATGCTCAAGTGTTTGGTTGCACGAATGCAAACGCTGCCAACTTCAACACTGAAGCTTCATACGACGATGGTTCTTGCTTCGGAGAGAACAACGGTCCATCTCACGGATTGTCGAACATTGACAACACGACTGAGTGGAATATCTTCCCTAACCCTGTTTTCGAAAGCACGTTCAGCGTAAAGTTTGACCGTGAGTTGAACTTGGGTGGAGATAACATCATTCTGGAAGTAACAGACATGACTGGTAAGTCTATCATCTCTCAAGAGGTAGCACAAGAAAACATTATCGGTGGTAACCGCATTGTTGTCAAGCATGACTTGGCTGCAGGTAACTACACTGTTGCTGTAAAGCATGCTAATTTCAGCGACGCACAGAACATTGTCGTTGCACACTAAGTGCACAACGAACAAATTTGAAAGGGATCCTTCGGGATCCCTTTTTTTGTTACGAGTAATTCATGGTTAAAGGGGAAGTGCAGTATTTTTGAACCATGTCATCAATCTTAACCAAACCTCTGCTCTGCCTATGCTCACTTCTATTGATTATAGCAGGTTGCTCAGAAACCCCATCACCTGAAATAAGCGGGACGCCTTTTGCTGGTGACATAACTATGAGGGGAGCAGCCATTTGGTTCCAAATGGAAGAGTCCCTTACGGAGCTCCCTGAAATTGTAGTTCTCGATTCCACTGAACAGCCCATAGCTTCATTCGAAGCTTTTGAACTCGGAGTCTCTGGCAATTACAGATGTCAATTGCACAGTCTTAAACCAGGCTCGAACTACTCGTACTTCCTTCAGTTCAGAAATGAAAGCATTTCTGACACCCTTCAAATCAATACGCAACCGCTCTGGCAGTATAGAACGGATCCGCCCACAGTTCGCATCGCTCTTGGGAGCTGCGCCTACATCAACGAGGCGGAGTATGATCGCCCGGGTAAGCCATATGGAGGTGATTACGAGATTTTCACCACCATTGCGAATGATAAATTCGATGCAATGGTCTGGTTGGGGGATAATGTCTACCTGCGAGAAGCGGACTTCGGTAGCTTCGATGGATACACACACCGCTACAACCACACAAGAGGAACATTGGAGTTGCAAGCACTCATGGCAAAGGGCGCCCACTATGCAATATGGGATGACCATGATTTTGGACCCAACGATTGCGACGGATCTTATGTTCGAAAAGAATGGGCGAAAAAAGCTTTTGACGCATTTTGGGTCAACCCAGCTGGCGGCGTTGGTGGAGCTCCAGAGTTGAACACAACGGCCTTTCAATATGGCGATGTAGACTTTTTTTTATTGGACAACAGGTCTCATCGAGTCAATCATTGGATGGGTGAGGAAGGACGACAAATGCTTGGCAAAGTCCAGATTGAATGGTTGCTAAATAACCTCAAAAACAGTCAAGCGCCTTTCAAGTTTGTTGCCGTTGGAAGTCAAATGATTAGCAATGCCGCTATATATGAGAATTTCGCACAATTTCCCGAGGAACGAAGTTGGCTAATCGAGGAACTCAATAAGCTCGACATCAAGGGTGTTGTTTTTCTAACTGGCGATCGTCACAACAGTGAATTATCCAAATTGCAATTGGCAAATGGTAATTGGGTGTATGACTTAACAGTTAGTCCGCTTACAAGCGGAAGTTATGACCATTCAGAAGAGCCAAACTTTTTGCGAGAGCAGGGCACGATGGTCGGCGATCGGAACTATGGTATTCTTGAGATTTCAGGCGCTCGAAAGCAACGCGTGCTTCGAATGCAGGTGAAGTCGACAAGTGGAGACATCAAATGGGAGCGAATCATCGATACGGAAAACAACTATGAATTACAGCCGTAATTCCCAGTGCCATTTAACTTTCACGCAATCACCAATCCTCATCGAGAAGAAAGTCAGTGCGCTTCGGACGCTGTTCTAGTTTAATCAGGTAATTCACTTCATCAACGGTCAGTCGCAATGCCTTGCAAATGATTTGCTTGCCTGGCAATTCGAACTCAAAAGTATCATGGTCAAAACCATCAGGGTACTTTAACTGTAGCGTATTCACGATTTGCTGAGGCAACTTCCGGTAACTCACAATAAGGTTTCTCATGTTTCAGTATTTTTGAACCTATACTGCATTTCGTGTCATAAGGTTACATCCACGTATCTCTCATTTTCATAATGGATTCAAACGTTCAAAAAGTCCGCAAGGACTACCAAAAGCAGGAGCTAACTCGCAGTGACTTGCCCGAAAATCCCATAGAGCTTCTTGAAAGCTGGTTAATTGATGCGGCAAAGGGGGACGCAAACGACTACAATGCGATGTGTCTATCAACCGTTGATGAGTTCGGCAATCCAAGCTCGCGAATCGTGCTATTGAGATCAGTCACAGACAAAGGCATTCGATTTTTCACGAATTACCGTTCTCAGAAAGGCAAAGAAATCGATGCTAATCCGAACGTTTGTGTCAATTTTTTTTGGCGAGACTTGGAACGACAGGTCCGCATCGTTGGCAAAGCGTCAAGATGTACTGCTGAAGTGAGCGACGATTATTTCGCTTCTCGGCCACGTGGCAGCCAAGTAGGTGCCTGGACTTCTCAGCAAAGCGCTGTCAATGTATCCCCGAAGATTGAAGATCGTGTAAACCTCACCGCTCGTCGTTTCGAAGAAACTGAATCAATTCCGCGACCTGATTTTTGGGGGGGGTATGACATTGCAGTTGAATCCATCGAGTTTTGGCAAGGACGTCCGAGTAGGCTGCACAATAGATGGCGGTATCAGCTTCGAAACAATTCGAAATCAACGTGGAAGCTTGATCAACTGGACCCTTGACTTCTTATGTGCATCGAATCAATTGACTCTGAGTACAAGACCTTTGAGGTAAGCTCCTTCAGGGTGGAATGCGCTCACCGGGTGATCTGGTGGTTGATGCAAACGGTGCAGAATTTGCACTTCTCGTCCAGCCTGTATTGCCGCAGAGATGATGGTATGGGTAAAAAGACGATCGTCAACCGCCTGAGAGCAAGAAAAAGTAAAAAGTAAACTCCCTTTCTTCATGGACTCTAATGCTCGTGAATTGATTCGCTTATACCCTTGGACAGCCTTATGCCGCGCAGAAACGCTTTTGGCGAATGCCGGTGGATCCAAAACGACAATGTCGTAATCAGCAACGCCTGACTTTAAAAATTCCATTGCGTCTGCTTCGATACAACCGTGCACCTGGGAGGCAAAGCCATTTGCTAAAGCGTTGGAATGGGCCAACTCCAAAGCGCGTGAAGAGCTGTCGAGGCTATCTACCTTTGTCGCACCTCCGAGGAGCGCTGTAACAGAAAAACCTCCGGTATAACTGAAAACGTTGAGCACGCTTTTGCCAGCCGCATAGTCCTTCAGTAAGTTTCGATTCTCACGTTGATCAATGAAGAATCCCGTTTTCTGCCCTAGAAGAATGTCGATTTCAAAGGCGGCTCCATATTCTTCAGGTGCCCAAGCATTTGGGGCTTTCCCGTAAATCCACGCATCTTCTGACTCTACCCTTAACTTTCGCAAAATCTTTGCGGATTTATTGTAGATACCGACCAAATCCTTCCCTAAGGCATCGACTAAGCCCTGCTTTATAGCGTTTAAGGAATGCCTCATCCCAAGAGAATGTGTCTGCACCACAGCCACTCGATCGTAATAATCCACAATGAGTCCAGACATCCCATCACCTTCTGCGTGCACGAGTCTACAGATGGAATTATGATCCCCATCAATCAACTTCAATTCTTTGCGCATTCTTACGGCGCCTTCGATCTTTGAATTCCACCATTCCTGATCAACAACAGTTTCATCAAAAGTCAACATTCTCACCGCGATTGAAGCTCCTGAAGAATAGTGTCCATAGCCTAATAAGCGTCCTTTGTTGGCATGCACTGCCACCAAATCACCAGATTGGACTGCCCCCTCAATGGCGCGAATTGCCCCACTAAAAACCCAAGGGTGCCTCCTCAAAATACTTACTTCTTTTTTGGGCTTCAGAAAAACAGCTTTTGACTCTGTCATGAACACGAAGATACCTTCAGTCCTCCGATTAACAGCGCTGCCTCACTTCTCAGTGACGAAATAAAGTGCGGTTAGTAATTTCAATTTCTCCGGATTCAGCCCATTCATGCATGAAGTGGAGCAAAACAGATTTATATCGAATCGGAACGCGTTTGAATAAAAGATCGATCTGTTCGCCTTGACTCGGAATCGGCATCAGCCATTTCTGTTTTGCCCAATCTCGATCGTTTTTTTTGCAATTGTCACAAGATCCACAGGGCTTAACCTCCAGTAATTGGAAGTAATTCTGAATTGTACTTTGACGGCAAACGTCAGACTCAACATAGTCGACCAATGACCGCCATTTTTCATGGAGTCCACGCACCCAGTCAACTCCCAACGTATTGGGAATGACAACATGCTTGGCCTCCTCTCGCGGTCTCAACCAAGATATTTGGTAACATGAAGAAACAAGGCGGTATTCAATGAACCCCCAATTCGAAAGTCGAAACAATTCAGCTTTGCACTGATGCGCTGACAAGCCTGATTCAACTGATAACGAACGAATTGAAATGCCTTCGTCGTTGGAGTTTTTTGAATTGAAAAGTTCCTGTAAAACGGACAAGAACGCAAAAGACGCTGGACTTTTTTGCTTCAATACAGAAGAGCCCGGATTTAGAACAATCACCTTGAAATGCTCTTCTCGTCGATCCCGTCGACTTTTGATATATCCCGAGCGCTGCAAAAAATCCATTCCTGATTTCCACTCAAGGGAATTCATCTGATTTGCCTCGAGCCAAGTCTCGAGGTTAAATATCGTTTCGATTTCTGGTTTCGAACCGATCGGCACAACTCCTTGGTTGGCCAACCCCTGATAGATGCGCTGGATTGAGTCCATCCGAGGCGCTTTTTCTGTCACTCGTTTTTCGCCAAGCGTTAAGGCCTCTTTGTTGATGAATAGAACACATGCGCTAGGCTTACCATCCCGTCCTGCCCGTCCAGCCTCTTGCACATAGCTTTCTAAATCGTGTGGCGGACCGGCATGGAACACAAACCGCACGTCCTGCTTATCAACACCCATGCCAAAGGCGCTTGTGCAGGCCAAAACACGGCGCTCTCCTTTCATCCAGGCCTCCTGAACCAAAGCGCGTTCTACCGACGACATGCCAGCGTGATAAGCCGCGGCCGACACTCCAGATTCTTTCATTCGATTCGACCACGACTCTGCACTCGATCGACTGGTAACATAAACCAGACCACAGCCATTTGACGCCTTCAAGGCTGACAACAATTCTGCATCGGCATCTCCGGTTTGAAGAACTGAATAAATCAAGTTGTCACGTTGCATTGGAAACGTGAATAAAGCCGTGTTTCGTAGTCCCAATTGAATTTGGATGTCTGCGATCACCGATTCAGTGGCTGTTGCTGTAAACGCACCCCAAACCGCTTGAGGACAGACGTCTCTTAACTTCGCGACATCCCGGTATTCAGGGCGAAAGTCATGACCCCATTGTGAAATGCAATGTGCTTCGTCTAAAACGATTGTTCGGATAGCTAAACGTTTGATTCGGGCTAGGAGCAGAGGATGCTTGAGACGTTCCGGAGAGCAATACAAAAAACAATTTGGCATTCGCTCGGCATTGTCCAGAAGCCGCTCAATATCATTGGAGGTCAGCTTTCCAGCCAACGAGATGGCCCTGAGCCCTCTTGTCTTGAGGTCCTCTACCTGATCACGCATCAGAGCAACAAGCGGTGACACAATCAAGCAAATGCCACCATTGTACAGCCCTGTGATCTGATAGCAAAGCGACTTGCCACCACCTGTGGGCATGACTGCAAGTGTGTCACTACCCCCCGCGAAGGCCTTTATGGGCCCAACTTGTTGAGGTCGAAACTCACCATAGCCCCAGTATTGAGCAAGCAACTTTAGGAGTCGCTTCTCATCAAATGGAACTTGGTTTGAATCAATCATCACTTCTGTTCATATAAACATTTCGAATTGCGAACTTCGCGCTTAAACTATTACAAAGGTCATGAGGAACATCGTAGCAGGAAATTGGAAGAGCAATAAATTATTGAAAGAAGGGGAAGAATTGATAGCTGATATCAATCATGGAATGCCGAGCCTTCGCAAAACCGATGTTATTGTGGCTCCTCCCGCGCCATACCTTGCTCACTATGCAGCCAATGGAAGCAAGTCAAGTCACGTAATGCTCAGTGCCCAACAATGCAGCGTCAATTCAGCTGGCGCTCACACCGGCGAGTTCACCGCAGAAATGCTAAAATCATGTGGAGTCAATCATGTAATCATTGGTCATTCTGAGCGCAGAGATCGGTTTGGCGAGACCTATGAGGTCGTTCGCAATAAGGTGAAAGAAGCCGTGACTGCCAACCTACATGTTCTTCTTTGTTGCGGTGAGTCGCTTGCAGTGCGCGAGGAGCAGGGGCATTTCGAGTTGATCGCGGAGCAATTAAAAGATGCGCTGATGCACATCGGTCCAGAGCTCATGGCAAACATCACCATTGCGTATGAACCGATTTGGGCAATCGGAACGGGTGTAACGGCAACTGCAGACCAAGCGCAAGAGATGCACCAATTCATCCGGAAGCAACTAACATCTTCATACGACTCTAAGATTGCAAAGGCAACACGCATCTTATACGGAGGCTCCTGCAAACCGTCCAATGCCGATGAAATTTTCGGCAAACCCGATGTAAACGGTGGGCTCATTGGTGGCGCTGCATTGGACGCCGAGTCTTTTCTCGCCCTGATTTCGGCTTCTGAGGCTTCATAAAGATTGTCACCAATGAAAGAGTCACGGTATTTCCGGGTGTCGATGCTTTGCAAGCCCATTTTGCCAGCGAGAGAAGTTGCCGTGGTTTTCCTCAGCTCTTGTGGATTTGACATGTTCGAAGAGGTTGAGGACTGCCTTGTCGCCTACGCACAGGATGACGAACTTGACAATCAAGCATATCGCCGAGTGATCTCTGAATTGCGCACAATTGCAGAAATCGTCATTGAAGAAGAATGGATTGAATCTGAAAATTGGAACGCAAAGTGGGAGTCCAATTATGAACCCATTGATGTGGATGGAAAAATCATGATTCGAGCGCCCTTTCATGAGCCTCCCGTGACCGGCTTGGACGTCATCATTCAGCCTGAAATGTCCTTTGGCACAGGACATCACCCCACAACTTGGCAGATGATGAATGCTTTACATTCCATCAAATTAAAGGGACAAACTGTCCTAGACATGGGCTGTGGAACAGGCGCATTAGCAATTGCCGCCAAGAAGCTTGGTGCCAAGCGCGTCATCGCCATTGACAACGATGGCTGGTCCTACCGCAACACCATCGAGAACATAGAGCGCAATGAGCTTCACAGTAAAATTGAAGTAATCCTTGGTGATGCGGAATCCCTGACCAATTTCCAATTTCAATTTGATGTGATTCTGGCCAATATCAATCGAAATATCCTACTGAATGACATGGCAGAATACACCAGGTGCCTTATTCGTCATGGGGCATTGGTCTTGAGCGGTTTTTTTCCTGCGGACATTCCAATGCTCGAAAAAGAAGCAGACGCGAATGGTTTAAAACTAGAGCAGACCTTCGAACGTGATGGCTGGTCTTGTCTGGTGTTCGTAAACAAAGGTCACTGAATACCAAACATCGCGTGGGTTCGTTGTATTTTTCACACAATGCGATTGGCTCGACACACGAAAACAATACCCTCCTTAAAAGGGATCAGATTGCAAACCTTTCTTGCATTGATCTGCTTGATTTTTGGTGTTAAATCGCAAGCCCAAATGGAATCGTGTGAATCCCTTGAGCTTCGCTTGACCCTTCTAATGGATAAGGTGTCAAAGGAAGATAGCAGATGGGTGAAGAAAGAACTCATTCCAGCACTATGCGCTGTTCCAGACGCAACAAAATGGATTGCAAAAGTTGACTCGGCAGTAACCGTCATGGAGGAAAATAGAGCATCAGCAAGTGAAGAAATTCGCAATTATCTTCACGCTGTCCAAGCCTTGTGCTCTCCAGAAAAACAAAAAAAATGGAACGAGTGGCACGACTTTTCCGATCACTTGTGGTTAAAAAGAAAGAACCGCAAAATCACCTCCAGATTCTTGTCTTTTTCACCAGAGCTTATTTCGAGCAATACGCTTTATGCATCAGGCAATGACCGCTGGCAATTAGACTCCGCAAAGTGGAAACTAAAATGGGAAGATGGGCGACCCTTGCTCACTTTTGAGAGTGCAGACTTGAGTGCGATCAATCAGCACGATCAATTTGCGCTGCTCAACACATCTGGCGAATGGGATCTGCGTGATGAAAGCTGCTTCATTGGTCCATCCACTGTAACCTGGGAAGGCACGTTGTTTGATCCCAGCGAAAACTATGTGCGATTACCAGCGTTAACTGTAGATTTAAAAGGAGATGTGTTGCGAGTGCCGAGTTGCGTAATGCATTCCGAACTTTCTGCGCGCCCCTTAACAGGTGCATTCATCGCAAAACTCGAATCAGTCAAAAGTCCAGAGGACAAAAGTTATCCGAGGTTTCGTTGTGCTGAAGACATGGTTGTGCTGAAAGACATCTATGACCAAACCACTTATTTCGGAGGGGTTCAATTCAAAGGATCAAAAATCCGTGGAATACGCAGTGAATCTGATTTGGCAAAGATTGAGCTGCTCCAGTCAGACACAACATTTATGGAATTTCACGGCAGTGAATTTTTGTTCTCTCAATCGGGTTGGTCCTGTTCGCATGCCGAGCTCATTGTTCACTATGGAGGAGACACCATAAGCCATCCCGATGTCCAAAGCAGGTACAACCAGGATCGCAATCAGATTTCAGCTTATCGTCAAGACGAAGGACTTGGTCAACAACCATTTCGAGACAACTATCATGAGCTCGACTGGAATGTTTCTGGTATCCTCTGGAAACTCAATGACACTCGGATTCGCATTGGTTCAGCTCTCGACCAAGGCCAGGGTCTTGCTCAATTTTCCAGCACCAACTATTTTGAGCAAACTTCTTTTGATGCCATTCAAGGCATTGATCCGGTCAATCCTGTTGTTGAACTCTACAGATTCACCAAATCAATTGGTCGATCTAGATTCATGTCAGAAGATTTTGCACGGCACATCAGGCTCAGCGAGGTTCAAGCCAGGGTGATGCTGATGCAACTCGCGAATTTGGGCTACCTGGACATCAATCCGGAATCGTTGTGGTGCGAGACAAAACCGAAATTACGCGAACACATTCTCTGCAAAACGGGCCGAATGGATTACGACGTCATTCGGTTCAGCTCAAGTCCTGTAAATGGCGTAAATGCAGAGTGGAGTTTGCTCAATGGTCACTTGCAAATTAATGGAATCGATGCGATACGACTAAGTGCTGCGAAAGACGTCATTTTACATCCCGCAAATGGAGAGATTTCTGTCAGAAAAGGACGTGACTTTATTTTTGACGGGAGAATAAACGCGGGCAATATCGAAATGTCAGGAGATGAGCTCTTCTTTGATTATTCAGACTTCACAATCGACTTCAATGCAATTGAGTCTGTTCGTTTGAGTGTTTACAATCAAACGGAACTCAACAGCCGTGGAATGCCAAGTAGACATTGGCTAAAAAGTCGGTTGGAAGGTGTTTCTGGCACCCTTGAAATTGATTACCCAACCAATCGTTCTGGCAGAAGAAGTGAGCTTCATGCGGAATATCCAATTTTCAAGAGCATCAAAACGAGCTTCGTTTATTATGATCGACTTGACTTGTTTGAAGGTGCATACCAGAGAGATGAGTTTTATTACGCTGTGGAGCCGTTCGAAATGCAAAAACTGGACAATCTGACGAAGTCAAGTTTCCAACTCGATGGGACGCTCGTGTCAGCAGGGATCTTGGAAGACTTGACCCATCCCTTGACTGTCATGGACGACTACTACTTGGGTCTTTTAACGAGCTCTGGAGAGTCAGGAATTGGAGTTTACTCGGAAGCAGCCACTTTTACCGATGAATTAAAATTAGACGGGCGTGGTTTGCAAGGAAGTGGAGCAATCGACTTCATCACTGCGCACATCGAGAGCTCTGCACTCACCATGTTGCCTGATTCTGCCTTAGGTGCTGCGGATGTTATTCAAAATGTGCCAAGCGAAAAGCGAAATACATCTGGCATGAATGGCAGCAAAGGTGCATTTGTCTTTTATCCAACAGAAGAGGTATTGAGTCTAAAAACTTTAAATGAAGCCTTCGACTTATACGATGAAGAAGCCTATTTCAGTGGGGTAGCTAGCTTGACAAGGCAAGGCCTCATTGGCAGTGGAGCGCTGGCCTTGAAAGACGCTGTTCTTACATCTGAGGCCTTTGATTTTACCCTGAACAAGGCAAAGTCCTCTTCAGCAAGCTTCACCTTGGATGGAAATCGATCTAAAATTTCGGCATTTCAAACGGATGACGTGCAATGCGACTTAAATTTTAAAGATCGGATCGGTGTTTTCACACCCAACTCCGGTGAGACTAAAATCGACCTGCCCATCCAGCAATACATCTGTTTCATGGACCGTTTCCGTTGGTATATGGACGATGATGAAATCGACTTGTTATCGAATCGTTTCCAAGACGATTTGCCGATTGACTTCAGTGAAGACCGAAGTGTTTCAAACTTCATTTCAGCACACCCTGAACAGGATTCTCTGCATTTCTTGAGTTCAAGTGCGACGTACAGAATAGGAGAAGATCTTCTTCACTGTGAGGGTGTCCAATCAATCGCAGTGGCTGATTCACGAATTTTCCCGGACAGTGGACGCTTAACGATTCGGGCAGAAGCAAAAATGGATGAACTCAGT
Source organism: Flavobacteriales bacterium UBA1531 (assembly GCA_002323795.1). Lineage (GTDB taxonomy): Bacteria > Bacteroidota > Bacteroidia > Flavobacteriales_D > Sanyastnellaceae > UA16. The sequence continues at coordinate 601 of DCPZ01000043.1, read as the reverse complement.
CAGGCTACAATCCTTACAAATGCCACAACGAAGTACCACCTGATCGACTCTGCTTTGATCAACATAAGGGGAAGGTATGATTTTGGTGCCACTGGATTTTACAATTACACCTCAGTGAATGGGGAGGTTCAGCGCCTATTATTCAATGAAATAACTGTCGACGACAGCTTGCGAACAATTGGGAGTGGAGCAATCATGGCACGAAAAGGGTTCAAGCTGGGACCCGCATTTGCTTATGCTGGAGATGTGAAAATGACATCAACCGAGCCATTCTTACATTTCTCAGGTGGGGTCAAAATGTCGAAAGAATGCTCTCGAATGCAGAGGAGTTGGATTGCTTTTGAAGGAGACATCAACCCCATGGCAATCGCAATTCCCATCACAGATCCTCCAGTTGACACTGATGGTGATTTGTTGGCCTATGGCTTAATGGCATCTGCCAGGCCGCCATTCACAATTTATGGCGCATTCCTTGATCCTCAGGGTGACGCAACTGATCTCAATCTATTGAATGGCGAGGGAGAGTTGCGCTATGCAGATGAACGCTACGTTTTTTCGACAAGAGACAAGCTGGAAAACCCTACATCAATTGGCACCCAAA
>DCPZ01000006.1:3584-3711 GCA_002323795.1 Flavobacteriales bacterium UBA1531 | reverse complement strand
TGCAAGACGTTTGGCTGTCGCTCGCGTCGCCCAAGCCGTCACCGTCGTCATCGGCGTACCACATCGTAGCATACGTGCAAGCAGCATTCGTAGCGCTGTTCGCATCGTAGTTGCAGGCCGTGTTGTC
>DCPZ01000006.1:0-3222 GCA_002323795.1 Flavobacteriales bacterium UBA1531 | reverse complement strand
CACGTAACCTGCAGGCTGTGTGCAATCGCTCTGGCTGTCGCTCGCGTCGCCCAAGCCGTCACCGTCGTCATCGGCGTACCACATCGTAGCATACGTGCAAGCGGCGTTCGCATTGTAGTTGCAGGCCATTATATCGATGCACGTGTCAAAATCATCGTACACACCATCGCTGTCTGCGTCCTCAGCTGGGTACATTTCGCTGACAGTTGGCACTTCAATTATCTCGCCCACAGATTCAATGAAGTGAACATTGGATATGGCATTCGTGGCGAATGTGACTGAAGTCAATCCCAAGCAAACAAGCATTACTTGTTGTATTATAAGTTGGCGCATGGTGAATTTTTTACGATAAAAATCGTTATTTCGGGGGCAAATTAATAAAAATTATCCTTCAAAAGAGATTTGGTCGCCGATTACCCTCATTTTCAACCAAAATGACTTGATCTGATTTATGGAGCTGATACGGATTGAGCAAATGAGCATGGCTCCGTAGTGCCTTACTCCAACTGAACAATTGGGCAACTCAAAATCGCAATGTCCCAAACGCAAAAAACCGCGCCGAGTTGGAATGTTACTTCTAACTGCGACGCGGCTCCTCCGCGGCTTCATCTCGAGCGATGCGGGGGGCTCGGCGAACCGAACGCTTCCCGTTGGGCACACGGTACGCTTGTCATTGGCTCCTCAATTGCATTCTCAGCAACCCACCTCAGGTGGGACGCCTTGGGTTTACACCCTCGGCCCATGATTTACCGCTTTCAAGCGCTGGATTGGCGGTTGCCCGCTTCTCCTGAGTCGATGGCTCTGCTTCCTTCCGCTTTAGAACGGATCTTGGCTTTGCTTCGTTCACCAGCGTTTGTGCGTTGCACCGGTCTGCTGCTCTCTGGTCCTTCTCAGTTCCAGCGAGCTCCCCTGACCACGTGGGAGCTTTCTTTCGAAATCCGCGATGTCGCACGAGTGCTTCACCGTTTAATGAACGGACACTGGTCTCACGCTTTCCAACTACATCTGGTCCACGCCACCCTATCGGGCCTTGCCACCATTCTCAGGCGACACGATCACAGCACCTCAACTCAACCTCGGCACCTTTGTGCCTCAGTGTCTCGAAGAACAGTCCGGTCCGAAGACCTTTCTTCCGTCTTTGTTTCCCTCCTCTAATGAGAAGTTCCGCTTGACGCTCCGTGGATGTTCCCATCCGTTGACAAAGCCAAATGAAGAGCAAGAAGGAACGCAAGGCAATTTTTCGTGTCGAAAGGAATGCACAACTATTCCACAGGCTTTTTGAACAATTGTTGATATCAGAATACGTCCACCTGCCATCGGAACCCAACGGCCTTAATTCTTTTTCATGAAAGGCCTCAAGCGCCACGCGCATAGAACCGTAAGTGGAGCACTGACTCACGACGACATTTTTCAGTAACCGCACAAAGGAGAACGAATCAGATGGAACTGGCACGAGAATTACTGTGGGTTTTTCATTCACCCACAACCAAACGAATCATGTAAGGCGTCAAATTGCTTCACAGGAAATGCTCGATCCAATAGCAATCCCATAGGCCATCAATTTTGCAACCATAAGCGCATTCATTCAAAGGCAATGAATACATGTGCCCTTTCATTCGCATTTCTACACCAATCCCACCGATGTGTAACACGCGCACCACCAGCAGGTCGTCCCTCAAATGATTAAATCATAGCATAAGAAAATAGAGAACTGTCGGATAAAAAAGCACAGAACAAATCAAGGCATAGGAACCGCTCCGTTTACCCACAGCGTGCCAGCGCGCGACAAGCAACAAAGGGATTTGAAAGAACAGGCGCAGCGCAGCATCTGATGCACTGAAGCCTAGCGTTTGACAAACCTCAGCATCAAAACACATGTTTATGTTCACAGGTGAAACAACCAGCAGAAGTACAAATGTCATCCAGGCGGCAAACCGTCTCGTTCGCGGATGAAGTAAAAAAACGGCGACAATCATTTCCCAAATTCCGGACCACAACACTGCAGGCTCAGGAAAAGGAATGAAGGAGGGCATTATATCCAAAAAGAACTTTGGATTGATGACGTGCTGCCAACCAATGTAAGCATAGAAGACACTCATTACAGCCAGAGAAACGTACCAACTTGCAGCTTCAAATCCCTTTACGAGCGACCGTTGGTTCATTTCATCAACAAGTTCTCGAGATCCGACCTATTTTACCTTTCTGGCGGCTCGAAAGCTTTGTATGAATGAAACCATCGCAAAGACTCCTGTGCTCAGCATCAGCAAAATGCGAGCGACCGCCCCCGTATCCCCTCTTCCAATGGAACTTCTGAGAGGCATAAACAAACTAATGACAATCAGTAATGTGAGCAATACAGCGATGTGCGCAATGGCTTTATTTTGATTTTTCACACCGCGATTACAAGCGATGAGTAACACGCCAAACACCACAGGTATCAGAGCGGTGACTGAAGGAGTATCGGAAGTGAAGTAGCCAAATGAGCCCAAGAGAATAAGGGCAATGGCATTGACCAAGCTAGCGATGTGCGGTGCAGGCATAAGAAAATTAAGTTTTGAGTATTTGAACAGATTGAGAAACCGAAGGAACGACATTTTAATCGAACTCCCCAACATTCCTTATTGAAGCTCACCACCAAGGAGATGGAGCACTCTACGATGGAACAAGTGCGGTCAATCCCAATACATCTCCGGCATTTTAAGCCTTGCCAAGACGGCGAAAAACAATTGGGTTTTAGTCAACCTATGCAACACCTTGATTTAAACAAAAACACTGTCAAATAGTTAAATAATTGTGATTCAAAACATCATCGGAATTGTAGGCATATTGGTTTTTGCCACCTATGTATCTCTTTTTTTTTCTGTGCGAAAAGAAGAAGAAAAGGATAGTTATGAGCCCAATATGAAGGACAACATTGACCATGACGGCCATGGCAATTACAACCGACTTGGGAAAAATAAATCGAAACCATGAAGAAGTTCATTTTCGCGTACTATCCATTGGTTCTCGCCTTTATTTCTTTTCTTTTCTCAGTAACCCTTTGGTTTAAAGGAAATCAATTGGAGGGTATTTTCGTCGGAATTTGGGTCCCTTCCATTCTATCGTTGACCTCTGTTCTTGCTCACACCCGGCAAGACGATATGGAACACAATCGCAACAGCAATTCTTCCAATTAGTGCAATAAGAAACACCTTCGTTAGGTCGTTCATATGAAAAGCGGCC
>DCPZ01000028.1 GCA_002323795.1 Flavobacteriales bacterium UBA1531 | reverse complement strand
ATATGAGACAGCTAGGCAATAAAAAAGAGAGGTTGGGATTCCTCTCTACGACTTGGATTCTAAGAGTCGGGGCGGCAGGATTCGAACCTGCGATCTCCTGTTCCCAAAACAGGCGCCGTAACCGGACTAGGCCACGCCCCGAGCTATAAAAGCGAGGGCAAAGATACTCCAAATTATTCTGTGTGCAATGCCCGCACAAGAATAATCGCGCCTATCCGATTACAGCGCTACTGCGCTATCACAACGTCGTCGGACAAGCGTAATCTGTCTTTGGAATTTTTGAATGGCTAATCGCCTCATAACCTCCCTGCACATCCACCATCGTATGAATGCCCCGGGCCTTGAGAATGGATGACGCAATCATCGAACGATACCCCGCTGCACAATGAAGATAAAATGGTTCATTTGATGGAAATTCCAAAAGGTGATCGTTCAAGGCACCGAGCGGTACGTGGTGTGACCCTTCCACGTGCTCAGATTCATATTCACCTCGCTTGCGCACATCAAACACCCGCTCCTGAGCCTTGGGAAACTCCAATTCGAATTTCGCAACCGAAATTGACCGAACTGTCTCCGTGGACTTACCCGCCAAAACCCATGCCTCCATACCTCCCTTCAAAAACCCCACCGTGCGATCAAAACCAACTCGAGCCAATCGGGTCACAGCTTCTTCTTCTCTTCCGGCGGGTGCGACCAACAAGATGGGCTGCTCAACATCGACAATCAGCTCGCCTACCCAAGGGGCAAAATTGCCATCCAAGCCAATGAAAATACTATTTGGGACATGACCCTGTGCAAAATCCTCCGAGGGTCTGACGTCAAGCACCAAAGCGGCAGCCTTTTCGGCTGCCAACTGGAAGTCTTGCGGAGATAGAGCCTGTAGCCCTCGAGACAAAACATCATTGATGTCTGCGTATCCTCCTTCTTTGTTCAGCTTCACATTCAAAGGAAAATAAGAGGGAGGTGGCATCAATCCGTCCGTAACTTCTTCGATGAACTCAGCCTGCGACATATCCGCTCTCAACGCATAATTCATCCGCTTTTGATTGCCCAATGTATCAACGGTCTCCTTCATCATGTTCTTTCCACAAGCCGAACCTGCACCGTGCGCAGGATAAACAGTAACGTCATCTGGCAAGGGCATGATTTTGTCGCGCAAGCTCTTGAACAAGGTGCCTGCTAGTTCTTCTTGCGTCATCGTCGATGACTTTTGAGCTAAATCTGGCCGACCAACATCACCCAGAAACAAAGTGTCGCCACTGAAAATTGCGTGCTCTTTGCCTTCGGCATCGATCAACAGATATGTCGTGCTCTCCATCGTATGACCTGGCGTGTGCAAGGCGCGAATCGTAACATCGCCTACCTGAAAATCCTCACCATCGAAAGCGATGTGCGCAGAAAAAGAAGTTTCCGCATTGGGTCCGTAAACAATTGTTCCCCCAGTTTTCTCGGCAAGTGTGACATGACCACTTACAAAGTCTGCATGAAAATGTGTCTCAAAAATATATTTGATGGTCACATTGTCTCGCTTGGCGCGCTCCAAATAGGGAGCAACTTCTCGCAATGGATCAATGACTGCTGCCTCTCCTCTGCTCTGGATGAAATAGGCTCCTTGCGCCAGACATCCTGTGTATATCTGTTCGATTTTCATGGCATTGATTGAATCAGTTAGAAAGAGGTTGAATGATAAATTCCATAGTGAGAATGAAGCAGGCCATAGCGATTACAAAAAAACCGAAGATCCGTTTTAGTTTGGTCCCTTCGATGAATTTTCCCACGCCAATCCCGACAAAAATGCCCAGGATTGCAAGTCCCGTGAAGGCCAACAAAAATGACCAATCAATAACAGAGGTCAAAGCATCTCCGAGGAGAAAACCAAGCAAAGACTTGAATGCAATGATCATGAGCGACGTACCGATTGCTCTCTTGACATCAATATTGGCAAACAAGATCAATGCTGGAATGATAAGAAATCCTCCACCAGCGCCCACAAAACCCGTGAGGCCACCAACGAAAAGTCCCTCGACGACAATAACGGGGTAGTTGTAAGCGAAATCGCCCGTTCCGCTCTTTCGCTCCTTTGAACTCAGCATGTAATAAGCAGCCCAAATCATCAAAAGAGAGAACATGCCAAACATGCCCATGCGTCGTGAAAGTTCAAATCCTGCAATCGAAAAGAGCACATCAGGTAAAGCGGGAACAAGAAAATGACGCACAATCCAAACCCCCAAAAGGGCCGGAAAACCAAAGACGATCGTTGTCCTTCGGTCGACATTTCCATATTGATGCTGTCGCAAGGCTCCTATAAGTGCCGCACATCCAACGACGAACAAAGAGTATGCCGTGGCCATTTTCTCGTCGAGTCCAAATAAGTAGGCCAGAACAGGAACGGCGAGAATGGAGCCGCCACCGCCAACAAGTCCCAATGAAAATCCGACCAAAATCGCCATAAAATATCCGAGAATCTCCATCACGACCTCTTGACTGCATCAAACACCCCCGTCATTCCATCCAAAACATTGAGCAAACTGCGATTGGCAATGCTGTAAAATACCTGCTTACCTTTTTTCTCCGATTTTAAAATCCCATTGTCTTTCATTTTAGCCAAATGCTGAGACATCATGGAAATCCGACATTCGGCACCGATTTCAGCACAAAGGGAAGAAACATCCATGGGCTCGTGACTTTCCAAAACCTCCAGAATCTCGAGCTTGACCGGATGTGCAACCGTTTTCAAGATTTTGGCCATGGCCTCCAAATCATCACCCGAGTAATTGCGTTTGGAACGTTTCATAGGCCAAAAGTACATAACATTTTAATATTACATAAATTGTTTATATGACATCGAATCAGTCAACCGCGCCTAAAGCCGACGGGACGAATTTAAGCACATCTCTCAACTCTTAAAATCATGTGAGACAACACTTTACACAATGGTGCACGAAAAAAGCCAGCAACTTTTTCGCTGGCTTTTTTCTTGGTTATGCGGAGAGACGGGGATTCGAGCCCCGGAACCAGTTGCCCAGTTACTACCTTTCCAAGGTAGCGCAATCGACCACTCTGCCATCTCTCCTGCTGATAAGAAT
>DCPZ01000080.1 GCA_002323795.1 Flavobacteriales bacterium UBA1531 | reverse complement strand
CTGCCGAAGAGGCTCCTGCTGATGAAGAAGAAAAGAAGGATTGATTCATTGTTTTTGTGATATGAAAACGGGAAGTGAGAGCTTCCCGTTTTTTTGTGGAATATTTTTTGAAAACTGTATTGAAATTGAAGCTTTAGCCTGGACGTGAGACTCGTGCCTCACATTATCTTTGCCGTATGGCAAGGACGCGCGATACAAAAAACCCTGCAGTTCTCATCCTAGCGGATGGGACACGATTCGAAGGGCATGCAGCAGGAGCTGTGGGCATTACCACCGGCGAGATTGCCTTCAATACTGGGATGTACGGATACCAAGAGATTTTCACAGACCCTAGCTACCATCACCAAATTTTGGTGATGGCAACCGCGCATGTCGGAAACTATGGAGTTCATGAAGCAGAGGTGGAGTCTGGTCGTGTGCAGATAGCTGGATTGGTAACTAAGAATTTCTCTTCGATTGCGAGTCGGGTGGGAGGCAATGGCACGCTTCATGATTACATGGTGCGTGATGAAGTGGTCGGGATTTGTGATTTGGATACTCGCGCACTTGTCCGGCACATTGGGCAATCTGGCGCTATGAATGCCATTATCTGCAGTGATGGAACGGATGAGTCGAAGCTCAAAGAAATTTTGCAATCCGTGCCTTCTATGAAAGGAATGGAATTAAGCAGTGAGGTCACTTGTGTTGAAGCATATGATGCTCCAGCCATTGGAGACCCCCAATGCAAAGTGGCGTTGCTCGATTTGGGGGTGAAAACGAATATTGTTCGCTGTTTGACTGATCGGGGTTGTGATGTCCGGGTGTTTCCATTGAATACTACAGCTGACGAAATGCTGGCGTGGTCTCCCGATGGGATTATGTTGTCAAATGGTCCTGGTGATCCTGGGGCAATGCTAGAGTCCATAGAGACGGTGAAAGAGCTTGTCGCATCTGGCAAGCCGATTTTTGGAATTTGCCTGGGCCACCAAGTGTTGGCACTGAGCCAAGGCTTGAAAACCGTTAAAATGTTCAATGGGCACCGAGGCGTGAATCATCCAATCAAGAACCTGATTACTGGTAAATCCGAAATCACCTCTCAGAATCACGGCTTTGTAGTCGATCGAGACTCAGTCGAATCGAATCCAAGCGTGGAGGTGACACACACTCATCTCAATGACAACACCGTTGCAGGAATTGCATTGAAAGGAAAGCCCGTCTTCTCGGTACAATATCATCCCGAAGCTTCAGCAGGCCCTCACGACAGTCGTTACCTCTTCGATCAGTTCGTTGAGAATATGATGCGTGTGGCGGTCCTCGCCTGATTATGTACCTTCGCACCGCGTTATTTCGTTTGTCTGGAAATGTGCCAGGCCGTGCGAAGTGCACCACACCAACTTTTTACAGATTACAATGAGTTACATTGATCACGTTCAGGCCCGTCAAATTCTCGATTCACGTGGAAACCCTACCATTGAGGTAGACGTCATCACTGGAGATGGTAGTATGGGGCGAGCAGCAGTTCCCTCGGGCGCTTCGACAGGAATTCACGAAGCTGTTGAATTGCGCGATGGCGAGAAAGATTGGATGGGCAAAGGCGTGTCCCAAGCAGTAAAGCACGTCAACGAATTGCTCAGTGATGAGCTCAATGGCTTTGATGTGTTTGATCAGAGAGCAATTGACCAAATCATGATTGACTTGGATGGCACAACCAACAAAGGCAAGATTGGAGCGAATGCTATTTTGGGAGTATCTCTCGCTGTCGCTCATGCTGCAGCAGATTGCGCGGGACAGCCCCTGTACCGATATGTTGGCGGGGTCAATGCGCATACACTACCAGTGCCAATGATGAACATCTTGAACGGTGGTTCGCATGCAGACAATAAGATTGACATCCAAGAATTCATGGTCATGCCTGTTGGAGCTGAAACCTTCTCGGACGGTCTGCGCATGGGCACGGAAGTTTTCCATTCTTTGAAAAATGTTTTGAAGAAGCGGGGACACTCAACCAATGTAGGTGATGAGGGAGGATTCGCCCCAAATTTGGGTTCGAATCAAGAAGCGATAGAGGTGGTTATTGAGGCTGTGGAGAAAGCAGGTTATCGTCCCGGTGATGATTTGCTCATTGCCTTGGATGCCGCTGCATCAGAGTTTTACAATGCGGAAAGTGCTCGTTATATTTTCGAATCTACGGGCGATCAAATGACCGGGTCGGAATTGGTTGACTTTTGGAAGGGATGGTCTGATAAATACCCCATCATCAGCATTGAAGACGGACTTGCCGAGGATGACTGGGATGCGTGGAAACAATTGACGGATACTGTTGGAGATAAAGTCCAATTGGTCGGAGACGATTTGTTTGTGACGAATACGCATCGCCTGGCCCGTGGCATTGAGAATGACATTGCCAATTCTATCCTGGTCAAAGTGAATCAAATCGGTACACTTACAGAGACAATTGATGCTGTGAGCCTTGCACATCGAAGTGGATACACGAGTGTGATGAGTCACCGAAGTGGAGAAACCGAGGACACGACCATTGCTGACTTGGCTGTGGCGTTGAATACGGGGCAGATTAAGACAGGCTCAGCTAGCCGATCTGACCGCGTGGCCAAGTACAATCAGTTGCTCCGAATCGAAGAGGAGTTGGGTGAGGCAGCCATCTACCGCGGATTGGCATTCCGGGGCTGATTGAAGCCAATCCAAACCTTTGAATCAGTCTTTGCTGAACTCAGAAGCATCAATTTGACCGGGAACTTGTTGGAGCAAGCCATAAATCCTGAATTCAATGCGTTCGTTTTCTTCGTGGCAGTAATATGCGCAAGGTTCCCCTGGGGCGCAGTCGTTCATGAGCTCTGTGACGCCTTTACCCAAACTCAATAACTGCTTGGATGAAACGCCTCGGCGCAGCAGGCCCGTTTCCAATTGAATTCCTCTGTTTCTAGAAAGCCGATTGGAAGCGTCGTCTGATTTATCCCACTTTTTGGCATTTTCGTGCGCCCTGATTTCCATAAATACGTCGGGATTGAGTTTGAGGAAATCGGCCAACTCATCCAGTTCGAGTTCACTTTTTCTTTTCAACTCGGTTGTTCCAGAGTCCCATTCGATTGAGGCCAACTGAAAAGGTTTTCCACCCATGTACTTTGAAGCGAAATTGACATCATTGAGCATGTGCACTTTGGCCATTTCAATGGGCCATTGATTGCTGTCTTCTGTTGTAGTGACGGTCTTTTGTTCAAGAATGAACCCTGGCGAGCGGGCTTCGACTCTATACCCTCGATTAGGAGGCAGTTGCACGGAGGCCAGACCATCGAGATCGGTGCGAACGTCCCGAGCTGATCCGTCTCTCGTATCAATCCATCGAATGGTCACATGTGGCACTGCGATGCCCGAGCTGTGATCAGTTGTCTGAATATCGATGGTTACAGGATTATCGATGGCCTGCAGACGGTAAATTTGATCCCAACCAGATCGATTGGAACAGATGAATGCTGACCCATCATCATAAGGTGCGTATGAGAAATCATCGGCGAGGGAATTGATGGGGAACCCCATGCGAGTTGGCTTCTTCCACGCTTCACCATCCCTCCAGTGTCGCTGAGCTCTTTCAACATTGGGGTCGATTTCAGTCCAGAATACATCCATTCCTCCCAATGTGGGATGGCCATTAGAAGCGAAATAAAGCCGTCCATTATTATCCATTGCGGGGTATACTTCATCCCCCGAGGAATTCACTTCTGGTCCCAGATTCAAGGGTTCTTCCCAGAAGGTTCCGTTTCTCTCGGAGACCCAAATGTCCATTCCTCCTTGCGATTCCGGAGAGGGGATGTCGGAGGCGAAGTACATTTTGTTGCCATCCGGAGACCAAGTGGGGTGCGCAAAAACGTAGCCTTTTTCAACGAATGGAAAGGGCCTTGATTCGCTCCATTCGCCTGAGGCAGTTCGGCTCGCAATAAGCAGTTGGAATCCACCAATTTGAGGGTCGCCAAACCAACCCAGACCATCGGGGTTTTTCTTAGAATAGGCAATGGAACGTCCATTTGGGGACACATTGACCATGCCATCGTGTGCAGGTAAATCCCAGATTTCGACATCCGCAGCCTTCATCACTTGCCGGGTCGAAGACTTCAAATCCATGGTCCATGTTTCGTTGCGGTCCAAACGAGCGTAGTGATCAGCCTTGCCCCATCTCCAGGGCTCAG
>DCPZ01000034.1:6595-8205 GCA_002323795.1 Flavobacteriales bacterium UBA1531 | reverse complement strand
CCGCTGAGGCGCCATGCTTTTCGGTCTTCTCGATTTGCAAGCCAGCGATTTCGGAGGCTGGAATTGCTGATGCCGCCAGTTCGCATGCGCACGAGAATTTCAGGCAAGTACGCACTTGAGATGCGATGTTTGAATAACATTCGCAGCATCAATTCGTAGTCTGCTGCAGATTTCAAAGTGAGGTTGAAGTCTCCGTGTTTATTGTACGCGCTTTTGCGAATAAAAAAAGTTGGATGAGGGGGCATCCAACCATTGAGAAAAACTTGTGGATTGAATTTTCCGTTCCTGAGTCCGCCGCTGTTCCAGTGCCGCACCACCTGATCGTTTTCATCCACGTAGACCAAATCGCCGTAGAGCGAATCGGCTGAAGTGGCGGACAAGGTTTCGGCGACATTCGAAAGGACTTGCTCGTGGGCGTATCTGTCGTCCGCGTTGAGGATGCCAATAAAATCACCATTGGCAGCTTTGATGCCTTTGTTCATGCCGTCATAAATACCGCGATCTGGCTCTGAAATCACGGTGGAGATGCGATCTCGGAAAGGCGCGATGGCTTTGAGTGTGCCGTCGGTAGACGCCCCGTCCACAATGATGTATTCCAGTTCGAAATTGTCACCCACTTGATTGATCACCGATTGCACAGCATCGGCGATGGTGGCTTCGGCATTAAAAGCGATGGTGATAATGCTAATTTTCATGGCCCTGCAGCGCGGTCAGTCAATCACCCAGGTGTAATCGAACGCACATTGATCGTAGGGCGCATCGATGCGAATGTGCGTGTAATCGATGGCTTTTAGTGTCCATTTCTTGAGCTGTTCGTCGCGCAATTCGCCTTCAACGATGGTTTGAAAATATCCGAAGTCCTGTGTTGGGTTGGCTCTGTGGGCTGGGACTCGTTCTTCGAGTTGAACGGAAATCCAGTATCCCTGATCTTCGTCATCAATGAGTTGAATGGGATCGGAGATTTCACCCGGTTGCATCGCGTTGAGCAGGAAGAAAAGATTGGGGTCGAGTTCGTCTGAACCAAACAAGGTGCCGCCGTCGCGGGGATTGACCACACGTCCACCTTGATTGCTCGTTTCCTCGCGTGTGGAAAACCGCACAATTGCATCATCCATAGTTGTTTCACCGTCATTGATTTGACTCATCACCTCGTCCATTTCTTTACCCATGGCTTCGAGAGCGAGCGGGTCTACTTTTGGGGACATCAAGACGTGGCAAGCACTGAATGACTGTCCTCGCCGATCCGTTACTCTGAGGAAGTGGAATCCGAAATCCGATTCAAATACCGGGGACATATCACCCACTGGTGTGTCAAAAGCTGCCGCCTCAAATTCAGGGACAAACTGCCCTCGCCCCACATTTTCGTAGCATCCACCTTTGTATTTGCTCCCGGGATCCTCTGAATAGCGTGACGCAGCAAGTGTTAAGCTCATCTTGCCCGTTGATACCTGAGTTCGAATTGAATCCAAGAAGTTTCGAACTTCTGCTTTTTGGCTTTCTGTAATGGCCGGTTGCATGACCAGTTCGCGGTATCGCAATGCCTCTGGAATGAGGGGCAAGCTGTCTGCAGGGGTGGATGTGAAGAGCTGGTTCACTTCCGCTGGAGTGGC
>DCPZ01000034.1:5823-6224 GCA_002323795.1 Flavobacteriales bacterium UBA1531 | reverse complement strand
CGAACGGGATCCTCAAACTCAGCTTTCCACTCGCTCACGGATTGTCCGTATTCGGATTCAAAGGCTTGAACTGAACCAAACATTTGGATGTAGTAAGCCAAGCGGCGCTCGATTTCGTCCATTACTTCCGCAGGTGTCACCTCAATGCTATCGAGTCGAGCCTGATGTACAAGAAGTTTTTGAAAAAGCAAATCTTCAATCAAGTTGCACCGCTGCACCGGTGTCAAATCTTGCGCGGGCTTTCCCATTTGAGCCATCTGGGCTCGCATGGCAAAAGCTTGCGCCTCCACTTCGCTTTCGAGTATGATGCCCTCGCCAACGACCGCAACGATACCATCAATGGGTGTGAATTCGGATGGAACAGCTGCCCTTGCTTGAGCATTTCCTCGCGCATTTCCTTG
>DCPZ01000034.1:0-5502 GCA_002323795.1 Flavobacteriales bacterium UBA1531 | reverse complement strand
GCGCATTTCCTTGTACATCCGCTTGAGCACTGGCGTTCAAAACAAACAGGGAGCAAAATAGGACGAAGAAAACGTTGGTTCGCATGGCATTCTTGGATGAGCGGACGAAGTTAAGTGGAATTGTGCGAGGTGCCTTACCCACTCAGGGGATTATCCTGAAGAAAGGTTAAAGTGGTTCCTGTTTGATTTATTTCTAGCCGCAATGCCTTGTTCAACCAGTTCGTCCCTTAGCGATGTCAGCTTCAAGAATCAAGGATAAAGGTCGCCAGCATATCACAGGCCCATGGTCCATGCTCATGCGCTTGGCCTGCAGAAATGAGCTCGGCAATGGTTCAGAGGCGATGCTCACGGAGAAGGCATAGGCCGCAGAGCTTCCCCTTTTTCTGCGCGTTGTACAGCGCCTTCTGACCACGCAGCTACCAAGAGGTTTTCCTCGAGATCCATGAGAAGTTTTTTGCGCCGTTGGTGCAGAATGAGTTCATCGACTTGATTGCGCACGGCCTCAAATGGGGCGACATCATTTTTCAAAGCGTGTTCGAGGAACCGCACCAAGTGGATGCGTTCTTCCGCTTCGAATTCAATCGGTCGTCTCCTGGCGATTTGTGTTTCGGCGCGGTAAAGCTCTAGCGGGATTTCTTTTGTCAATTCGCCCAGCGTCCACCAGATGTCGTCCGCGAGCGAGAAAGTTGCTCCATTTTCGACGCACCAGCGCTCCATGGAAAGAAATCGCGAAGAATCAAGCGACGCCATGGCCTCGCGCATTTCGTCCATCTGCTCGTCCATCGACGCTGGTGCGCTCACAAAGAGAACCCGAACGCTGTAATCGGTCAGTATGAATGAAGCTTTGTTGCGTTCATAATAGGACACAGCTTCTTCATCAGAGACCGAGGTTTCGAGCCGCTCATTCACGTAACGGTCTTTGTAGGCGTGGAGCAAAAGTGCATTGCGATATGCCTCCAGTTCCCGCGAAAAGTCCGTATCGCCGTCAGGCAATCGCCGTTCTGCTTGGTGAATCATCACTTGTTCTCGGATCCACTGGTCGACGTAACGAGAAGCCATGGCAACAGAATCCTCGGGTGATGTGCGGTTTGGAATGTGGTTCTCGATTTCGCTCAGGAGCAGATTTCGCTCGTAAACACTCGCTGCGACAGTTTCTGATTTGACCGGTTGATCGCTCAAACTAGAACACCCAGCGAGCAAGGTCACTGCAACAGCGACGGCGCAAGTGCGCTGGATTTTTTGAGCGATTCCGAACATGTTCAGTCCGCCAGGTTGTGCAGCAGATCACGGTTGACCTCCACGGGCGCATTCCCGCGCAATTCGGCAATCCATTCGGCTTCGAGGTAGTCCTGGTAGGCTGCAATGACCTGCCCCCGAGCTTCGATGAGGCTCTTGGGTTCTGCATTTCGGACTTCCTTGATGTGCACCAAGATGATCTCATCGGCTGCGCCTTCGTACGTTTCAATGGCAGACATCGCACCGGAAGTGCGCTCAGCGATGGTGGCTGCATCGGTGGTCAAGATGCGATCCGCCCACGTGTTTTCGCCCTCACTGAATAATCCGGATTCCATCAACAGCGCGTTGCTGTCTTCTGCATTCACATCGCGTTGGAAGGCCATGAGATCCTTGTCTTTTTTGATGGCTTTTTTCGTGGCTTTCACCACCTTGGCGTTGGCGCATGTAAAGATCGTGACCTGTGCCCGCTGGCCCCACATGAAATCGTTGCGGTGATCGGCGTGATAGGCCTCGAGCCCCGCTGTGTCCTTGACGGCGCGGCTCCAAACTTTTTCGTCCGTCAGTTCGAAGAGGAGAATGCCGTCATGGTATTCTTCCATCAGCAAGCGAAAGTCATTGTGCTTTGATTCGAGCTGCGTGTCCTCGTAATCCAGCATCAACTTTTCAGTCCAAACGATAAACTGCGCGTCGATCAATTCCTTGCTTGGCTTGTCGAGGTTGCGGATTTTGGTGCGGTTGAGGTAGTCGGCAAAGTCTTGCACAGTGCTGGTTTGCCCAGCGAGTGTGACCAATGTTTTGACTTGATCGCTGCTGCGTGTAATCGCCAATGGGTGATTGGGGTAGAAGACGCTATCTTGACGTGAAGCGTAGCGCTTTATGGTGCCAATGGAAGCGCTACTTGTGGTGAAACCATATTCAATTTTGAGGTTTTCCAAGAAGGACGTACGTGTCAATTCTGAACGGCTATCGCGGCTTACACGTTTTTGCAACTCCCGCTTGGACGCTTCGAAATCCAAGGGAGCGCGGTACTCAAGCCGCTTCACAATGTGCCATCCGTAGGTGGTTTGAAAAGGCTTGGAAATAGATCCGTCTGACTTCAGTTCAAAGGCCGCGTTTTCAAACGATTCCACCATTTTGCCTGTTCCGAACCAAGGCAGTTCCCCTCCCTTGCCAGATGTAGTAGCATCCTCTGACATCTTGTTGGCCAACTCGTCCCATGGCAATCCATTCTGCAGCAGGTCGTAGACCTGTCCAATGCGATTCTCGGCTTGCGTCAATTCTTCGTCGGATGCACCTTCTTTGGTGCGAATCATGATGTGTGCCGTACGGATTTCGCCGCGCGCTTCACGGCGGCCAGTGACTTCAAGCACGTGATAACCGTATCGCGTGCGCACAATATCACTCAGTTCGCCAACCGGTGTGGTAAAGGCAGCATCTTCAAACGAATAAATCATTTGAAATGCACTAAACCAACCAAGGTCGCCACCATTGTCTCGTGCACTGGGGTCATCACTACCTCCTTTGGACTTGGCCACTTTTTCGAAGTCTTCTCCGTTGGCTACTCGTTTGCGCAATGCTTGTGCGCGTTTGTACGCTTTCAGGGTATCTGCGGCAGAAGCTTCAGCGCTGCAGTTCACGAGGATGTGGCGCGCTCGCACCTCTTCCTGCTGGCGCTCCCACGCCTGCTTAACAAGGTCCTGTAAGAGGTCATTGTTGGTCAGGTAGGGTCTCGCCAATTGGGTGCGATAGCCAGCCAACTCCCGCTGAAAAGTTTCAACGGTGTCCATGCCCATGGCCTCTGCGGCCTGCACTTTTAGCTTGAAATTGATGAACAATTCCATGTATTCGTCCAACGCAGCCGTAGTGATGACGCTGTCGCGGTTGTTCTTCAGGAAAACATGCTGAAAATCATCAGCCGTGACTGTTTCGTCGCCAACGGTGAGGATGGTTCCTGAATCTTGTGCTTGATGAGTAAGTGGCATGGCCCAAATCAGGGCAATCACTCCGATCGTTCGGAGCACAAAGTGGTGAGAGTTGGTCATAGCGTTGGGGTACTGCATAAGGTTTCTTTCTATTCTAAGGTCTTGCATTTTTTTTTGCCCAAGACTCACAGGGCGGGGCCATCAGCGAATGCTGTAGTTCGGGGCTTCACGGGTAATGCTCACGTCGTGTGGGTGGCTCTCTTTGACACCTGCAGAAGTGATGCGCACAAATTGTGCTTGTTGCAGGCGTTCGATGTTGGGTGCACCACAGTAACCCATTCCCGCGCGCAATCCACCGATGATTTGGTGCATCACTTCGTGAACATTGCCTTTGTAAGGCACACGGCCTGATATGCCTTCTGGTACAAGTTTTTTCAAATCATCCTCGGCGTCTTGGAAGTAGCGGTCCTTGGAACCTTTTTGCATGGCCTCCAAGGAACCCATTCCACGGTAGCTTTTAAAGCGCCTTCCTTCATAGATGATGGTCTCTCCGGGACTTTCCTCAGTGCCCGCGAGCATGGAACCAATCATCACGGTATGGCCGCCGCCAGCCAGTCCTTTGACAATGTCTCCCGTGAATCGGATGCCGCCATCTGCGATGACTGGAATTCCCGTTCCTCGGAGCGCTTCAGCCACATCCATGACGGCTCCCAATTGAGGGGCACCCACTCCTGCAATGATGCGCGTGGTGCAAATTGATCCCGGGCCTATGCCCACTTTGACGGCGTCAGCTCCAGCTTTCACCAGTGCTCGCGCTGCGTCTGCTGTTGCAATGTTTCCACAAACGACGTCGATCGCAGGGAACGCTGCTTTGACCTTCGATAAAGTTTCGAGAACTCCCTTGCTGTGACCGTGGGCAGTGTCTATGATCACGGCATCTACGCCGGCCGTCACGAGTGCCTCTGTCCGTTCCATGGTGTCATGGGTCACGCCAACAGCTGCCGCAACGCGCAATCGACCAAACTGATCTTTGCACGAATGCGGGAATTCACTCAATTTGATGATGTCTCGGTAGGTGATCAGTCCGACGAGCTTGCCATCGGCGTCCACCACAGGGAGTTTTTCGATGCGGTGCTCGCGCAGCAATTCTTCGGCGCGTTGAAAATCTCGTCCGTCTTGCGTGACGATTAGATTTTCACTGGTCATCAATTCGGAAATCGGTCTACTGCTGGTCTTTTCAAAACGCAGATCACGATTGGTGACAATGCCTACCAATGCATTGGAGTCATCCACCACAGGAATGCCACCAATGCGATGTTCCTTCATGATTTGGAGTGCGTCGCCTGCCGTTGAGTTACGCGACAGCGTAATGGGGTCTTGGATCATGCCGCTTTCCGATCTCTTGACGCGCCGCACTTCCGCGGCTTGCTCCTCTATGGACATGTTTTTGTGTATGACTCCGATGCCGCCTTGACGGGCCATCGCGATGGCCATGGCGCTTCCAGTAACGGTGTCCATCGCTGCGGAAATGACGGGAGTCTTCAGCATGATGTTTCGAGAGAAAGGGCTTTCTAGCCGGACATCACGAGGCAAAACTTCTGAGTAAGCTGGAATCAAGAGTACGTCATCGTAGGTCAAGCCTTCTCCGACGATTTTTGGTTTTTGTGCAGTGGCCATGGCGGGCGATTGAATCGTAAGTCCGCAATTCGCGCTTCTCCTCCACGGAGATTGCGAATTACGATTCGCGCAAAGGTAATCAAAGCGCAATTACCTCCACACCATGGTGGACGTGTTCACATGATTTTGCATTGTGCCGAGGCTTCTTGGCATCTCACTGTGAAGTTTGCGCGATGTCGAGGTTCACTCACTCACTCACTCACTCACTCACCAACAGGGTCATCATACCTTGTTCTTCAAAAATTCGGCCGGAACCGTCTTGGATGGTGATGAAATAGCCATAAGCGCCTTCCTGCGCGGGCTCGCCATTGAGGTACCCGTTCCATCCAGATTCGACGTCCGTAGTGGTATACATCACATCGCCCCAGCGGTTGATGATGTCCAGTCGGTAATTGGCGAAATCTGCAAAACTGATCACGGGCTTGAATTCATTGTTGTAGCCACCAATGAGCATGGCATTGGGCACCCAAATCAACGGTTCTTGAGTGAGGCAGAGTGTATTCGACAAGGCATAATTGATGGAGCCATCTGGACCGGGATTGGCGTCTGTGGCTTCAATGATGTAACAGAAGTCTCCCGGACTGAGGAGCATATTGCTAACATCATCTTCGAAGGATAGCACGCTCGCTGGCAATTGCGTTAAGACTTCTGTGGTGCCACCGTTGTT
>DCPZ01000033.1 GCA_002323795.1 Flavobacteriales bacterium UBA1531 | reverse complement strand
GATGGATACAATGACGAGTGGATTGTTGGAGGTTTGGAATATTTCCCGACGGCTACTGTCAAAGTATACAATCGCTGGGGCCAAGAGTTATTCAGTTCGATCGGCTACACACAGCGATGGGACGGGCGTTACAACAATGCGCCCCTGCCTGTAGCGGATTATTATTACGTCATTGAATTTGCTGAATCTCAGGACCCAATTACAGGGACTGTTACCTTGAAATACTGAATCCATGAAAAGACATCTCTACACCCTGGCATTTGGTTTTGTTTTGGTCGGAATGGGCATCGGCTCGGTTCAAGCTCAACAATTGTTTCGTCGGTCTCAATTCATGACCAACGCGTTTCTGAGCAATCCGGCCATTGCCGGAACGCTCCCTGAGACGCCTGTCACGATGACATTTCGAAATCAGTGGACCGGCTTTGATGGAGCTCCTGAAACCATGACGCTCAGCGGCCATACTTCGCTTCCGAACAACTTAGGGGTCGGAGCTATCGTATACAGCGACGATACCGGCGGGGCAATTAATCGCACGGGATTTGAGATGGCTGGATCTTACACGATAGACCTCAACAATTACGATGCGGTTTCATTTGGTTTAAGTGTGATGGCCAATCAATGGTCCTTTGACAACGACTTGGACGTTTGGGATGTGGAAGATCCCGCGTTGCAATATGGTCTTGAGCAGAGCCTCTCGTTTGATGCTCAATTCGGTATGATGGTATTTGGCGATGGGTATTCATTCGGATTTGCGATTCCGCATCTCCTGCAGACTTCCACCGGACTGCAGGCGTCTTCTACAGTCTCAGGCGCTGAGAACAATCATTTCAGACATTTCCGTTTCATGGGGCAGTACAGTTACCAGGTCAATAACGACTTCAAACTGGAGCCTTCAGGCATGGTTCGCCTCACGGAACGAACGCCAGCTCAATTGGATGTATACTTGCGTGGCTGGTATGCAGATATGGCTTGGGTTGCTCTTGGTTTTCGAACCAATGATGCAGCTATTGTCGGACTTGGTGGGAAATATGGACCTGTAGGTTTGTCCTACACTTATGACATCACGAGCACTTCAGCGAGTTACTTCAGTCCTCACTCTCATGAGGTCACATTAACGTACTTTGTACCAAGATCTTCAGGGTTCACTTCCAATTCTATGAATTCTAGTCGTATTTTAGGTCGCAATCGAATTGTAAAATAGACGCACGAGCGAAAAGTATTGACGATATGAAGAACGCAGGAATCTTAATTTTGACTTTGTTTTTGCCACTTTTGGCTTGGACTCAGTTTGATCGCATTGACGTAGAAGAAGTGGACAATGGTGGTGCGGTTAGTGGGAAGACTTTCCGGATTTATGCTGTCATGCAAAACGAGGGAGATGTCATCGACGCCGTTTTTGGTGAAGAGGGAAAGCCACTGAAGATTTCGTCTACAGCTCCTTTTTATCAGCACCCAAAGGGCAGTGGTCTTGCCTCAGAAGTGCAGCGGTTCGACATCCAAAACGATGCTGCACTTGCATATGATTCTTGGGTTACGATAGGTTTGGAGGACAATTATATGAATTCCCTGACTGGATTTTTGATAGATCTCACGGATTTTGAGGCGGGCAATGCGCTCACTACAAGCAATGGAGCCTGGTTTGTTACCCCCGACAAGAGGCAGGCGCTTGCTCCTGAAGACAAGCGCATCTTACTCGGTCAATTCACAACATCAGGGGTCGTCACGGGTTTGCTAAACATCCACGGTAGGACTAAAGCAGTTTTGGATGTTGAAGGAAATGTGGAGAGCGGAGCTCAGCTGATCCAAGCTGAGAACATTCGCTTCACTTGCGGCGAGTGAGCCGCGATGCAGGTAAGGTTGTTTCAAATAAAACCTTTGGAGATGCACACTCGACACCCATTCGTATGGTGCAATCCGCTGACACGTCAGCACAATACAGCGTTAGGAGACGGACGTATCGCCATGACTTAGATCGGGTTGTGAACGGGGACCTTCCTTCTACAGAGGGCTCAGCGAAAAAAAATATTGTGAAACTTGAGAGAATGCGATGAATGCATTAAATGCCTGCTTGAGACTCTATTGCTTTCGGTGCTATGGAGCTGTGCCTTCTTCGAATACGGTAAACGACTCAATAGCGCCACAATAGAACGATTTAGAGCGATGGACTCCAGAAGACTTAGCTTCTACTGCTTTGGTCTCTACATGGGTCTTTCAACGCTTCAATTGAAGGTTGATGATGTCGTACTGCTCATCAGCAACCGTTCGAACACTCTGAGTCTTTGAGTCCTAGCTGTAAGACCATGAAAATAAGGCCCGCATTGCGGGCCTTATTTGTTTTCATATGGATGAATCACTATTCACAAGCTTCTCCAAAGTTGCTGAGGAGTAGTAGAAGATCTGAGACCGTCACTTGATTGTCACCGTCGATGTCTGAGCTGCATGAATCATCGTATAGACATGACCCATCTTCATCAGTAGCCAGAGGATAATAGTTTAACGCGCCATCATCCGTGCAACCCGGCAGTTCATCTTGATCGCAGATACCATCGGCATCCATGTCAGAATCGCATGTGCCATCACAATTGTATCCAGGTTCAGGATAATCACAATAGCCGTCCTCAGTAGCGTTCTGTTCAAAATTGCAGGCATTTTCATCTTGGCATCCAACCTGTTCCCATTGATCGCAGATCCCGTCATTATCGGCATCAAACAGGCATGCTCCG
>DCPZ01000041.1 GCA_002323795.1 Flavobacteriales bacterium UBA1531 | reverse complement strand
GCGGTTCGAATCCGCTTCGGACCTCAACGATTGAAAAGGAAGCCCCGTTATCATTCCGATAGCGGGGCTTTTTTGATTTCGCGTGTATACCAGCGTTTATGCATAAAAAACAAAAAAGCGCATGCCAAGCGTTAACTGTCGTCTACCTCATCGGACAGAAAATAAATGATCCATGACCCTTGGGGCAATGCGTCTTCGCTCGGGATAAATCAAATGGATGTGTCTTGAGACAACCAATTGCATCCTTGACGCTCCCAAAATAAACACCAACCAAAGTTCAATAGCAGTCCGCCTGCCAGCGGCCTTCAAGCTTTATGGAGCTGACGGCAGCAGCATCGATAGAGAACAACGCAGCCTCGACGCCTTCCTCCATCTCATGGCTCCCGCATATGATTAACCGACTGCGAGAATTCGCCCATGTGGCGCCGGCATCAAGATCATTCGTTATGATATCTTGAACGTAGCGCTTAGGACCATTCAGAGGTCTTGAACAAGCCAAATACCATCTTGAGAGCGCTCTCCGTTCAATGGCTTCATCGATTATTCCTCGAGCGAAGCTCGCCTGATCCTCAGTTTGAAGGCCCCAAATGAGAACCGCATTCTGATCGTCAGGGAGTTTCTCAATCATACCAAGAAGTGGTCCTATGCCAGAACCGTTCGCTATCAGCAACATAGGTTGGTCTTGCCACATCGGAAGATGAAACTCAGGGTTGGGCTTTACGTCCACTTGTATTTTGGAACCAAGGGATATGCTGTGCAACCAGCCCGAACATATGCCGTCTGGAATAAGACGAACACTCACCCCCCAAGTTCCATTATTTAAAACGGCAAGAGAGTACAACCTTTCTGATTTGCTCCCCGGAGGAGTGACTGAGAGCAAGTCTCCTGATGTTGGTTTGTATCCATTGACTTCAAGTGGTTCAAAAATGAGCCAAGCCAGCGATCCAAGGACATGCCGTGCTGTAAGCTGCAGCTCAAACTCTGAAGAAGGTTCGACTGGTTCATCCACAACCTGCATTTGTACCTCAGGTAGCCTCATCGACTTGCATACCATGTGCACTCTGGTTTGAAATTCCTCCCAGTTCTGAGCATTCACTGTATAGAATGGTATTTCACCTGGCTTGACACGGTTTTCAAACAATGCGGTCATCAAGCTTCTACCAAATTCTGCAAATTCAGGGTATTTACGATCTCCGAAACCGACCACCGCCAACTTCAATTCATTCGAAAAAGCAGGCCAATTTTCTACGGTATTGCGCCAATCACAGAGATGATCTGGTGCACGGCCTCGTCCATACGTCGAGACCATGAAAACCACGTTTCGAATGGAAGCCTTTGGATGAAACCGTTCAAAGTCTTGGATCTCTACTTTACACCCCTGTGCCATCAGACCATCTGCAAACGCATTGGCAAAGTTCCATGTTGTACCGCCTTGCGACCCCACGACCAGGCAAACGTCTGGATCACGAAGTTCCAGGAGAACCCGAGAAACCCGAGCAATTTTATTTCGTCGCCAGATCATAACACCCGTGACTGACACTGCGCATGTGACCAAACTACTCACCAGCCACAAAAGAGCCCATACTATGTTTCGTTCTCCAG
Source organism: Flavobacteriales bacterium UBA1531 (assembly GCA_002323795.1). Classification (GTDB taxonomy): domain Bacteria; phylum Bacteroidota; class Bacteroidia; order Flavobacteriales_D; family Sanyastnellaceae; genus UA16. The sequence goes on along the minus strand of DCPZ01000041.1, from coordinate 8,986 downwards.
TATGAACGTCATCCATCCAACGAAGCGATTTAGCTCCCCATGCATATTCAGTGCTTTCAATTTTCGCGCCTGTTAATGCGTCCAATTTAACCGCGGAGCCATCCCGAAATTGGATACGAAACCATTCCCCTTCATCCACCACAAAAGGATATTCTAAAGCCGCCAAATCAGACAAAAGCAAGGATTGAAAAGCGTCAAAAGCTTCGCAATTGCGAGTGACTGTTTCATTCAATGGAAAGACCTCAACCTTTTCCTCTTCAGGATTCAAGAATCCAAAATGATCTGCAGACATCGCCAAACCCGTTCCGGCTAACAAGGACAGCGGAAGAAATACGGCAAGGCCAAAATCGACATGGAAAACCCCGGTGCGGCTGATCTTCGGACCGTAAGTATTCCACCATAGTAGCAACCCGCTAAACAAAAAAGCAAGCAACAAAAAAGCACTAATGGCTGCCCAAACCCTTCCTATGGTTCCCATAAAGAATGAACGATGCAAGATGGTCATCCACTGCACTAACCTCCCCCTTTTTTGGTCAGCATCCTTCGCTTCGCTCGTATCGGGATTCCAATCCCAGGTGCCGAAAGAATTGTTCTTGTGCTCTCCCGTGATTAGTAGCTGCCCGCAACGATTGATCTCAATTTTATCGACAAAGACGAAATGCGGCTTCAGTGAAGTGATAAAATCTGAAATATGTATATCCTCCATCGAAGATGTCAAAGCGTAAGATTGCACTTGGCAGCGTGTCGCATCCCAAGCCATCACTATCCCACTCAATAGCGTTGCCAATAAACCTATTGACAGCCATGCGGCCAAGGATCGATGAATGCGCCGAAACCAGATTGGTGGCAGCATCATTCCATTAGCAGCCTGACGTATCGAATAAAGCCATCTCCCTCCCTCTTTCCATTTGACATATCAGATACCAGAGGAATGATTGCTTCTCGAGGAAAGTATCCCTCATTTTCAACGCCCGATTCAAAACGAATCCCATATCCTCGATCCAGTTCATTCGAACGAACGTCAAAGACAAATGTGGTGCGTTCACCCCCCGCTATGGTCGGGCCTGTAATGCCATCAATGGATGGTCGAGTGCGACCGTGGAACTTCCACCACTCTTCCAATTCATAGTACCAATCATCGTCATCGCCCACAACATGCAATGTTCTCAAATAATCTCCATTCTCATCAACCAACCCGGCAATGATGTATGCGCCCTCTCCGTCATAATTCTTCATTTGAATCATGCACCGCACTGGAATGTCTTCTTTTGATGCAACGCTTCCGAAAAAGAGACCGGAAAGCACCAAGGATACCACAAGAAATTTCATCATTCCGTCTTCAAAAAATTCAGATTTACGCCAACAAGGGCTTCGTTTTCCTTGGCTAAGTCAAAAGCGGTTTCACCGAACATGGTAGTAATTTTAATATCCGCGCCAACATCAACAAGCCATTGCAAATTCTCGACATCCCGAGCAGTGAGACAAGCTTCATGGAGTGATGTCATTCCGTCCTCATCGATATGGTTTACATCCAATTGCAGCAATGCAGCAAACTTCAACATATCAAGCGACTGAGTCCGCGCTCCAAGATGAAACCACGTCTCATTTGAAGGCAATGATTGAAGAACAGGGATGCCTTTCGAACGCAAGAGTTGAATCTTTTCGCTAAAGCCGTCGTGGTCACTTGGGTCGTATTGCTCTGCCAATGCATGAAAAAGAGATTCAGACTTGAAAGGCGCGTCACTAGCGCTCCATCCGCAATCCATCAATGCCTTCACTGTTGCGACTTCTGCGCTCGATAACGCAAAATGCATCGCTGAAAAACCATCCGAATCAACCGCGTTTAAATCGTGAGCTTCTGCTGCTAAATACGTCACCGTTGCAGCATCTGCCTTGCCTCGAACATATTCCATCAATGGTGTGACTCCTTTCTCATCCTTCTGATTCAAATCCACACCATTTTCTTTCAAAAATTCAAAGAGTTCTTTTCCATTGCTCTTGCCTCTAGTGCCAATTGCCGCGAAATGAGCGGCAGATTGTCCCTCTCCATTGCGAATTTTGGCTTCCATTCCAGATTGCACCAGTGACTTCAAATAATCAATATTTCCACCCTTGCATGCATACAAGAATCCATTGCTCCCATCTTTGTCTGTGTCATTCATGCTCAAACCAAACTTGGCAAAATAGTCTACCATTTCATCGTCTGAGATAAACGGGGCCAAAAGCAACAAGGCCTGCGCACCATTCGAGTTGAATTCCGTTTTCGGATCAGAACCTTGTTCGATTAAATAGTCGTACAGTTTTGGGTTTGTCTGGCCCGTTACCGCCGCAAAGTTGAGCAATGAATATCCGTGTTCATCCACAATCCCGAAATCTGCACCAAGCTCCTTTAGTTCCTTGATAAATGGTAAATTGTCCTTGTAAGCAGCCCAGAATACATAACTGCGACCATCATGCGTAAGCTTGTTTACGCCATTGCCTTCGAAACCCAATAAGAACCTTAAAACTTCCAATGGCGCTTGCTCAATAAGCGCCCAGCTCATCGGATCAAAATCGAAGGGTCCAAGCGCCGAAGGGTCGTCTCCTATGTCTACTCTTTCTTGTACATCCATTAGGGTAGGATAATCCTTCCAAAAAGAGCGATCCGACAAAGAGGCTGATGATTGGACTTGCGCCATTGCATTGTTCGCCATCAGTATCCAAAGGAGCGCAGAGAAAAAAAATGAGATTTTCATTCTTTGGAATTAGAAGCATGATGAGCCAAACTGACTCAAGAACAAGAGCAAATCCGTTGTACCTATCGTGCCGTCGTGATTAATGTCGCCTTCACAATTGCTGAACTCACACGAACCATCGTCAACCGTGGCAACTGCGTTGAAATTCAATGCTGTGTAATACGTGCACCCTTCAATTAGACACGAGTCCCATTCGCAATTGCCATCATCTGAATTGGCATTTGATGCGTAGTTGCAGGCATTGGGATAAGTACATCCGAAAATTTCACATGACGAGTTCCAATAAGGATTCATTCCCGGGTTGCTCAGCATATCACCGCTCACCCAAATGTCCCCACAATCCAATTCGGCAGTGTAGTTCACCGCGTGAGTGACCGGGTTATAGCAATAGGGCAGTTGGCAATCGCCGCAATCGTCCGAAACTCCGCATGTACCATCATCCTCGGTCGCAGCGTAGTTGAAATTGCACGCTGTCACGTCCGTGCAGCCAGGAACATCCGCACACGCCTGGTTCCAATACGGGTTCCCTGGATCATCCGGAAGCACCAAAATATCATTGGGACCCAAAACTGCCTCATCCTCGGTTGCAACAAAGGTGACCGAATGCGTGATGAAGTTGTATACATAAGCCGATTGGCAATCGCCGCACTCATCCACTAAGGCCAGACCGTCAACAACGCCCGCGCAATCTGTTTGAGCACTAATAATCGATGGAGCCGCAAATAGTAGGGCGCAAAAAAGGAAAAACGATGGTTGAATTGGCTTATTCATCAGGTTAATTTTCCGCAAATTTCGGAATGTATCGTCTTCAAAACCATCCCCCAAAAACGTTATTTAGAACTGGTCTAAATAAAATGACTGATTTAAGGGATTGAGTTTTCATCATTCAGCACAGAATTTTGACACCTAAAAATTGCTGAATCATGATTGTTCGATTTGTTTTTATTCTCACTGGCGTTTTCATCGCGCAACCCCTTTTCGCTCAAAGCACTCAGGATCTTCAGGCAATTCGCTCAATGTGCGGCTGCTATGAGGTAGAATTTGCTTTTGCGGAAACGTTCAGCTCGGATACCTTGTACCAATTTCATGAAAACTATCAAGCTTCTGCACTGGAATGGGTCGAGATGGTGAGCGACAGTGGTAACAGGCTTCAACTTCAGCATATTCTCGTTTTCGGTGATGATTATACAATGAAGCATTGGAGGCAGGACTGGGTTTATCAGCCGCTTGAATCCATGCGATACCAAGAGGGTCGAACCTGGCAATTCTTTGAGAATGACCCCATGTCCGTCGCTGGAAAATGGGAACAAAGAGTATTCCAGGTGGATGATGGGCCACGATACGCTGCATTAGGCACCTGGATACACGCTGATGGCAAAAAATACTGGGAAGCTACCGCGCGCACTCCCCTGCCCAGAAGGGAGTATACCAAGCGTTCTGATTACGATGTGATGGATCGTTTGAATAGACATGAGGTACATGCACATGGATGGACGCATGAACAAGACAACCTCAAAATCCGATTAGACGACGAAAAAGAAACGGTCGTGGCAGAGGAAAAAGGCAGAAACACATACACCAGAGTAGCCGACGCAAAATGCCAAGCTGCAGCGGATTACTGGAAAGAGAATCATAGCTTTTGGTCAGCCGTGCGCAATGAATGGCAGAACTACATGACGGCCGAAAACAAGAAATTTACCCTGAACGGAAAGGTCGAAGGGAAACCATTGTACGTGCACTTTTTGGATCACCCCGTTGATCGCGTGAGCGAAATCGTCGCATCATTCGTTCAAGAATAACGAAAAGAGATTTGCCGCAAGCACACGATGCAGATTCATCGCGCAGACAATATGTCTCGTGTCAAAATGCATTTATTGACAATCGGCGCTGACTCTGACGCTGGCTCTTTTGCGCATTCTCCCATCTTATTTAGAACAGTTCTAAATACCATGTTTCAGGTATTGGATAAGACCTACTTCAATCAAAATCTTTGCGCTCACAATTTTTTTCAAAAAAACAATGAAGTTCACGAATACTTTTGCTTTCGCAGCCGTAATGATGGTTGCTTTTGCACTCACCTCATGCAACAAAGATGGTTGCACCGACGCCGCGGCGACAAATTATGACGCCGATGCTGATACTGATGATGGATCTTGCAACTATGCGGTAGTAACACCTGACGAATATGTCTTCACCGACAGCGATGGAAATAGCACCGTAAGTTTCGACGGACAACGACAACGTTTGAACATGCTCTCAGAAATGACAACATATCTCAAAACGTCAAACACACCTGGAACAGCACTGGATGCTGCAACACTCCTCTCGATGTATGCAAACGACGGCTACACATGGGATGATCTGGAAGAACTCGGAATGACCGGATCAAGCAAACAACTTCGCAGCAAAACTGTTGGTGGAGATGCATTTTGGACAGACACATTTGAAGGCTACATGAATGGTATTGCTGAGGCAAGCGGCCAAACCGTAGCCGAAGAAACTACAGGAGCTGCGGGCGTTGCAGGTGTCGTAGCATCTACTACTAGCGATAGCAAATACCTCCAAAGCGCTCAAGGACAAGAGTGGACACAGCTCATTGAAAAAGGCCTCATGGGAGCATGCTTCTACTATAACATCAGTTCAGTGTACCTCGCCCCGGGCAAAATGGATGTTGACAACTCCGTTGCCGTCGATGCCGCTGACGGGAAATATTATACCGAAATGGAGCACCATTGGGATGAAGCGTATGGTTACTTTACTGACGCGACAAACTACCCGACGAGTGGGACCAACCGATTCTGGGGCAAGTACACATACTCGCGTGAAGATTTGCTTTCATCGGCATCAACATTGTCTGCCGCATTCCGAACCGGTCGAGCCGCAATTTCCCAAAATTTGTTGGCGGAACGAGATGCGCAAATTGCAATCATCAACCGCGAACTCGAGCGCGTTGCTGCTGGAACAGCCATTCACTACTTGAACGATGCTCTTGATAATTACGCTGATGATGCACTTCGAAATCACGAGCTGTCAGAAGCAAAAGCCTTCATCATGGCGTTGCAGTTTGGAGCCAACACATCTGTGGACACTGATGCCGTAGAGCATTTGTTTGAAGATCTTGGTGAAGACTACTACAACGTAACAACTGCACAAATCACCGAAGTTCGTGATGAACTCGCTGCTATGACAGACCTGACTCAGTATGCCACTGCTTTGTAATCGCAAAACAATACTTCCATGAAATTTAATGTTTCAGGGATTGGACCAACAAGACGCTCACTGCGTCTTGTTGGTTTTTTCGTCCCAATCATATTTACTCTTCTCTTTATCGCTGGTTGCACTCCCGATTCAGAGAATGAAGCCATCACATTTGATCGCGGCCCCTTCTTAGAAAACACTGCCACGTCTATCATCATTCCTGCATATTCAAACTATGCGTCAAGATGCCAGGATCTAAAAAATGCAGCAGATCAATTGATCCTTACAGAGGGCATAAATGCGAGTCAAATTCAAGGTTTGCAGGAGTTGTTGAAACTCACTTACATGGATTGGCAACATGCTTCGCTCTTTAATTTTGGCCCTGCCATGGATCGGGCACTTTTAGCCACTACCAATACGTATCCTACAGATACCGCAAAAATCATCGCAGCGTTCACAAATGAAAATTGGACTCCTGGGCTGCCGGCAACATTGAGTAACATCGGTCTGCCTGCCTTGGATTACCTCTTAAATCACGCATCTGCTGAAGACATTGCCCTTGAGATAAATGATGATTCCTTTCGACTCGACCACCTCAAGCGATTGATTGATTACCTTCAAACTGAATCGTCTGCGGTGCTCACCGCATGGGAGGGAGACTTTAAGTCCACCTTCACGGCCTCCACAGGAACGGAGGAAGGCAGTTCAATTGGATTGCTCCTGAATTCGTTCAATGAGGTTTATGAGCAAGGCATTCGAAAACAAAAACTCGGACTGCCAAACGGAATTATGACGTTTAGCGGGACACCACAGCCTAAAATTGTGGAGGCGCCATTTGCGGCGAACTGGAGCATTGATTTAATGCACGAAGCGTTGATCGGTTGTGAGAACTTCTATTTCGGAGATTTCGTTCAGGGGGCTAGCCAACAGATTGGATTGGATGATTACCTAAAATCCTTAGGCGACGTCGAGTACGGAGCAGGTTTGAACGATGCAATATCAGGTCAATTGACTGCAGCAAAGGCAGCTGTGCTCACGATGAATGACCCTCTTGCTGATTATGTCGTCGACAGCCAAGACGCAACATTTGAGGTTTTCGAAGAACTGCAAGCGTTGGTGCTTCTTTGGAAAGTCGATATGATGTCATCACTCGGAGTACTCATTACCTATCAAGACAATGACAACGACTAAGCAATGATTTCTGCTGCTCCGATAATAACGCTGCGGCGATTCTTTGCCGTTCTCGTTTTATTTAGCAGCATTAGATTCATTGGAAAAGGGTGGATTGAAACGCAAATTTTGTCCCCTGTTTGGTTGTTCCCATTTGATGGATTCGAATGGATCCCCCGACCCAATGCACAAGCTGCAATGGGCCTTTTTGCGGGGATGATTGCAGGAGGGTGCATGCTACTTGCTGGAAAAACACAGCGCTTAGGGGCCTTGCTTTTCTTGGTCTGCTTCACCTACGTGGAGGTCTTGGACAAAAGCAATTATCTCAACCACTACTACTTTGTCTCAGTCGTAGCTTTTTTGTTTGTCCTCATCCCAGCAAAGGCTTCTAGAAGCATGGTGCCACGGATCTACGTTTATTCGTTCCGGATAATCATTGCGATCGTCTACTTCTATGCGGGCATCGCGAAGCTGAATGCCGATTGGATGTTGGATGCTCAACCCTTGCGAATGTGGCTTCCGCAACACAGTTCATTTCCTCTGATTGGGCCCTTATTCAAACTCAAAAGCACCGCTTACTTATTCAGCTGGATGGGCGCTGCTTTTGACCTGCTTGCTCCTTTCGCCCTTTTCTCCAATCGACTGAGGCCTTTCTTTTATCCTGTTCTGGTCATCTTCCATATCCTCACGTGGATTCTTTTTCCAATCGGAGTCTTTCCTTGGGTAATGATTGCCTGCACAACGGTCTTCTTCCGAGACGAATGGCACTTCAATCTTTGGCGCCGATTCCCTGCGGGTTCGCTGCATATCCCTTCCAAGAGTTCAGGTCATTTTCTGATGACTTTTTGGGATAAACAAATTAAGGGGTTCTTGGTCATTTTTCTTCTGTTCCAATTGGTGTTTCCTTGGCGCTACTTGACCCACAAAGGCAATTCATATTGGCATGAATTCGGATACCGCTTCGCTTGGAAAGTAATGCTCATGGAAAAAGCTGGATATGCAACTTATTACATTGAAAATGAAGCCGGTCAAAAACAAGTATTCCCTATTGAAGACTTCCTCACGCCAAATCAATTGAAAATGATTGGAGCAAAACCCGACCTCATTGTTCAAGCGGCACATCACATTCACGATCATTGGAAGCAAGAGAACAATGAAGATGTAAAAGTTCGAGCCGAAGTATGGACAACACTTAATGGTCGGCGGTCTCAACTTATGATCGACCCGTTTGTTGATTTGGCAACTGTCAAAAATGATTGGTCAGAAAGAAGTTATGTCCTCCCTCTTGATTCGGTCATCCGGCCAAAAGAATTCTGGAAACTCAACAGGCCGATCAAGAATGGGACTGACTGAAAAAACTCTACTCATCCTGATTGGTCTGGCTTTTGGCGTGAAAGCGGGATGGTGTCAGTCAGAATCAATTGCCATTACAGGTTCGGTGCGCGACCTGAACGGTTCGCCACTTGCAGGCTCAACTGTCATCTACAGCTGTGCTAGCCCACGAGGCGCGGATCAAGTCATTGCATGCGATGAATCGGGCAAATTTCTCGTTTCCAATCTGCTCGCATCCTGTGAATCGCACTTCCTCATTGCCAGCGCAAGTGGCTTCCAAAATGATTCCATTCGCTTGGTCCCGAACATGTCACTTCAGGATGTTCGAATCCTACTCAGTCCCATACTCATCAATCTTGAAGAAGCTACGATCTCCGAAGACGCTTCATTGTCCATTGGAGCCCTGAATTCATTGCAAGGAGGAGGGCTGTACCGAGGCATCAAAAGTGCCATTCTGCAGCCTGCAAAAAGCCTCGGGCTGGGAGGCGAGACACAGGCCCGAAACATCTTCATTGGAATTCCGAGCGCAAACATTTGGGAAAGCGATGCCG